>NZ_OY764212.1:900000-1187686 GCF_963668165.1 Marispirochaeta sp. | reverse complement strand
ACCCTGGGTTTTCGTGCCGCCAGGACTTCGTCCAGTCGTCCCACCGGAGTGGTCCCTGGGGCTTCCTTGAGGGTTTGCGGCTCTTCCGCGGCGGCCCGGACTATATCGCTGATTACGTCGATAAACTGGTCCAGGGTCTCCTTGTTCTCTGTTTCCGTGGGTTCTATCATCAGGGCTTCAGCAACAATCAGGGGAAAATAGACCGTCGGCGGGTGGATTCCCCTGTCAATCAGGCCCTTGGCGATGTCGATGGCGGTGATTCCGTATTGTTCTTTCAGGTTCCGGGCGGAGAGTACAAACTCGTGTTTACAGAGGGAGTTGTAGGGAATATCCAAACTCTCCGCAAGAGAGACCCGAAGATAGTTGGCGTTCAGCACTGCCAGTTTCGCCGCCAGGGAGAGACCGTCTCCGCCCATGCTGCGGAGGTAGACCGCCGCCCTGACCATTACTCCCACATTGCCGTAGAAACCAGCCACCGGTCCCATGCTCTCCGGGCCCTGGGCTTGTAAGGTGTAGCTGTTTCCTTCTTTGGCAATTAAAGGTCCCGCAGAAAAGTTTTGAGCCGTTCCTTGACAAGAACCGGACCGGCCCCCGGTCCGCCGCCTCGTGGGGAGTAGAAAAGGTCTTGTGCAGGTTCAGGTGTACAACATCAAAGCCCATATCCCCGGACGGCACTGCCCGCTTATGGCGTTCAGATTGGCACCGTCGTAGTAGAGCAGTCCCCCGGCTTTGTGTACTGCCGCGGCAATCTCCAGGATCTCCGTTTCAAAGAGCCCCAGGGTGTTGGGATTTGTCAGCATGATCCCCGCAAGGGTTTCGTCCAGGTGTTCCTGAAGGGCGTTCATGGAGATTCGGCCGTCTTTGTCCGAAGGAATCTCCACCACTTCGAAACCGGCTATGTGGGCGGAAGCCGGATTGGTTCCATGTGAGGAATCCGGGACCAGCACCTTGGTGCGTCCGGTTTCTCCCCGCTGCTTAAACCATGCCCGAAAGAGCTTCATCCCCGTATATTCTCCCTGGGCTCCGGCAAAAGGCTGCAGAGTACCGGTATCCATGCCGGTAATTTCCGCCAGGTTTTCGAGCAGCCGGTACATCAGTTCCAGACTGCCCTGAGCGGCAGACTCGGGAACCAGAGGATGAAGGGCGGTGAAACCTGGAAGTCCTGCGATATCCTCATTAATTTTTGGGTTGTATTTCATGGTGCAGGAGCCGAGGGGATAAAACCCCAAGTCCACCCCAAAGTTGCGCCGGGAAAGGCCGGTAAAATGGCGTACCACATCGACTTCCGAAAGCTCCGGCAGCCCAGGTGCCCTCTCTCGGATCAGGGATGTGGGGAGGAGCTTCTGCACAGACTGTTGTTCGATATCTGTTTCGGGAGTATATAGCCGCGGCGTCCCGGCCGGGAACGTTCAAAAACCAGGGGAAAATCGCTGTTCATGCGATAGCCTCCTTCATTGCCCCGACGAGTCCGTCGATCTCCTCCCTGCTGCGTTTCTCCGTAACCGCTACGATCAGGCGGGCGGAGTCGGCTGCAGGATTGAGGCGCTTCTCCGTACACCCGCAAAGAAACCGCGCTCTGCAAGCTCAGCGACAACCTTTTCCGCGTTCCGGGGGAGGTTCAGGGTGAACTCGTTAAAGAAGTTTCCTTCGAAAGCTGCCTCAACCCCGGGGAGGGTAGTTAGTCTTTTAAAGGCGTAGGCGGCATTGTTCATATTCCGAAGTGCGATCTCTTTGAGCCCCTCTTCGCCGAGACTGCTCAGGTAGATTGTAGTTCCCAGTGCGGCCAGGGCCTGGTTGGAACAGATGTTCGACGTCGCCCGCTGGCGTTTTATATGCTGTTCCCGGGCCTGCAGGGTAAGAACAAAGCCGCGGCGTCCCTCCTTGTCCATGGTAAGCCCGGATATCCGTCCGGGTATTTTACGGATGAGCTTTTTCGACGCGGCAATATAGCCCGCCGAAGGCCCGCCGTAATTGGGGGCCAGCCCCAGGGGCTGGCAGTCTCCGACAGCTATGTCCGCCCCCCATTCCCCCGGCGAGCGGCAGACTCCGAGGGAGAGGGGATTGGCGCTGATGATCAGCAGGGAACCATTGGCCTTGAGCATATCGCGAGCCCGGTGAGGTCTTCCAGCAAACCGTAGATATTCGGAGTCTGGATAATAACTCCGGCGACCCTTTCGTTGAGCATTACCTGCAGCTGCTTTAGTGAAGTCACACCTCTCTCGGCGGGAACTGTCTCGACTGTGATTCCCATGTCGGCGTAATAGCTGCCGAGTATCCGGATAGTCGAGGGATGACAGCTGGCCGAAACGAGCACAGTGTCTGCCTTTTTAACGCTGTTCAGCGCTATGGCAGCTGCCTCGGCGGCGGCGGTATGCCCGTCGTAGAGGGAGGCGTTGGAGACCTCCAGTCCGGCAAGCCGGCACATGAGACTCTGGAACTCGAAGATAACCTGGAGCATTCCCTGGGACATTTCCGCTTGGTAGGGGGTATAGGCTGTAAGGAACTCGGATCTGCCGGTCAGGTGCTTTATTACCGCCGGGATAAGATGGTCGTAACAGCCGCAGCCGAGAAACGAAACCGGCTGTATATTGTTCTTTTGCGACAGAGCTTTCATTTCCCGGAAGACCTGATATTCCCCGATACCGGAGGGCAGATCAATCCCGTTCTTGAGCCGGATTTTTTCCGGGATATCCAGGAAGAGGTCGTCCAGGGAACTGACACCTATACGGTCCAGCATGCCGCGGATCTCTGTCTCCGTATGGGGAAGATAGGCAAACATGATTTCCTTCCTTACTCCTCGCTCTCCGCCAGGAACTTCTCATACCCCGCTGCGTCCATCAGGGAATCGAGTTCACCGGGGTCTTTCATATCGATGGCAAAGAGAAAGGTTCCGTAAGGATCCTGGTTGACCTTTTCCGGTTCATCCTCCAGGGCCTCGTTTACCTCGCTGATAGTTCCGGACACGGGGGCGTAAATTGATGAGGCAGCTTTGACTGATTCGATGGTCGTTACCTCGTCTCCTTTTTTAACCTCATCGTCCACTTCGGGGATCTCCACAAATACAATCTCTCCCAGGCTATCCTGGGCCATGATCAGAGATTCCCTACATAAGCAATAGTGCCTTCCCACACGGACCCCACTCATGGCTTTCCGCGTATTTAAGGTTTTTCCTGATTTCAGAACTCATCATTACCCTCCATAGGCTTTTTTATGAAACGGGGGTGGCAACAACCTCCCCGGTTTTGCGCTTGCCATTGATCTCGATCTGTATCTGATCGCCGGTTCGTAAGCTTCCTTTCGGCACCCGTACCAGGGCGATAAACTCGTCGAGGCTCGGAGATTTACCGCCGCTCGTTACCTCGCCGATGGGTAGATTCTCCTTGAATACAGGATACCCCTGGCGGGGAACACCCCGGTCGACCATCCGGACTCCCCGCAGTACCCGGTAGCTTTCGCTTTTCAGGATCCCCTCCAAAGCTTCCCGGCCGACAAAGTCTCCCTTGTCGAAATTCACAAAGACTTTGAGTCCCGCCTCCAGAGGTCCGGTCTGCTCTGTAAGCTCATGGCCGTACAGGGGCAGACGGGCTTCCAGGCGCAGGGTGTCCCTGGCTCCGAGTCCGCAGGGAAGCAGTCCCGTGTCCATACCGTGATTCAGCAGTGTCTGCCAGACACCGGGGACCGTCAGAGGCGTCACAGTAGATTTCGAAGCCGTCTTCCCCGGTATAGCCGGTACGGGAAACCAGGGTACGGACCCCGGCAAGGGAAACATGGGTAAAGAAGTGGTAAAATGCCAGGTCCGTCAGGTTAACATCTACAAGACCCTGGAGGTACTCTTTTGCCCTTGGCCCCTGCAGGGCGAGCTGCACCCATTGGTCCGAGCGGTTCTCTATGCGGGTTTCCGTTTTTCGTTCCGGGGCCGCCGGGTTCTCTGTTGTAATCCAGCGAAGATCCTTTTCCGTGTTGGCGGCGTTAACTACCAGCATGTAGCTTTTCTTTCCCAGACGATAGACGACAAGGTCGTCTACGGCTCCGCCCTTGCTGTTGCATAGAACCGTGTAGAGGCAGCTCTCCTCTTTCATGGCGCTGACATGACCGGTAACAAGACGGTCCAGGTAGCTGCCTGCCCCGTCTCCTTCGACGAAGATCTCCCCCATATGGGAGACATCAAAGAGGCCGGCATTACTGCGTACCGCCTTGTGCTCCGCTATAATACCGGTGTTGAACTGTACCGGAAGCTCCCATCCCCCGAAATCGATGAGTTTTACCTCTTCGCTGTCGGCATAGGCTGAAAAAAGGGGTGTCCGTTGTAAGGCTGTCATATTAATTCCTCCCTGAACCGGAGAGTTCCTCATCCTCCGGGAGTTCCTGAGGGCTTTGATTAAACGGGACTTTGCTGTTGTAGCTTTTGTAGACGATAAAGGTCTCGACTGAATCGATCTCCTGCACCCGGGAGACCTCCTGGGTGTAGAATTCCAGAAGACCGAAGCCTTCGGTAAGCAGGACCTCTATAATCAGATCGAAGCGTCCGGTTACGACCTTTACGGAGACGACCCCTTTGAGACGGCTGATCTCTTCTCCCTTGTTTACCAGGTCCATGGTAGCCAGTTTTATTCCCACCACAGCCAGCTGGCCGCCGGGAACCGCCTCAGGCTCCACCAGGGCGCGAATCTCCATTACCCCGGATTCAAGCATCCGGTTGACTCTGGAGCGTACTGTATTCTCGGTTACAGCGATCTCTTCGGCAATACGGCGAAAAGATCGCCTGCCGTCTTTCAGCTGGTACAGAATCGCGCGGTTCAGTTCATCCAGGGGCATACCAATATTCTGGGTAAGATTGCGCAAAATGTCAATTATAATTTAAAATATTCATGTAAATATCATTTATTATGGTAGAATATCATGGATTTACAATTCTGATCGTGAGGTCACTATGGCTGAAATGAAAGGGATCATCGATCTCTATAAAATCGGGCGCGGTCCATCGTCCAGTCACACTCTGGGCCCCGCGGCTGCGGCTGAACAATTTTTAATAGATTTCCCGAATGCAGAACGGTTTACCATTGAGCTCTTCGGCAGCCTTGCCGCTACTGGACGGGGCCACCTGACTGACAGGGCAATTTCCGATGTCCTGGGCCGGGATCGCTGCTTCTTTCAGTGGCACCCGGAAACAGAATTACCCGGGCACCCGAACGGAATGCGCATGACCGCCCATGGCAGCGGCAAGGACTCTCCTGGAATCAGGGAAGTCTACAGTGTCGGAGGGGGGAGTATTCTGTATCCCGGCTTGTCCGAGGCGCCGCGTCCCTACGAACACGAGAGCCTGCAATCTATTCTCGCATACTGCAATCACGAGGAAGTCCCCCTCTGGAGCTACGCATATCAGCGGGAACCGGGGCTCGAGGAACACCTGAAACAGGTCTGGACCGCCATGACGCAGAGTATACAGCGGGGACTTCTGGCCGAAGGCTCCCTGCCCGGCGGATTGAAGCTTCCCAGAAAAGCTTCCCAGTATATGGCCAGGGTACGGGATACCAGGGGCATAACCCGGGATCTGGGCAGACTTTTTGCCAATGCTCTGGCGGTATCGGAGGAGAACGCAGCCGGAGGCGTGGTTGTGACTGCGCCGACCTGCGGAGCATCGGGGGTTGTTCCCGCGGTACTGGCCTTCTATGCCGAATCGCACAAGCTGCCGGAGGAGCGCATATTCAGGGCTCTGGCCATAGCCGGTCTTATCGGCATACTGGTACGGCATAATGCTTCTGTTTCCGGGGCCGAAGTAGGCTGCCAGGGCGAGGTCGGTACCGCCTGTGCCATGGCAGCTGCCGCAGCGGCACATCTGATCGGGGGGACGCGTAAACAGGTGGAATACGCGGCGGAGATGGGCTTGGAGCACCACCTGGGCCTGACCTGCGATCCCGTCCAGGGACTGGTGCAGATTCCCTGCATTGAGCGTAATGCCATGGCCGCTGCTCGGGCGGTGGAGGCGGCAGTCTATGCATTGCAGTCCGACGGCAGTCATTCAGTCAGTTTTGATCAGGTGGTTGAAACCATGTATCGCACCGGCAAGGACCTTGGACGGGATTATAGAGAGACCTCAGAAGGCGGTCTGGCCCGCACTTTTCGTCCCTTTGCCGGGGGTACGGGATGAATCTTGTTGCAGCTCCGGTAAAAGTGCTATAGTAAGGCCAGTATGAGATTTACAGACTTTGATTTTCATCCGGATATCCAGACGGGTATTCAAGAAGCCGGTTTTGACGAATGTATGCCTGTACAGGAACAATGTTTTCAGGCGATTTTTGCCGGCAAGGATGTGACGGCCCAGTCCCAGACAGGGACGGGAAAAACCGCGGCCTTTCTGCTCTCCATCTATCATCTGTTTCTGTCCAACCTGGTAGAGAAGAAGAAGGCCCTGATTATCGCTCCCACCCGGGAATTGGTGGTACAGATAGAGGAAGAAGCTAAACTGCTGGGAAGCCATCTTGATTTCAAGGTAGGCAGCTTCTACGGCGGTGTCGGGTATGCGGATCAGGAGCGAATGCTTCGGGAAGGTGTGGATATCGCCGTCGGAACCCCGGGACGATTGATTGATTTTGGCAAGCAGAAAAAGATGGATTTTACCGAGTTCGGTACTGTTGTTATCGATGAGGCGGACCGCCTCTTTGATATGGGCTTTCTGCCGGACCTGAGGCGTATTGTCAAGATGCTTCCTCCCCTGGATCAGCGCAGGACTATGCTTTTTTCCGCTACCATGAGTGTACGGGTCCAGAACCTGGCCTGGGAATACATGAGGGATCCGGTGCATATCGAGATCGAACCGGAATCCATTACAGTGGAAGAGATCGACCAGAGCATCTATCACCTTTCCCGGGACGAAAAAATACGGATGCTGATCGGCATTTTTACGTCAATGCAGCCGTCCAACGCGATTATCTTTACCAACACCAAGTTCGCGGCGGTAGAGGTGGCCAAACGCCTCTCCCTGAACGGATTCCCCTGTGAGTACATTATGGGGGATATGCCTCAGAAAAAACGCCTTTCCACCATTAACCGTATCAAAAAGGGAGACCTGCGTTTCCTGGTTGCCACTGACGTAGCTGCACGGGGACTGCATATTAATGATCTGGACATGGTGATCAACTATGACGTTCCCGAGGATCCGGAGAGCTATGTGCACCGAATCGGCAGGACAGCCCGGGCCGGCAGGGAAGGAAAGGCCATTACTCTGGCCTGTGAACGTTTTGTCTACGGGCTGCCGGCTATTGAGAGCTTTATCGGTATGAAGATTCCCGTGGCAGAGTTTGATCATTCTATCCTGGCGGAGGACCAGAGCTCAGGCATGAACGTCATGCATGACCACTACCTGATACGCGACCGGGGAGATCGCCGTAACGATCGCCGTAGTGACCGCCGGGGAGACAGGAAACGGGGAGAAACGCGCGGTGTCCGCCGCGGACCCAAGCGGGATTCCCGTGACCGTGACCGGGATCGCAGCCGGGAGATCTCCAGGGACATCGAATCCGTTACCGGCAGGCAGACTCAGGTCGGCAAAGGCGGCGATCAGCGCAGGGAGAAGCCGGAAAATCAGCGGGGCCGCAAAGACGGACGCCCGCGGGATACCCAGGGGGCTCAAGCACCCGGAACAGCCCGTCGCGGCAAAAAGCGGGAAAAGGAACCGGTACCGCCGAAGCGACGGGAACCGAGAAACCAGGCCCCCCGTAAAAGCAACCGGAAGATCACGCCAGAGCTGGCCCGAAAAGGTGACCAGTCCCTGGAAGCACGGGTCGAATACTACCGGCAGAAGTATGGCGAGGATTTCAAGATCAGCCCGGAATTGGCCCAGGCAGAGAAGAAGCACGCCAAGGTCTCGCTTTTCAAGAAGATTACCCGGTTCCTGAAAGGTAAAAAAGCCTAGCAGAAACTGTAGAGACCCCCGCTGGACTTGAACCGCCCATGTTTTCCTCTCCGGGGACAGGGCACGGCTGGATTTGCCGTGCTGTAGTATTGCCCGGAGAAGGAAACACTCCTGCAGAAAAGCCTGAAATTGGACAGATGAAAAGCCTTTCTCTTGCTTTGCAGCAGGCGGCGTTTCTTGACAGAGACGGGAATCTGCAAGGGAGATTTTCCCTTCTTGATGACTCAGGTTCACAACGTCTTACAGAGTATCTGGACACACAGGGAAAGAATCTTGTGACGATTCGGAAGACCATGGTAGGGGAGGTCCATATCGACCAGGTTACCAATGAACCTAATGTGGCTGTTTCCATATCGGTATTTGACGTGTTCGGAGATTTTCAGGGAGTTTTGGTCGCAGAACTCAGCCTCAGGTTTATGTGGGACTTTATCGGACAAGTGGCAATAGAAAACGGCGGCTATGCGTATATAATCGATTCAAAAGGCCGTCTCCTGGCTCATCCGGACCTGACAAGAGTGCTGGCCGCTGAGAACGTGTCGGACCTGCCGATAGTCGCGGTCTTTATAGAAAATGGAGCGAATCAGTCCGGGATTGACAAACGGTATTCCGGCATAGACGGTGAGTACGTTGTGGGCATGTATGTTCCAGTGACGTCCACAAGCTGGGCGGTAGTTACTGAGATCCCCTGGAATCGATCTTTTTATCCGATTGTGCGGCAGGCCCTCCTTTCTGCCGCTGCTGCGTCCATCCTTACCGGAATCCTGGCGTCCCGCAGGATCACTGTGCCCATTTCGCACCTGACCAGCACGGCGGTGAGAATATCCCGGGGTGAACAAAACCTGCGGGCTGATCTCGAAGGTCCCCGGGAGATTTCCGTACTTGCCGCAGTCTTTAACAGCATGACGGATCAGTTGAACAAGGTTCGGGAGCGGCTTGAGTTCCGGATCGTGGATATCAGGAAAACGGAAGCCAGGTTGCGAAAAGCCAATACAAGACTGCAGGTCCTTATTGATCATTCACCCATAGCCATAGTACTGCTCGATCCCGAGGGCCGAATCGAAATCTGGAGTAAAGCAGCAGAGTCCATATATGGGTGGCAAAGCAGGGAGGTCCTTGGTAAACAGCTGCCCATTATACCTCCCGGGCATTTTGCTGCGTATAGAGGCTTTTTGCAGAAGATTGTAGAGAGAAAGGAAAAGGTTATTAACATGGAGCTGGAAAGCATCTGTAAAGACGGTTCCCGCATCTGGATATCCCTTTCCGCCGCCCCCCTGGAGGACCTTGCGGAAAATGTATTCGGAGTCATGAATATTGCCAGTGACATTACTGAACAAAAAAGGTCTCGGGAACAGATCGTGGCTTCCCTGCGGGAAAAGGAGGTCCTTCTCAAGGAGCTTCACCACCGGGTCAAGAATAATATGCAGGTTATTTCGAGCATGCTGAATCTTCAGGAAGGCGGCATAGATGATCAGGGCATTTAAAGCCGGGCAGCAGAGGATCCAGGCCATGGGACTTATTCATGAGCAGCTGTATATGAGTGATGATCTTTCCCGGATAGATTTACCCCGCTATGTTGAATCCCTGTCGCAATTCCTTCTTCAGTCCTCTGCCCGGAACGCGGCCGATATTCAGCTTGTTACAAATGTCGCGTCCCTTTCCTTAAGCATAGAAACCGCTGTTCCTTGTGGTCTTATTATCAACGAGCTTCTGACCAACGCAATCAGACATGCCTTTCATGGCAAAAAAGAGGGAGTAATCCGCATAGAGATTAAAGAAGATAAGGATAATATTGTTTCTTTGATCATCGTGGATAACGGTATCGGTATGTCTTCTACCGCGGTTTCCGGGGATACAAAAGCTCTGGGATTGACTCTGGTGCGGGAGCTGGTCATGCAGCTGCATGGATCCATGGAGGAACCGGGAGGACCGGGTACGGTTTTCCGGATTTTTTTTCCGCTTGAGACCGGGTCTGGACCGTGAACATTCTTGCCGCCCGGTCAGGTAGTACAATCGCGCTGCTGCCTGCGGTATTTTAAGGGCACCTCTTAAAACTACTCTTTTTGCCCTATGCAGTGTTGTCGGGATTTCCCGCAGTCCTCTCCTGCATCAATATAGTATTTGGCGCAGGACGCGGGTGCTTCAAAATCCCTCCGCCTTGCCTATAACAAAAATACCACGTTTTTAGAGATTGTATGATTTACGTGGTTGGGCGCAGAGAGTTATCCTCTATCTGACGGGATTGGGGAGCCGGCGGTAGGTTGAGGGCACCGGGAGGCATAAGACCTCGCTTTAGAGATTAACTGAAACCTGCCACCGAACACCATAGAGCGGTGCGCCGAGTGACCGGCGCAACCGCGAATAGGAGTACGGTGTAACTCGCGTCTGACCAAAGACTCCCAGTCCTTCTTATAACCGAAAGGAGGGAAAAATGGAAGAGAAGATTCGGTATGTAGGCATCGACCTTGGTAAACGGACTTACCAGTGTGCGATTCTCGATGAGAAAGCCAAGAATCAACAGTTCAATGGAAAAGCCGATGGGATTGGCTTAGAGCGACTTGCCAAGAGATTGGGTAATGATGATTTGGTAGGACTGGAAGCGGGGAACAATGCGTTCAATATTGCTCGATATCTGACTGACCGGGTTGGGTGCCATGTTGTTGTTCTGAACCCTGGGAAGCTTGCAATGATTTACCAATCGCTGAAAAAAACGGATAGGGAAGATGCAGTACAAATTGCCCGCCTGTTACAGCGGAACCCGGTAGAAGAATTGCCAACCGTACCGTTGCCAACGAAGAAAGAGGAAGAGGAGAGGTCAGTTGTAGCCGAACTGGCAACTTACAAAGCAGACCGAACAAGGTACATAAACCGGCTCCATAGTGTGTTTCTCGATTCGGGTATTACAACGATAACGAAAGCGGATCTAAAAACGGCATCGAACAGAGAGAAGAACGTATTGACCCTTCTTACCGGACGGCATGTTCGAGAAGCGAGGCGACTGATAGAAATGGTTGCCTACTGTGAAGCGATTATTGAAGATTTAGAACAGGAAACAAAGCAGTTCCTGGAATCCGAGAAGAACACTGGGATTCTCATGTCTGTCCCAGGAGTCGGTCCTGCTACCGCGTTGGCTTTTATTGCCTACGTAGGGGATGGAAGTCGATTTGCGAATGCAGATCAGGTGGCAAACTACGCAGGCCTCACACCTCGGGTCGATAGCTCTGGGGAAACTCATCGAATGGGGCCAATATCAAAGCGAGGATGTGCATATTTGCGCAGAGTGATCGTACAGGCAGCATGGTCACTGGTGCGTTCGAAAAGTGGGGGGCACTTGAAAGAGGCTTACAAAACTTTAATCACTCGAAAACCTAAAGCAGTAGCGATTATTGCCATTGCTCGGAGATTAGTAAAGCTTCTGTACACCTTGGTGACAAAGAAGACATATTATCGGTATAGCCAGCTTAAAGAGAGGCTTGCGAAGCTGAAATATCATAAATTACAAATTATTGGATTGGGGTCTTGACGTAAAACATAGGAGGTGCCCTTAACTGAGTCTACAAATCCAGAAGCTCTGGTCTCTTCCTCGGTGCCGGCGTCGCTTCTATGCTGAAAGAGAGGTTCTTCAGGTCCGCGGTAAGCCGGGCCAGCTCTTCGCCCTGATTCCATTCGATTGCCAGGCTGTCCGGTCCGCTTTCCAGGAGCCGAAAAGTACCGGAAAAAGCGGGATGGGTGTTGCGAAACTCCATCAGGCGCAGCAGTTTTTGTACCACCGGGCGTTTTACCTCAGCATCTGTTTCCTCGAGGCTGTAGTTATGGCGGTTTATGTCCCTTCCGTTTTTTGTATCTTCAAGAAGGCCGATATCATTGCGTCCTGCCAGGAGCCCCACATAATAAACCTGGGGAATGCCGGGGGCAAAAAACTGAACAGCCCTCGCCAGCAGATAGGCATTGTCGTGATTTCCCAGGGCTGAATAGTAGGTACAGTTGATCTGGTAGATATCCAGGTTATTGTATTGGGGGGTGTTGTAGATTCGTTTTACATTTGCCCCCCGGGAATAGAGATTGTTCCTGGTGTTTTCAATCTCTTTGTCGCTCATCAGGTCCCGGACATCTACAACCCCGATGCCGTCATGGGTATCCAGGGTCGTGATTTGTCTGCGGGGGCAGATAGAGAGCCAGTTCTTCAGGTTACCGCTGGTTCCGTCGTACACAGCCTGGAGCAGCAGCATGGGGAGGACGAAGTCGTAGACCAGATAGCCGTGTTCCGAAAGTTTCAGCTGTATCCTGTGGTGTTCATGAATCTCCGGTAAAACTTCTGCTCCCGATTCAGCGGCAACATCCCCGCACCAGCGTAATAAATCCCACACTTCCGGTTCCACGAAAAAGCAGTTTGTTCCGGGGCGTTTGATACCGTAGGCAAAGGCGTCCAGGCGGATACAGTCTGCTCCGCGGCGGCAGAGTTCCTTCATGGAATCTTTGATAAATTCCCTGACCTTTGGCGAATCGAGATTCAGATCGATCTGCTCGGTATCAAAGGTACACCATATCTTCTCCCGTGTTCCTCCGGGAAGCTCCTCTTCGATATACGGTGGGCGGGGTTTGCGGGTGTAGATTTTCGCCAAGTCCTCTTTTAACGGTCCTTTTCCCGGCCAGAAATCACGGTATCGTATGAAAAAGTCCCTGAAGGGCGAATCGTCACCCCGGCGCAGAAAATCCTGGAACTGGGGAGACTGTCGGGAGATGTGGTTGATCATGAAATCAACAACCAGGTCGAGGCCCATCTCTTTCAGACCTTTAATATCGTCCCAGCTGCCGAAGGAAGGATCCACGCGGTCATAGCCCAGGGGAGAGAATCCCCTGTCTGCTGAGGAGGGATAGAAGGGAAGGATATGGATCCCCGTAAGAGCGCGGGAAAAATGCTTTTCAACTGCGTTTTTCAGGGAGGAGAGACTGCCTCCGATTGAATCGGGATAGCTTATCAATTGACATCCGTTACGCATATTTATACTCCTTGCCAATAACGGCACCGAATTAAAAACGATCCGGCAGACCCCGGATTTCCGCGTGCATACAGCGTTCCAGCAGAACTACTTCACCGGTAGCGCTGCAGGCTGTTCTGTCCCAGACGGAGAGCCTGACCTCCGTTTCGCTGGTACCGGCGGCCGCGGCTTTTTCTCTGACCTCTTTCAGCAGACGATCTTCAAGGCCGGCCTCTGCCTGGTTGAGTTCGGTGTAGATTGTCCTATATGAACCGGTCAATCGGTAGCCTTCCGGAGCGGCGGGAATTACCGAACCGGCAGCATAAGCCCGTACCGAGGAGGTGACTGCCCCGATAGCATTGGCAACGTCGGCATTCTCCGGAATCTGGGCTTTCTGACCAAGGCTGCGCAGGATGCCACCCAGCAGAAACGGCGCGGCGGCTCCCAGTCCGACAAGAGGCGCTGTCGGTTTCACGGAAAGGGCGACCCGCTTTGAGCCACCCCGAACCAGAAGGTTTATTGCCGGGTCAGAGGCAGGCAGGTCAAGCAGTTTTGCCATTATTCCGGTGCTGATGCTCTCTTCCGCCCGGCTCCAGACCCGCCGGGCGTACTCCTTTTCCGGGATGCCGGAAAGGCGTGAGTGAAGCTGAAGTCCCAGTCTGGCGGTCTTTTTTGATCCCAGCTTGAGGCGGCCATCGACGTGCAGCAGGTCAGTCGGGGTGAGTCCAAGCACTTCGACGGAACGTACAGAAAGAAGACGGTTCAGCTTAAGAAAGCGCCAGTGTCCCAGACCGGCTCTTTCCGCGAGTTCCAGAACCGAAAGAGGTCCCGATTCCAGGGAACGCAGCATTACTTCTTCTATCCTGTTGGGTTGGAAAGGCGGCTTTTTGCCGGTGTAGCGACAGATAAGCGCAGCACTGCTCGAGGCGTCCAAGGCATCGATTTTGGCCGACAGATCTTTCAGGAGTTTTCCCCCTTTTATGCCAAGACGGCAGAGGGGGGTCACCCTGCGGGGGCCGACACTGATATCACCCCGGTCGAAGATCACTTCGCTGTCTCCTCCCATGCCGAGGGTCACCATATCAACAGCCTGCACGTGAGTACGGTGGGGGCCGATCATGGCGCCGTCGGGGTCGGTTTCCACGGAACCGTTCTGAATATAGGCGATGTCCGAGGTAGTGCCGCCCACGTCGATTATACAGGCTTCGTCACAATTACTCAGGTAGCGGGCTCCTGCGATACTAGCGGCGGGTCCGGAAAGGGCGGTTTCTATGGGGTGTTCCATGGCGTAAGAGGAGTTCATAAGGAACCCGTCGCCCCGCACAAACAGAACCGGAGCATTTATCCCGCGGCTTTTTAAACGATCCTCAACGGCATGAAAGAAGGTCTCCAGGTGGGGGATAATCCCGGCATTCAGAACGGCTGTTGCGGCCCGGACGGTAAAATCAAGATGTCCCGAGAGTTCGTGTCCTGCGCAGACCATGAGCCCTGTTTCATCCCGCAGGATACCGGCAACCTTTTGCTCATGGGCGGGATTGACGGTCCCGCCGTAGCCGGAAACGGCGAAAGCCCGCACGCCCTGGTTTTGTACCATCTCCCGGGCGCTTTGTCGTATTTCAGCCTCGTCTATATCTTCCAGGACCTCGCCGGTGATGCTCATGCGTCCTCGGATAAGCTTTACGGGGCGGTGGTCTATCTCTCCGGCAACCGCTTCTGCAAGAGGCATCAGTAGCAGTCCCACGGTTTGTTGATTGTTCTCTACAATGGCGTTTGTGGCCAGGGTCGTCGATACAGAGACTATTTCGGTGCGGATCAGAGTTCCTGCCGGAAGCTGCTCCAGAGCTCTATCTATGCCCTCGGTATATTCCCAGGGGGTGGTCAGTGCCTTCGACTTGGCCAGGACTGTTTCTTTCTGCAGATCAAAGAGCACAGTGTCTGTATAGGTACCCCCTGCGTCGATGCCGAGGCCGATACGGCGTTGTCTGTGACCAGCTGTCCCGCGGATTCCCGGTATTATCCAGCTGCGACGATGGGGAGAATACCCCAGGTCTGAGGCATCAGGTTCTCCGGCGCCGAGTTTGCCGGCGGAGACATCAAAATAGGTGAGCTGCCCGGGTTTAACCACCAGGATATCCTCATCGGTCTCTTTGACTGTAAGGGCTTTTTCTATGAGATGAGTAGATCCGGGAAGTGTCTCGGTTTTCCAGCCAAACTCTTTTCCAATAGCCTTAACATGGGTACGGTATTTTTCACGATTCCCGTTACCGGTATCGATAAAAACCGCCCGCTTGTAGTTGCGCTTCCAGGAATGGGTGACATCGAGGATTGCCTCGGCGTTTTCCCGGCCGTAGATAAGGACCAGATCCTCCGGTACGTCTTGAGAAATGTTGAGGCGGATGGTTTCGCGGGAAGGATCTTTTTCACTTTTATCCGGTTTTGCTGCACGGGGCTGAACCTGCTCTTCGTACCATCCGGCGGAGATATAGTAAGTTCCCGGGGTATGACGGAACTGCTCGGCATACGCAGCGGAAGATCCTAAAAAGAGGCTGATGCAGTCATGGACCCTGGGAATAACAAGAGGAATTTTACGGGCGTGCAGTCCTGATGTTCCGGTGCCGCACAGCCCGAACAGCAGGATGATTCTGGACGCCTCTGCCTCTGTGTCGATGGCCTCCTGCAGGCTTGACCGCAGCCTTGCCGGTTCGCTGTGGAGACCTCCCTCAAGATAGGTGATTTGAATATCCTGTGAATAATTCTGTACAAGGCTTTCCAGGTCGGTGCGGAATACGCCGCAGGCTAATACTCTGGTGCTCATGCTCTTTGGATGTTTTCCATGTATGCAATTGTTTTATATAAAAGCTTCGCTGCCAGCATGGGCGATGCATGGCTGCCATCCGGGCAGAGTTCAACAATATCAAAACCCACCAGTCTGCTTTTCTCCGTGATGCTCCGGATCAGTTTGAGTACCGTGTACCAGCTTAAGCCCCCCGGCTGAGGGGTTCCGGTGGAAGGCATGATCGAGGGATCAAAGACATCCAGGTCTATTGTCAGATAGGTGCGGGAGCTGAGCCTGGAGCAGAGCCGCTTGATCCATTCGGGGTCTTCGTGTATTTCATGGGCGTAAAACATGCGTTCGGGATTAATGTACTCCAGCTCAGATTTAGCCATGCTGCGGATTCCGGCCTGAAGCACAGGACTTTTTTCCCGTATTCGGGCCATAACGCAGGCATGATTAAAAGGAGACCCATGATAGCTCTGGCGCAGATCGCTGTGCGCATCCAGCTGAACGACGGTAAGGTCATCAAAGTGCTCCGCCGCGGCCCAGGCGGCACCAACACTGACACTGTGTTCTCCGCCCAGGACAATAGGAACCCTGCCTGCATCAAAAACTGCCCGGACCCGGTTCTGCACCCTTTGCACAAGCTGCTGCGGGCTTTCGGCTTCAACGGGGGCTTCAACATATATACCGGCTTTGCAGGGCAGACTGTTCGTCTCGATGTCATATTCCTCCAGCTGATCAGAGACCTCAAGGAGGGTCGATGGTCCCCTGTCTGCTCCCTTGCGAAAGGTACTGGTTGCATCAAAAGGGACAGGGAGAATATGGTATCCGGCAGAAGCCGGGTCGCGCAGTTCCGGTGCCAGGTTTAGGAATGGGGGGTACTGTGTGCTCATTTCGGGAACAGCTTATCCCTCCATGCCGGGTTCTGCAAGTCCCGGTTCCTCCGGTTTTCCCTCTTTGGCCGCAACCCTGGAGGCAAGCTGTCTGCAGATCCGCGTGTAGACCCGGTTGTACTGTTCAAGCCGCCACAGGTGGAACTTGCTGTCTCTGACCCAGATGCTGTCGGGGTATTCCGATACAACCTGATAAAAACAGGCATAGGCTTTTTGAAAATGACGCAGTGCCGATATCGCCAGACTGAGAAGCTGGCTGTCCGGAACAAAATGCTGAGGTCTTCCGGCGGCGTTTTTACGGTCAAAAAACCTGCGCTGCCCCGCCCGGTAATTCTCGATTCCCCGTTTGTAGTAGACATAATCCGGATTTTTCAATGGTCCCGGGAGTTTTTCAGCCGACAGCGGGGGAGCTGCTGCTGAAGGTGACCTGACGGGACGGGGTTCGCTGTTCTTCTCCTGTCCGCACAGGAAAGCGGTCAGCGCCATGTAGGCCTCATTGATACGCATCATTACCAGTTCACGTTTTTGGCGTTCCCCGTCCGGGAACAAGTCGGGATGGTTGGCTCTGGCCGCCTGATAGTAGGCCCGTTTTATCTCGGCACTATCGGGATTATTCGGAAGTCCGAGAATCCTGAGGTAGTGGGCAGGTATCTCCGGAGCCATGGTATAACCCTTCGTTGTCCTGTTCTCAGCGGGTTAGATGTTCCGGATTCAGGGCTGTAAAGGCAGGATGTACGAAGATCCCGTCCTTGCGGATTAACTGTCCGTCCATCTCGATTGTTCCGCCCCCGTACTCCGGACGCTGAATACAAACCAGGTCCCAGTGAACAGCACTGCGGTTGCCGTTATCCGCCTCGGTGTAGGCGCTCCCGGGGGTAAAATGGAAGGATCCTGCTATCTTTTCGTCAAAAAGGATCTCATCCATGGGTTCTATAATCCGGGGATTGCAACCCAGGGCGAACTCTCCAATGTACCGGGACCCGTCATCGGTATCGAGAATGGCGTTCAGTTTCTCCGTGTTGTCGGCAGAGGCTTCCACAATTTTTCCCTTTGCGAAGGTGAAACGGATATCCCTGTAGGTATGTCCGAAAAAACTGGAGGGAGCATTGTACCTGATTGTACCCTCCACGCTGTCCCGCACAGGGGCAGTAAAGATTTCTCCATCGGGTATGTTACGCTCCCCGAAGCAGGGGATTACCGGAACCGACTCAATAGAAAACGTAAGATCCGTATCGGGCCCGGTAATATGAACATTTCGGGCTTGCTCCAGAAACTCCTTCGCAGGCTCCATTGCTTTTGCCATTGCAGCATAATCGACCCCGGTGCTTACCGAGAAGTAAAATTCTTCAAAACTGCGGGTGGACGATCCGGCCATGGCAGCCATACCAGGGGTGGGATACCGCAGAACGACCCATTTAGTCTTTGGAACTCTGATCTCATGATGGACCGGTTTCATCAAACAGGTCATTTCGAGTTTGCTCCTGGCTTCCGGAAGGTCGCTGTTCTCCTTTGGGTTATCATAGCCGCGGATACCGATAAAGGCGTTCATTTTTTTCATGCGGTAGGCTTCTGTCTCGGCAAGAATCGAAAGGCTCTCCTTGTCAGCACCTTTCAGGATGGCCCGGTGCAGCCGTGTCAGCCGATAATCCAGCACGGGATAAGCGCCGGCTGCGTACACCGCATCGATAAGTGCTTCTACCATTTCCTCCGGAACGTCGTGGCTCTGGATAAGGCATTTTTCGCCCTTTTTCAGCGCGACTGAGTGGGATACAAGAAGGTTGGCAAGTTCTATTTGTTGTGGATGTATCATGAAAAGCTGCTCCCGGGTAAAGTTTCTGGAATGCACAGATAGTATACTCAAAACGAGAGAAATAGCAAAAGCCCTGGCTTACAACAAAGATGGGGATGATGGGCAAGGATAGATATGCTATAGTTAGTGTTCGCAAGCGTGGGGATGAAAAACGTGCGGGATTCGGTAATCGCCGGGAATCTGGAAAAAACTCTGCAACGCGCATACATGGGCAGTTAATTCTCTAACGACAGGAGTTTTACTACCGATTCATCCCCACGGTTTGGGACACTACCTAAGCTAAAAGGCAGTTTTCCTTCTCTACAACCCTAATCCCCCACTGTGCCCTTTGCGTTCCTCTGCGCGGCCCCCCCCCTCTGCGGTCCCCATCTTGCCCAAAATTGTAGAAAAACCAATGGGGAAAAAAATTCGCTTCTGGACTTAATATTAGTATTTTAGTCATATGAAAACTGATCTTGAACGAACCAATAGCAAGCAGGCAACACTCAAGCTGAGCGGAGCAACATGTACGTCCTGTGTTTTTACAATTGAACACGCGGGCCGGAAGGTTCAGGGTGTTGGAGAGGTTAGCGTTGATGCGGGCAAGGGTGAAATTAATGTAACCTATGGCGGCAACGCCGGTTCGCTTGAACGGATAAAAGAGATTGTGCATCGTCTCGGTTATTCTGCAGAGATTGACTGGGATACAGTACGGGACGCCTGAAGGGCTTATCTCACACTTTTACTTCACATTTCGTTCATATCTGCTGTATATAGTATATGGCAGGAGGGCGTGTCGTGAAGGAGAATGCGTGCATTCTGGTAGCTGAAGACGAGAAGAAGCTCAATCAGATGATGGTGGATTATTTCTCATCTCTGGGGTACCGGGTGGTATCTGCCCTTGATGGTGTGGATGCAATGAAACTGTACCACCGGGAAGGGCCGGACATTGCAATCCTGGATATTATGATGCCGAAGATGGACGGCATCGATGTTACCCGTCGTATCAGAGAACTTTCGTCCATTCCCATCATCATTCTGACCGCCAGGGTCGAGGAGCAGGACAAGCTTATCGGTCTGGACACGGGTGCCGACGACTATGTAAGCAAGCCTTTCAGCCTCAAGGAACTCGCAGCCAGGGTACGCGCCCAGCTCCGCCGGGTGCGGATGAACAGCACCCCGGAGGAGAGTGAGACAGGCAGGAAGTTGATCTATCACGGACTGCATGTTGATCCGGATTCACGCCGGGTAGAGCTTGATGGTAAGAGGGCGGATCTGACATCTCTCCAGTTTGATTTGCTGAAAGGTATGGCCGAATCCCCGGGCCGGGTGTTTACCCGTATGGACCTGCTTCGGCTCATACAGGACGATCCCTGGGAAGGGTATGAACGTACCATCGATGTCCACATAAAAAACCTAAGAAAGGCCCTGGAGCCGGATTCCAGACATCCCCGCTATATACAGACGGTATGGGGTGTGGGCTACAAGCTTGAACTCGCTGAAGAAGAGCCGGGGCCGCAGATCCATGAAGCATAGATTGTTTTTTACCTTTATTGCCTTTTTCGCGCTGATTATCTTTCTTGGTGCCGCCGTAAATATAGCCATTGTCGCCATGTCGACGCAGAAGGCCTATACCCGCATGGTCCGGCAGGAGGATCAGCTGTTGGCGGAGCAGGTTGCTCGTCTTGCGGAGGAATATTATCAGCAGCAGGGTACACTGGCAGGAATATCTGACGCCTTGCGCTTTCCGTCGGGACCCGGGATGGCACCCAACCGCAGAATGATGGACCATTCCAGAATGGTGAACCGAATGATGCCCCGTATGGTACCTCCGGTTCTGCTTATGGGTGAGGATGGGACTATCTTTACCGACACCCATGGAATCCTGGCCCGCCGGTATCCCGAGGATTTTGATATTCGCCGCGGGACTCCCGTAGTGGCTGCCGGCAGAACTATTGGAAGGGTTTTTATCGGCAGTATGATCGTACCGGCTCTTGATGACAGTGAAAATGAGTTCCTGGCTCTTGTTGTCCGTTCCGCTCTTGTCTCCTCTCTCTCCGTGGCTGTTGTGGCGGTTTTTCTCGGGGCTGTGCTCTTTCGCAGGATTGCCGCTCCGGTAGAAGCTCTGGCAGGTGCGTCCCGGTCCATTGCGCAAGGGGAGCTGGGCTCACGGATCGATATGCGGCGCTCCGACGAGCTGGGTGAGCTTATTGACCAGTTCAACGCGATGGCTTCTGCCCTTGAGTCCTCGGAAGAGTGGAAGCGGCGGATCATCAGCGATTCCGCCCATGAACTCCGGACTCCTGTGGCGATTCTGCAGGGGGAGCTGGAGATGATTCTCGAAGGTGTGTATACGCCCGACCGGGCCCGTATTGAGAGTCTGTACCGGGAGACTGAACTGATGGCACGGCTGATTAATGAACTGGGGGAACTTGCGGCCGCTGAGGGCGGCCAGCTTACGCTGAAAAAGCAGAATTGTTTTCTGGGTGAATTAGCCAGGGAAGCCGCTGAACCGTTTACTGTAGCGGCGGCTCCCCGAAACATCTCAATCCGGATACAGGATACAGGTAAGGAGCAAATTCATGCTGATTCACAAAAGGTTATTCAGGTTATCCGTAATCTCGTTGCCAATGCCCTGAAGGCTGTATCCGATGGCGGGCGGATCGATGTGTATACGGAAGAAAACGGAAGCGAGGTCCTGCTGCGGGTCGATGATTCCGGACCAGGCATTCCTCCGGAGTACCGGGAGCAGATCTTTCAGCGTTTCTACCGTCTGGATTCCAGCCGCAATAGAGAAGCCGGCGGGGCGGGGCTGGGCCTGGCTATTGCCCGGCGTATCATGCAGCTTCACGAAGGGCGCATCTGGGTCGATGAGGGGCGCAACGGAGGGGCCAGGATTTCAATAGCATTTCCTCCAGCAGAATCCCGGCAGTTCTCTTGACCAGTTACCCATCCATCGGGGTAGTCTAAGCCATGTTCCGATTATCACTGCGACCCGGTGACTGGGTCGTGTTACTGATATCTGTAATCCTTGTTGTATTTCTTGCTGTGCAGTCTTTTGGCGATCGCAACGGAACTCCTGTTGTGCGCATAGAAGGAGAGCAGGAGAGCTGGGTGTATCCCCTGGATGCTGACATCGAAGTCGATGTGGCAGGTCCCCTGGGAGATACTCATATTCATATTCATGATGGTGCTGTCTGGGTGAGTGATTCCCCCTGCACACAAAAGGTATGCATTGCAGCAGGCCGGATATCCGCACCGGGTACCTTTGTGGCCTGCCTGCCGAACATGGTTCTGGTCCGTATAGAAGGTCGTCAGGAAGGAGAGATCGATGAACTTGCATTCTGATCTGCATAAAAGACGGATCGATCTTGTTGCCTTTCTGGGAGCCCTGTGCCTCTTTCTGTCAACGGTAGAATACCTGTTTCCCAAACCGATACCGTTTATGCGACTGGGGCTGGCTAATCTTCCCATACTTGTTTCACTGCATCTGCTTCCGTTTCCGTATCTTATGCTCCTTACTCTGGTAAAGGTTGCCGGGCAGGGTCTGGTTAACGGGACCCTTGCGTCGTATGTCTTTATCTTTTCCGTGGCCGGATCCTATTCCAGCGTTCTGGCCATGTATGCAGTTTCCCGCATAAGCGGCAGGTTTCTTTCTCTGGTCGGGATCAGTCTTGTGGGATCCTTAACCAGCAATGCAGTGCAGGTGCTGCTGTCGATCTTTTTCATCTTCGGAAAGAACGCTGTCATGATTGCCCCCCTTTTTCTTGGAATCGGCACAATAAGCGGGCTTGTTATCGGATTAATTGCTGAAAAATTTGTGGAACGCTCCAGGTGGCATGCTGAACTGAGGAGGCTCTATGCCCCGGAATGATTATATCGCGCCCCTGGTAAAGCCCGGACACCGCTTTGTCTGGGGACTGCTGCTCCTTCTCTCTTTTCTTTTTATCCAGGGGCTGTTTGCCCGGCTTGTCCTGGTGGTTCTTTTTGCTGTTTTATCCCGGGCTGCCGGGAAAAGGATCCGGTTCAGTTACTTTATTATACTGACCTCCTCAATTGCCCTCTTCAATCTTCTTACTCCATGGGGAGAGGTTCTTGTTTCTCCGGGAGGTTTCGATGTCACCCGGGGAGCCCTTGTCGCGGGTCTCACAAAGGGTATTACCATCAGCGGACTGGTGTTTGTCTCCCTTTTTTCCGTCTCCAGAGACCTGAAGCTTCCGGGAAGGTTCGGAAGGCTTTTGGGACGCAGTTTTTACTATTTTGAACGCCTCTACAGTCAAAAACGAAAAGTCCACAGACGTACCTTTTTTGCAGACATCGATGAAGTCCTGCTCGATCTTTTTCCAGCTCATCATTCTGAAGATGGAACACCTCAGTCCCGGGCAACAAAGCCCCTGGGTGTACTGTTTATTGTTCTGAGCCTTGGCATAACGGGGGCCGTCGCGGTATGGCTCTAAACTATGGCGAAAATGAAGAGATACTCAGGGAGTTCAGAGAATTCCTGGTCTCATATCTGCGGGGAAAGGAGAATTCCGAAAAGCGTGGATACCCCTGGAAGGAGTCCTGGCAGTACATTGTCTCCCATTCTCTGCGGGTAGAATCCTATGCAAAAGAACTAATTGAACTGGAAGGGGGGGTATCGGAGAACGAAGCCCTTCTTATACGCGCGGCGGCCCTGATGCATGACATCGGCTCCCTGGATGACCGGCGCAGCCATGCAAAAACCGGTGCCCGGATTGTCGATTCCTTTTGCCTGAATAAACCCCGTATCAAAAAGGCCCTGGATATTAAAACACTCCTTTCTTTAATCTCGAACCACCAAAAAAAAGACGGCAAAGAAAAGAAACTTCCCTTTGCCATCCTCAAGGACGCGGATATTCTGGACGAACTTGGGGCCATGTCGGTCTTCATGATTTCCCATCAGGCAGACAATGAACGGTTTGACTACTACGCCCAGGTGCTGAAACTGCTGGAAAAGAATGAGTTCGGGTTTTTTAAGAAACAGGAAAAGCGTCTTTCCACACTGGGGGCGCGGAAGATAATGCGGAGAAAGTTCGCTTTTATCAAACAATTTGCGCTGCACCTCAGGGATGAGCTCAAGGGAACGGAGTCTCTTAAACTGTAGCTGCTGTTCTGCAGCGTACACCTGCTATACGTGGGTTCTCAGTTTCATCTCCGTAGGGTGGGGATGCAGGTACCACTGTTTTTCCAGGTATTCATTCCCGTATTTTCGGATAAAGTGGTTCAGTATGGTGACCGGCACAATTAAAGGCAGGTGTTCCCGTCGGTATTGGTCCATGATCTCCAGGAACTCCTGCTTTTCGTCAGAGCTGAGCTCTTTCTTGAAGTATCCCATGATATGCTGCAGTACGTTGACATGTTTTTTTACCGTCCCCGGTTTTATCATTGCGGCAAGCAGCATCTTAAGGTACTCATCGAGGAGATCATCAAAAGCTTGTTTCCGTCCTTCTGCCACAAGTTTTCCCATGCTTCGGTAAAGCTGTATGTCGTGACTCATGATCAGAAGCTTGTGACGGGTATGAAACTCGACCAGGTCACCATATCCCGGCTTTTGTGCAATGAAGTCCCGCCAGCGTTTAAAGACAAATACCCTCTCAATAAAGTTCTCCCGCAGCGCCGGATCATGAAGCCTGCCGTTCTCTTCCAGGGGCAGCAGAGGAAAATGTTCCCGGAACATTCCGGCCCAGATTCCGGTACCGGTATTCCAGACATGGTGTCCTTCCGGAGCGTAGATCTTCACCCTGAAAAGTCCTGAGGAGGGGGACTTGCTTTTGAAGATGTATCCGCACAGATCCTTGTCTTCCAGTTCCTTAAGACGCTCATGCGCCCATTCCTGCATCTGTCGGGTTCTGTCTTCTTTGGTTTTATGAGTAATAAGTCGGTACTCTTCGGGATTCCCTTCAAGACGCATGGACTCCCGGGGAATCGGCATGTCGCATTCAACCTCCGGACATACCGGGACATACTCAAAATAGTCTCCCAGGGTGTGCAGGATAAACCGGTCCATTTTGTGTCCGCCGTTGTAGCGGACACTCTGTCCCAGCAAACAGGTACTGATTCCCAGGGGAATCTTCTCGTTACTCATTGCCAACTCCTTATCCGATTGTAGTTTCCCTGGAATAAAAAGGCAAACAGGTAAATGGCAATTGCCTGCCTTATAGGCCTCTGCTATTATTGTCAAATGGCAAGTGATGGTTCCGATCAGGATTCCCGCTGGATCCTCGCCCTGGATGCAGGAGGTTCCGGTATTCGTGCAACAGCGGTGGGCAGAAGCGGCAAGGCTTTTGCAATGTCCCGCCAGCGGCTGACCCCGCTTCCCGGACCCGATGGGGCGGTGGAGTTTGATCCGGAAAAGATCTGGAAAATTGTTATTTCGGTAACTCAAAGTCTCTTCGACAAACATCCTGATCTGGGGCAGCCGGATGCGGTCGCCGTAACCGTACAGCGGGCGACCTTCTGTTTATGGGAGGAAAAGTCCGGAAAGCCGATCACAAACCTGATTTCCTGGTCGGATGTCCGCTCCGCAGAGACCGCCGCGCGCATGAACCGCTCAGTTCTCTGGAGAATCATCCGCCTTGGCGCCGGCATTGCGGCTCGGGTAACAGGTAACGCCTTTCTGCGCACGGCCTCCATGCTGCGCTTTACCACAGTTCACGTTTCCTGCCGGTTGAAATCCCTTCTCGACCAGAATCCTTCGTTTCGGGAGGCCTGCAGGGAGGGGGTTTTGCGCTTCGGGACCCTGGATACCTGGCTTCTGTTCCGCATGAGCGGAGGCCGTATATGGGCCACGGATACATCAAACGCGGCGGCAACTTCTCTGTACAATCCCTTCAAGCTTAAATGGAACCGTCTCTTTTGCTGGCTCTTCGACATCCCTGTCACTATTCTGCCGCCGGTACTTAACAGCGTTGATGATTTCGGAATGACCGATCCCGACTCTTTTGCCGGTGTCCAGGCTCCGGTAAAAGCCCTTGTGGGAGACCAGATGGCGGCCCTCTTCGGCCACCGCTGCTTTGATCCCGGCGAGGTTAAGGTCTCCAAAGGTTCCGGAGGGTTTGTCACCATCAATGTAGGACCGAAACCGCGCTTTTCTCCCCGGGGGCTATTTCCCTTGATTGCCTGGTCTATAGGTGGAAAAGCTACCTATATGCTGGAAGGGCAGGTCGCCTCCGTCGGGACCTTGATTGACTGGCTTTCCTCGGAGCTCGGATTTGCTGCTTCTCCTGAGGAGCTTGATGCCCTGGCAGAAGAGGCTGTGGATTCCGGAGGCGTGGTTTTTCTTCCTACCCCCTTAGGAATCCGCTTTCCCTACTTTCGTTCAGAAATGCGCTGTGCCGTTTTTGGCCTTGGCCTTGGTACTACAAAATCTCAACTGGCCCGGGCAATGTACGAGGGAATCGCCTACCGTATCCGTGAAATTATTGAAGGCATCGAGAAAGACCTTAAAGTACACGTCAGACAGCTCAAGGTAGACGGAGGAGTCAGCCGTTCGACGATTCTGGTGCGCCTGCTTTCCGCCTCCTGCGGGATTCCGGTACTGCGTTCCGCAGAGCAGGAACTCAGCAGTGTCGGGGCCGCCTGCATGGCTGGAATCGGGGCCGGCTGGTGGCGCAGTGAGGAGGAATTGCGGGACATTCCGCAGCAGTACGAGGTCTTTTCCAATCCCCGGGAGGAAGAGCTGTTTAATCGGGAATATTCCCGGTGGCGTCTCGCGGTACATCTTGCCCATCGTTACAGCCGGGGGCAAAAGGCTTTGCCGTAACTGTACAGACCGCAGAAAAGGGGGTAGTATCGCTTTATGGTTCGATCTGTTCTATTCCTGCTGCTGTATCTGGTTACAACGACTCTGATGTTTCCGGTGGCATTATTTTCGGTCGTTTTCAGACTCTTTCGTCTGCATAAACTCGAGCGGCGTTATATTAACCTGATGGCCAGTTTCCTGTCGTGGTTCTACATTGTCACCGCAGGATCAAGAGTCGAAGTCCGGGGGCGGGAAAACACCGAAGGTTTGCAGGACAAAGCAGTCTGTGTTGTCAGCAACCACCAGGGAATCGCCGATATCCCGGTTATTGTACTTTCTCTTCCTTTTTATGTCGGGTTTATTGCAAAACGGGAGCTCCTGTATTTTCCCTGGGTAGGCATTATGATGTGGGCTATCCGCTGTGTACCCATCAAGCGTACCAGTCCCCGTTCTGCGATCAAGGCGATAGAGAAGGGGGTGGAAAACATCAAAAAGGGTTTTCCCATGCTCATCTTTCCCGAAGGGACCCGCAGTCGGGGGGACAAAATGAACCCTTTCAAAAAGGGCAGTCTCAAGCTTGCTACCAGGTCCAGGGCTATAATCCTTCCGGTTACCGTACAGGGCAGTTACCGGGCTCTGGAAGAGAAGGGTAAACTCACGCCAGCGCGTATCTCTCTTACCTTTCATGAACCAATTGATACATCAGATATGGACAAAGAAGAATTATCAACGCTGTATGCGCAGGGTCGAAACCGTGGTTCGCTCCGGGCTGGAGGCAGGAAGCCATGCTCTCTGAACTGTCGGAAGCCCGCCAAATACCGGGCGAAGGATTCCGGCGCTGGTTTACTGACGAGAGCATGGACCTCATCGTCTGGTATACGCGCAAAGGTGGGGCTGTCCGGGGGGGTCAGCTCTGTTACGGTAAGGATGATCCGGAAAAAGGAGAACGGGCTCTCACCTGGACGGAAGAAGGCGGGTACCGCCATGAGAAGGTAGACGATGGAGAAAACCGCGGGTTCAGTCACAAAGGAACTCCGGTGCTTAAGGAGGATGGGGCCTTTGATCCCGCCAGTATTGTGCAGGATTTCAAGGAAGCTTCCACGGCTTTGCAAGAACCCCTGCGGGCTTTTGTCATGGAGATCCTGTCTCAATATTCCTGATATACCTGTTAGTTATCAGTTAAATCCCCGGGGACTGATTGGTTTGTTCCTGGTATTCTGATTATATTCGAACATGTGTATGCGCAAGTTCGATAATGCTGTTTTTCTTATAAACCCGAATCGTTTTCCCGGGTATTCCCGAAAACTGAAAAAAATCCTGAATATCTATGGTACCTCCCATGTTGTGGAATGTGATAAACCAGAAGAATTCCGTAAAGAGGTAGAAGCTTTTGCTGCCGGATCAAAGCAGTTTTTGTTAATATGGGGCGGTGATGGAACGGCAAACTTTGCTATAAACGCCTATATGTCTGCCTCCGGCAGGACATTGACTAAAACCAAAGCCCTGGGATTCTTACGCGGGGGCAGCGGAAACGGAATTCAGGATTCATACGAAGTCCCTGTTACAATACGAGCTCAGGTGCGCTCGTATCTGGAAGGCATGGAACAAGGTTTTATACAGCCTGTGGACCTGATTCGAGTCGATGATGGACGTACCTCGGTTTACTGTCAACTCCTCGGTATAGGACTCGATGCCAAGGTTCTTGAATATCGGGAAGGAGCAGGCGGCGGTCGTCCGGGAATACTGAATTATATTTTCGCTTCGCTGCGTTCCTGGTATAAGGATTTCTACCCTTTGAGGGGATTGAAAAAACTGCAGATGGAAGAAGGAAAGTACGCTTTCAAAGGACCGCGCAGTAACGCCGAGTTCCCCTTCGATTCTTTTACCAGAGAAACCCGCTCGCCCTTAATCGAGATTGCGACCCGACCCTATTACGCAAAGATGTTCAAGATTGCTCCGGATGTTGTCTGCAACAGCGGTTTCATGGACATCTACAGCTTCAACTTTTTGTATAGACGGGAGCTCCTGTTTAATATCTTTGATATCTGGAACGGCTGGCACCGCAGGATAAACCGGCATCAGGCGAAAAGAGGCCGACCGGTTATAGAGCGCTATGAGGTCAAGCGTGTAGCTTTTTCGATGTCGAAGCCCTTTTCGTATCATGTAGACGGTGAATTACGGTACTGCGATACAGCAGATGCGGATGGACAATGCACGTTAAAGTGCACGATCGTTCCATCGGCAGTTAACTTTCTTGTTCCCGACAGCTTCTACCGAAAATTCCACCCCTTTTAAAGACCTGTAGATCTGCTTAAGGCCCAGGAAGACTGGGATGGACTTGACGTTAAAAAAGTTTAAGGTAGTGTCCCAAACCGTGGGGATGAATAATATACAGGTTTTGAGAATTACCGGGAATCTGGAGAAAGCTCTGCAACGCTAGGCAATTGAGCAGATAAGTCTCTGCCCGCAAGAGTTTTAATCCCGATTTATCCCCACGGTTCAGGACACTGAAAAAAGCTTAAGGTAGTCTCCGATCATTCGATCCAGCAGAGCGTCTTTTTCGGCATCCACTATCTTCTTTTCCGGATGTTCATCAAGATACTCGATTGAGCGCCGCACCCCTTCAGCGTAGCAAATACGGGGCTGAAAGTCCGGAACAGCCGCCCTGATCTTGCTGTTGTCGAAGATAACGCTGTAAGCCTTGTCTCCCCGCAGTCCGGGGCCGAAATCCGGGGCGTGCTTTTCGATAAAATCCAGGGGCAGGTGAACTATATCCGCTTCCACACCCAGAGCCGAAGCCAGCAGTTCATGGATCCGGTCCCAGGTGAGAATCTCGTCAGAGGTAATATGGTAGGCCTCACCGATGGCCTGGGGATTCCCGACGAGTCCCGCAAAGCCTGTTGCAAAGTCGTCAGCATGGGTTAAAACCCAGAGGCTCTGCCCGTCCCCGTGAACGGGAATTTTTTTACCCGCCAGCATGCGGCCGGCTACCGTATAATCCCGGGACCCGAAGCTGGAGATGATCCAGCTCTCGCCGTAGGTGTGGGAGGGGCGTACGATGGTTACGGGAAAGCCGGTCTCTTCCCAGGCCTGCATAAGTTCCCTCTCGCACAGTATTTTCTGCTGCGAGTAGTCCCAGAAAGGGTTCGCCACAGGCGTCGACTCGGTAATTACCGGATGCAGCAGGGGTTTACGGTACGCGGAGGCGGAGCTGATAAAAATGTAGTGCCCGGTTTTTCCGGCAAAGAGGCGGATATCCCGCCGGACCTGTTCCGGCCGAAAGGCAATCCAGTCCACCACCACATCGAAGCTTTCTTTCTCCAGAGCCTGTGTCAGGGCAGCCTCATCGTTTACATCGCAGTGTATGCTCCGGACCTTTCCCTCGGGGAAATCCGGTGAACTGCTTCCCCGGTTAAGATGGATAAGCTCGACCCCCCGGCGCAGGAGCGCCTGCGAGCAGGGAGTGGATATATTACCGGTACCGCCGATAAAAAGGACCTTCATTGGTGTCGCCTCCTGAAACGTAATGCTCTATGATGAGTGTACGGCATTGCTGTACGTCATGCAAGAAAAGACTTCCCCCTTCATGGAGCAAAGTGCTTCTATCCCCGCTGTTTATACCGAACATAAAAAGATTTGACTATTGCGGATCATGGGAATACACTTAACTAGCGATGCTAGTCTGATTGATCAGGGGGAGGATATCTGTAATGGGAATGTCTAACCGTGAAAAGATTTACCGGACAGCCTGTTCACTGTTCTCCGCACACGGTTATAGAAATGTCTCATTACGGGACATTGCATCGAAGATACCCATCAGAGCCAGTTCCATCTATAATCATTTCCCGGAAAAAGCCGCTATTCTGGATGAAGTAGTGCTGAGGTTCAGACAGGAACTCAGAGCCCTGGGCATGAATGATGTTCCTGAGAATCTCAATGAAATTCTGATCCGGAACGGTCCCGAGGCTGTTCTTTCAGACCTGATGCTTGCTCCTGTTGATCTGCTTCAGAATGAAAAATTTATTGACAGTATACGGATTGTAACCAGGGGCCAGTATTTTCACGAAGGAGTTCGTGAATTTCTGTATGATGAGTTTTTTTTCCGTCCGCGGAAGCTGGTAAGTTCGGTGTTGGAGCGGATCCGGATGCTTGGATGGCGTTTTGATTGTTCCACAGATTTTCTCACTGCGGAACTGCTGGCCCCCGTGGCGGCGAACTTTTATGAACGAAGTCTTCAGAAAGAAAACAGACATTTCGATTCCGGGCGGATTCGCGATGCCCTCAGACATCATGTACATTTCATCTGGCGTGCCGCTTCGATGGAAAATGCCGGGGAGGAATCATGACAGAAGATGCAGCTTCTGCACTGAGAGGAGTGGAAAAAACCATGCTGCTTCCGCTTTGGGGACGTTACTCGGAGAGTATCAAGGAACACGGTCTGCTGCATGACAGTGCATGTGTTCGGATAGTTGAATCTCTGGGGATCGACTTCTCGAGGGTTTCTTCGGAGCAGCTTAATATGAGCCGCCTGGCCTGGGTGGCGAGGGCCCTCAATGTGGATCGGGAAATGAGAGGTATCACGGAAAAAGGTGGCGTTTTAACGGTGCTCAATCTTGGCTGCGGACTGGACACGGCCTTCGATGGCTTCGCATCGGATTCGGTCCGCTGGTATGATATCGATCTTCCAGGGGTAATAGCTTTAAAGAAGCGGCTTTTTAAGGAATCCGATCGATACAGGCTTGTGCCGGGTTCTGTCCTTGATGAAAGCACCTATCGAAAGATTGAAATCAAGGGCCGGCCTGTGGTCATGGCTGTCGGGCTTCTTTACTATTTCAATGCTGATGAAGTTACGCAGTTACTGGAGATCATTGTCCGCCGCTTCGGTCAGGCTGAAATGATTCTGGAATACTGCTCTGCCAGGGGTCTTGAGATGGGGAACCGGCTGGTTCTCAAAAACCGTTCGGATTCTATCATGAAGTGGTCCATTGAAAGTGCCGATGCTCTCTATGCCCTTTCAAAAACGGTTCGCGGGGTTGAGTCGTATCCTCTGTTTCATCATGTTGTTCCTCTGCTCAGGGGAGAAGAGGCCCGGCAGGCGGCGATGTCTGATCAACTCGCCATAATGTCCTTTGCAAAGCTGTTTCTGCAGCAGACCTGAGCCGGGCGGGAGTAGTCAGGACAGAAACCTGCGGGTATCGTGCAGCGCATCCAGCAGCCTGTCGATCTCCGATTCCCGGTTATACGCGCCGAAGCTCGCCCGTAAAGAGCCCTCCAGGCCAAAACGACGATGCAGGGGCTGGGCGCAGTGATGACCGGACCGCAGGGCGAAGCCCTTTTTATCCAGGACTTGAGCCGCGTCGTAGTGGTGAATCCCGTCTATCGTAAATGAGACGAGTCCGGTTCGTGCTCCTTCCGGGGCGGGGAGCATTTTTATCCAGGAAAGTTCCTCCAGGCGGGATCGCAGTATTTCGGTGAGCAGTTCTTCATGTTCACCGACCCGCCGTACATCACGGCGATCAAGCCATTCAAGGGCTGCTCCCAGCCCCGCCGCCCCGGAAATATTAGGCGTCCCGGCTTCAAACTTGTAGGGCAGGGTGTTCCAGGTCGATGTATGCAGATCCACCGTATCGATCATATCCCCGCCGCCCCGGTACGGGGGGAGGCGGTCGAGCCATTCCTCTCTGCCGTAAAGCACACCGGTACCGGTGGGGCCGTAGACCTTATGGCCGGAGAAGACAAGAAAATCGGCCTTGAGCTGCTGTACGTCAACAGGAATACGGGAGATGCTCTGGGCGGCGTCAATCAGAACCGGGATACCCATCGAGTGGGCCGTATCTATTATCCGGTCGATTGGATTCACCGTCCCAAGTACGTTGGATACCTGTGTCAGGGCAACAATGGCGACCTTGTTGTTCAGCCTGGCTTCAAGGTCTTCCAGCTCCAGGGACCCGTCATCGGAAACGGGAATAAAATCCAGTTCAGCTCCGCTGCGCTGTGCCGCCAGCTGCCAGGGGACCAGGTTCGCGTGATGCTCCATGCCGCTGAGGAGTATCTTTTTACCGGGTTTGAGCAGGGACTCCCGAAAGCCTGATGCTACCAGGTTAATGGCGTCGGTTGTTCCCCCGGTAAACACTATTTCTTCCCGTCTGGATGCATTAATAAACTTGAACACCCTGTCCCGGGATCCTTCGTAGGCCTCGGTAGCAGCCTCGCCCAGGGCGTGGATACCTCGATGAACGTTGGCGTTTTCCAGACGATAGTAGCGGTCTATCCTTCGCAGTACGGACTCGGGTTTCTGTGTCGTTGCTCCGCTGTCCAGATAGACCATATCCGGATAGCTGCGCAGAACGGGAAACTCATAGCGGATGTCGGTTTCTGTCAGTTCCATCACGGGCTCCTTCATTTCCGGCCCTCCACATCAATGTAAACTGTTCCTTCCTCGATTCGCACCGGGTAACTGCTTACCGGTACCATGGCGGGGAAAGAGCGTACCTGGCCATTGCGGATGTCAAAGCGGGAACCGTGTTTGGGACAGTAGACCTCGCCGTCCCAGATCTCGCCCTCGGAGAGGCGGGAGTACTCGTGGGAACAGATGTCGTCCAGGGCGTAGATGCCGTCTTCAAGACGGAAGAGGGCGTAGGCCTTCCCGTCTATCTCTACCCTGGTACTGTTGCGGAACTGATCTTCCTTAACTGCCGGTTTCCATCGTGGCATAGCTAGGTTTCTTCGCCTGTAAAGAGGGGATGCCGCATAAGGCGCTCCCGTACCGTGTCAGCCACCGCATCCGGAAGCTTGCCCAGAGCGTCGTCGTAGAAACTCCATAAAAGCATCCGCTTTGCTTCATCACTGCTGAACCCGCGGCTCTGAAGATAGAACACCTGCTCGGGATTCAGCTTACCCGTAGTGGATCCGTGGGTACAGCGTACGTCGTTGTTCAGGATCTGCAGGGATGGAATGGAATCCGCCCTGGCCCCGTCGGCAAGGAGCAGGTTTTTGTTGGAGAGATAGGCGTCAGTCTTGACGGCCCCGGGCTCTACCCGGATCAGTCCCTGAAAGATCGTTCGTCCTCCCGGCAGCAGGGCCCCCTTGTACAGGCTGTTGCTGCTTCCGTGGGGTTCAGCATGCCGCTGAACCGGCCTCATATTCTTGTGCTGCCCCGCAGCTGCTGCATAGAGTCCGGTAATATCCACCTGGGAACCCTCTCCCAGAGTGTTGAAAACCGGAGCGCTTACGCTCAAGGCTGCTCCCAGGTCTATCTCGGAGAATGTAAAGTTTCCATCCCGGTTCACAGCGGCAGAATGGAAGGCAAAATGGCTGGACTCCAGGGAAAGGTCCTGTATTACCGCTGCTTTAAGCGTACTTCCCCGGCCGACTTCGAAATGGATTCCTGCGGTGCGCAGACTGCCTGCGGCCTTTGAATCTTCCAGCAAAATATAGACCTCTGCCGTGCTCCCCTCCTCAACCAGAACGTGGCCGAAGAGGGCTTCGTGAGTTCCGGGACCGCCGCCGGAAAAGCGCAGTACCAGGGGCTCTTCAATCCGCCTGTCCGCAGGAATGCGCAGGGTAAAGCCGTTGTTGATCCTGCTGTAGTGCAAAGCCTCAACCCTGTCCCGGCTTCCTGCGGCCCGCGATGCGAGACTAATGGAGGCATCTTCGGAGAGCGGGGTATCTCCATTCCTGTCGTGGTATAGTTCCAGTGCGAAATCCGCAGACACCGGAGACCCGAATTGCACTGATGAGGAGCCGGGGGTAAAGGATTCAAAATCAATAGCGGATATGTCGGTCCGGCGCCACAGTTCGTCCGCCGGTCCCGGCCAGTTCATTTCCCTGAAACGCTGTTCACCCTTCTTGCGGATCGCGGATACGGATGTGGTCTGCTGTACAAGGCTGTTTCCTCTGTCGTGTCTCATCCTACCGACCCTTCCATTTCCAGCTCTATCAGTTTATTCAGTTCCACCGCGTACTCCATGGGAAGCTGCTTAACCAGGGGATCCAGAAACCCGTTGACGATCAGTCCCGAGGCCTCCTCCTCATTGAAGCCCCGGCTTTGCAGATAGAAGAGCTGGTCCTCGCCTATACGGCTGACCCGGGCTTCGTGCTCGATAGAGACGTCGTCGGACTCGATCTCCATGTAGGGATAGGTGTTGGTGGCGCTCTCGTCATTCAGAAGCAGTGCATCGCAGACAACCCGGGACTTGATATTGTTCAGCCCCGGAGCCACCTTCAGGAGCCCCCGGTAACTGGCTGTGCCGGAGCCTTTGCTGATCGATTTGGAGGTTATGGTCGACGTGGTGTTGGAGGCCATGTGGACCATCTTTCCCCCCGTATCCTGCTCCTGACCGTTGCCGGCAAAGGCGATGGAAAGGACCTCGCCGTGGGCTCCTTCTCCCATAAGATAGACTGAGGGGTATTTCATGGTGCGCTTGGAGCCGATGTTGCCGTCCACCCACTCCACAGTCGCGTTTTCATGAGCAACTGCGCGTTTGGTTACCAGGTTATAGACATCGGTGGACCAGTTCTGGATGGTGGAATAGCGCACCCTCGATCCGGGCAGGGCGATAATCTCCACAACGGCGCTGTGCAGGGAGTCGGTAGTGTATACCGGAGCGGTACAGCCTTCGATATAGTGTACAAAGCTTCCTTCATCGGCGATGATCAGGGTGCGTTCGAACTGGCCGAAGTTTTCCAGGTTGATGCGGAAGTACGCCTGCAGTGGAATATCAACTTTAACCCCCCTGGGGACATAGATAAAGCTGCCCCCGGACCATACAGCCGAGTTAAGTGCCGCGAACTTGTTGTCCCCGTACGGGATTACGGTGCCGAAGTACTTGCGGACAATCTCCGGATGTTCCCGTACTGCTGTTTCGGGGTCGGAAAAGATAACTCCCCTGGCTTCCAGCTCCTTTTTCAGGTTGTGGTAGACCACCTCGGAGTCGTACTGTGCCCCGACCCCTGCCAGAAACTTGCGCTCCGCCTCGGGGATCCCGATACGGTCATAGGTCTCCCGGATTGATTCGGGAAGGTCCTCCCATCTGCGGCTCTGCTTTTCCGTAGGCCGGGCATAGTAGATAATCTTGTCAAAATCGATGGCCTTAAGGTCTGCACCCCAGTTGGGCATGGACTTTCGTCTGAATGCCTCCAGTGCCCTGAGCCGATAGTTCAGCATCCACTCAGGTTCACTTTTCTGGCGGGATATCTCCCGTACCACCTCTTCGTTCAGGCCTTTCCCCGTGGTATAGACCGAGGCGTCGGGAAAGTTAAAACCGAAACGGTAATCCTCTACACCGACATGTTCAGTTTCAGCCATTATATACCTCCCCGCTGTGTTCCTCCCGGATCCAGTCGTAACCCCGTTCTTCCAGGGTGGTTGCCAGTTCTCCTCCACCGGAGACGACAATCCTGCCGTTGTACATAACATGCACAAAGTCGGGCTTTAAATAATCCAGAATGCGCTGATAGTGGGTAATAACCAGGGAGCCGAAATCGGGACTCGAAAGGCGGCGAACTCCCCGGGCAACGACCTTGAGGGCGTCGATGTCCAGGCCGGAGTCGGTCTCGTCCAGCACGGCAAAGACCGGCTTCAGGGTGAGCATCTGCAGAATCTCCATGCGCTTTTTCTCTCCCCCGGAGAAGCCTTCGTTTAAATAGCGGTTGATAAAGTTCTGGTCCATCTCCAGAAAATCCATGGTTTCCCGAAGTTCCCGGATAAAGCTGGAGACCTTGAGTTTTTCTTCCATGCTGCGCAGTTCTGCAGCCCGTTTCAGGTATTTTCCCACAGTCAGCCCGGGAACCTCCACGGGATATTGAAAAGCCAGAAAGAGCCCCGCCAGGGAACGCTGGTCCGGCTCCATTTCCAGGAGTTCACGGCCGTCAAGCTTGACCGATCCGCTGGTTACCTCGTACTTGGGATGCCCCATCAGCACATTTGCCAGCGTACTCTTGCCTGATCCGTTGGGACCCATCAAGGCGTGGGTTTCACCGGTTTTTTACAGTCAGATCAATGCCCCTGAGGATGGGCTGGTCTTCTATTGACGCGTGTAAATCGCGGATTACAAGTTCCATACAGTCTCCTTGTATAGTGTTCACAAAGGTTATATCGGATAACCCAGTTCGAGCCGGGCAGCTTCGCTCATACGCTCCATATCCCAGGGAGGGTTCCAGACAACTGTTGCACCTGTTGGAAGTCCTGTTGCTTCGCCGACTACGCGGACAATCTCGCTCTGGATAAGGTCCGCCACAGGGCAGCCGGGATAGGTCAGGGTAAACTGAATGGATATCCCCTTGTTTTCGCCCTCCTTCGTCGATTTCGATGCCGTATATCAGCCCAAGATCTACAATGTTGATTCCCAGTTCAGGGTCAATAACGTCTGTCAGGGCGTCGAGTACTGTGCTCTCATGAATCATTCCAATAATACCTTACAAATAAAGTCAGTTATTTGTACAATAAGATAGTGATAGATGCGTAAACTGTCAAACGAAAAGTACGTGTTCATAAAAGCCGGGATTGATTGACCTTGAACAAAAAACCTCGCGGGGGTAGGCTTTATGTATGAATAAAGCTGTTCTTATTATTCTCGGACACCCCGATTCATCATCTTTCTGTGGTGCTGCGGCAGAAGCCCTTCGCGAAGCAGCTGAAGGTGCTGGAGCAGGCGCTGAAATTCTGAACCTCTACGCCGAGGGGTTCGATCCCGTGCTGACCTCGGAAGAGGCTGCCCGGCGATTCAGCTTTGATACTGCTGTGCAGAAACACCAGCAGTTGATACAAAATGCCGAACTGGTTGCCTGGGTCCATCCCGACTGGTGGGGAGCTCCTCCGGGAATAGTAAAAGGCTGGCTGGACCGGGTCCTGCAGCCGGGTTTTGCTTTCAGCTTTGAGGAGGATTTCAGCGGCAGGATCAGGCGGATGCCATTACTCAAAGGAAAAAAGGCCATAACGGTAATCAGCTCCGACGCGGACGCCACTGAACCGGTACCGGCGGCTGACATGTGGCAAAAGAGGGTCTTTCATTACTGCGGTTTCGGACCTGCGGAGGTTCTGGTCCTGCCGGAAACCCGGAGTACGGATTACTCAAAGCGTACGGAGTTCCTCGCGGCCTGTGCTGAGACCCTGACAAGGCTGCTGGATACCGGAAACGATACGGATGGTGCTGCATCGTGAGATGGAAACAGCCTGACTCGCACCACCATTGGAAAGAACTCGAGCGCCGGGTTGTGGCGAAGACTCCGATCTTTACCCTTTCTGCCGCGAAGCGCCGGGACGGAGAAGAAAAAGAAGCGGAGTTTGTTCTGATCGAAGCCCCGGAGTGGGTTACCATAATTCCGGTAATCGAGAAGCCCGATGGTTCCCGGGATTTCCTGATGGTTCGTCAGTTCCGGCACGGCTCCGGGGAGCTGACAGTCGAGTTTCCCGCCGGCGCGGCGGACAGCGGAGAGGACCCCGCAGACGCTGCAGCCCGGGAGCTTCTGGAAGAGACAGGCTGCCGCGCAGCGGAGCTCATTTGTATCGGATCCGTAAATCCCAATCCCGCCTTCATGACCAACCACACCCATACCTTTGTAGCCCTGGGTCTTGAACATGTGGCGGAGCAGAAGCTGGATATCCACGAAAGAGTAGAGTTTGCCCCCATTTCTGAGTCCGAGGTTTTTGACAAGATGGGAACCGGAGTGTACAGCAACGGGGTAATGCTGATTGCTCTTGCTTACTACCAGCGCTGGAAGAAAGGCAAAAATCCGGTTCACTCTTGAGGATGTAGTAAGTACATTAGAAGAAGAGGCCTGTTGCAGCGTCCATTTAAGAAACTCACGATAGTCGACCCGTTCCAAGGAGGCAAAGAATGAGTTCAAGGTCTAATCAAAATCTTCACGAAGTAGAAAAAGATTTTTTCAGTAAGTTTAGAAACCGCGTTACCAATTCAGAAAAGCTGGATGACCTGCGCCGCTGTTTTACCACCAGTGTCGCAGAACTTCTTGGGACTTTGCTGGAGGAGGATATCAGCCTGAACGGCGATGATGTAAGCTTCCGGCCTGAGGAGAAGGACCACTACTGGGTCAATGATGAGATTCGGAGTACCCCGCGCTTCGCCGAGGTCCTGCAGAATCCTGAGGTCCGGCAGATAGTAAAAAAGGCCGCCCAGACTGCTTATCACCGTTACCTGCATCTGAAAAAGCACCCCGAAAAAACGGAGCTGAAGATTCGCAACTGATGCGTTTTCTTCGGCATGAGGCTTATTCCCAGTTATTGCGATTTGCGATACTCTCGTGGCAGGAATTATCGATCCAGGGAGCTCAGGCATGGCAATAGTACAGAAACCGGTAGCTGTAGACCCGACCCGGGTATGGCGCACATATTTTGGCGGCAGGATGCTTGATGCCGTTTATGGCGTAGAAAATCCTGAGGACGGTGAGTATCCCGAATCCTGGATAGCCTCAACAGTTAAAGCAAAGAGCCCGGGACGGGAGCACATCCCGGATGAAGGTTTAAGCCGTGTTTCTGCAGCAGGCGGTCATGTATCAGTCAGCTTGAAGAGCCTGATTGAGGAAGATCCTGCCGCGTTTTTGGGGAACAAGCATGTCCAGCGCTTCGGCAATGACCCTGCATTACTCGTCAAGCTTATCGACTCCGCAGAGCGCCTGACTATCCAGGCGCATCCTGACCGGAAGGACTCTATGCGCTTTTTTAATTCTCCCTTCGGAAAAAGCGAGTTCTGGGTAATCCTGGGGGGACGGGAGATCGACGGGGAGGAGCCTTATGTGCTCTTTGGTTTTAAGCCGGGAGTTACAAAGCAGAAATGGCGTCGTATTTTTGAAGCCCAGGATATCCAGGGAATGATCAGCTGCCTGCATAAGATTCCGGTGCAGCCGGGAGACATCATGGCAGTCCCCGGCGGCATTCCCCACGCCATTGGACCGGGCTGTTTCCTGCTTGAGGCCCAGGAACCGACGGACCTTACCCTGCGCCCCGAACGGATTACTCCCAAAGGACGGGTTCTGTCACAGGAGGCTTGTCACCTGGGGGCCGGATTCGACGCCATGCTGGAGATGTTCGATTACACAACATATACCCTGGAAGAACTTAAAGGGAGCTTTATCGGCACCTGTCCTTTGCACAAAGCCGGTGAGATGAGTCTTTCCCTTACCGCGCCGAAGATGGGCATGCCTTTTCGGGTAAACTACCACGCTGTCAGCGGGCAAGACGGACTGAAGGCTGATGACAGCTTCTCCATCGTGCTCTGCCTGGAAGGGAAGGGCAGTCTGGGCGGGGTGCCCCTTGCTCCCTGCGCCGCACTCTTCGTTCCCGCTGAGGTTCGGGACCGGAGTATCGAAGCCGATCCCGGAAAAACCGTGAAGCTTCTTGAGTGCCTTCCGGAAGCTACCTGAGAAAGGAACTGAAGCGGCGCCTGTGGATATTCGCTATCCGGGGATGGACCAGTCTGGAGTAATCCGCTGCGGCCATCCTGATTGCCTCGGTGTGGTTCCCGGCATTGAAGGTAATTGTCTCGTCTTTCATTAAGTCCGAATCCGCGATAACAGGTACATGGTAGAGGTTCCCGAAAGGCGGCATCGCGCCCACGCTGCAGTCGGGAAACATGTAGGAAAACTCCTCTTCATGGGCAATGGATGCCTGTTTTGCCCCGGTGAGCTGTTTCAGCCGCTTCAGGTCGACCTTGCAGTCGGCAGGCAGCACCGCCATAACAGGTTCGCCGTCCAGCATGACCACAACGCTTTTGGCGAATTCCCTCCCCTTTACATGCGCGGACGCGGCTGTTTCCTGGGCTGTGTAGTTCTCGAAATGGTGGGCGGTCTCAAAATGCACATGGTTCTGCTGCAGAAATCCGATCAGTTTTTCGCTTGCCATACTTTTACTCTCCTTTGCGTATGGGATGGAAGTAACAAAAGGAGATGCGTATCTACAGGCTGTGAAGTAACTCTTCCTTGTAATAATTTATTCAAAACCAGGGGAGATGGCAAAAAAGCTGCCGAGCGGATAGGCCTGTGGCCGCCCGCCTTGCAGTAATGATGAAAGGCCCGCTATTGCGGGCTGGAAAGTCGCCGAGCGGATGGCCGGAGGCCACCGCCTTGCAGATATGGTGAAAAAAAAACCGGACTGTTGTCCGGTTTTTACTGAGCATAAAGGCGCCGAGCGGATTCGAACCGCTGCATAAAGGTTTTGCAGACCTCTCCCTTACCACTTGGGTACGGCGCCGTAATAATCAGGTGCAAAAGATACCAAAAAGCAAAAGCCCTTGTCTACCCCAAGGTTACGGCTCTGCGATCTCCTGGGTCAATGCCCCGCCTAGGTTTTCCACCATTCTGGAGACTGCCTGGGAAGGGTTAACCTCACAGTTCAGAATGGAGTAGACTGTTTCACAAATCGGCAGCTTGAGTTTCCGCTGCCGGGCTATTTCATGAACAAACTTCGCGGCCACCGCGCCTTCCGGCAGAAAGCCGATACTGGCTATGTTTTTGATAAGATCGTCCAGGTCTTCAAACCGGGCCAGTATCCGGTCCTTTATGATCTCGTGGCCGAAGCGGCGATTTCTGCCGTGGCGGCTGCGGCAGGTTACGTCCAGATCGCCCACCCCGGCAATGGAGGTAAAGGTTTCGGGGTGAGTAGAGCCCAGGGCAGTCCCCAGCAGCTGGATCTCGTTCAATCCCGCCGCCAGCAGCAGGGATTCAGTGTTGTCTCCAAAGCCGTCGGAAAACTCCATAAGGGCGTCCAGCATACCAAAGGCAATGGCCACGACATTTTTAACGGCACCGCAGGTCTGTACACCGACTATATCAAGGGAAGGAAAAACCATCAGTGTAGATCCGGTCAGGAGTTCCCGAAAACGTATGGCGTTGCGCCCGTTGGGGCAGGCGGCGATCAGACCGGTTAGTTTTCCCCGGGAAACCTCCTCGGCATGGCTGGGTCCGGATATATAGACAAGGTTATTCGTATATGATTCGGGAAGAAACTCCTCGATGGCCTCAATCAGCAACTTTGATCCCTCGCTGCCGGAAATAAATCCCTTTGTTACAACTGCAATAAAGGTACTGCCGTCTTTAATCCCTGAGAACCCGGCGATCTCTTTAACCGAATCGATCATATAGAGCGACGGGGTGGCGATGATTATGAAATCCTTGTCCGAAGCTGCTCGTGCAATATCAGTGGAGGCCCGCATATTAGGCGGAAGCTTGACGCCAAGAAGATACCGTCCGTTTGTATTATTGTTATTAATGTCGTCGACGACATCCTTCATGAAGTCCCACATAACAACTTCATTGCCCAGTTCGGCAATTATTTTACCCAGGGCTGTACCCCAGGCACCGGAACTGATAATTCCTACCTTCTTCATGCTGTCGCGACCTCCTGTGTGTTCCTTTATATAGCACCTTGCCTGTTGGTTGCAAGCTTTCCATCCTGCTGATTCCAGATTAACTGCTCAGGTACCTGATTCTCACAAAAGTTTTTCATCGTCGACCACACAGCGGGATGTCGGGGATCACTGTGCATTTTTCGGTTTGTTGTGCTACTATGTTGGCTATCAACATCTTTTTCCGGGAGATCATTCATTGTGAATACCCGTTTTTCCTGCGACTATACTGGATCTTTGGTATATATAGTCTGCTTATTTTTTCTTGGACTTGGTATGTTTCTTCAGCCCCTGGGAGCACAGGAACAGGAGGAAGGGCCGCTTCCGATGTTCATTGAGCCCGGTTCTCTTTCGGCTCCGGAAGGCGAAACCGAAACCGGAGAGCCGCTGGAGGAAGAGGCGGAATCCTCCGGAGAGCAGCCTGAATTTCAAGCTGATCCGATCCTGCCCCCTTTGCTGGACTCCGGGAGGCGGGTTAGAGGAATTGTAGACCTGTCCTCCGGAATAAATTACACCACCTATCGCTTTCATGTTCCTCCGGAAGCAATGCGGGTAGTTATTTCTCTTCAGAATGCCCAGGGTGATCTTGATCTTTTTGTTCGTCACGGTGCTGATATTGTCGACTATGCCATGGTAGACGCCAAGGCTATCAGTGATGATTATAACGAAACCCTTGTGCTGTCCCGTTTCGGAGACGAGGGACTCTACGATGGTGAGTACTATCTTGATGTAGCCTATCAGCGGGAACGGCCGCCCCGTCATAACGGTCGGTATATGGATCAGATCGGGTTTTCCCTTATGGTGGAATATAAGAGCGTCCCGGTAGCTGAACGGATCTCATCGGGAGATGAGATCTCGGGGATTCTTAAGCCCGACGAGGGTATGATGAAGCTTTATGCTGTCCGGACTGCCAGTTGGGATTCCTCCTTGAGAATAGATATCAGCGATACCACAGGGGATATCGATCTTTTTATCGCCTATGACAACCCCGGCCTGACCCCTGAAAATGCTGAGTATAGAAGCGAAAGTCTGCTGGGACGGGAATCCATTGTAATTGACAGGGACTCCTCTCCCTCCTTCCGGACCGGTACCTACCATGTTCTTGTTGTTGATCAGGTGGCAGACAAGTTTCCTGTTGCCTTTACCATGAAGAGTTCGAAGGAAGCATCGCCGCCTGAGGATCTGCTTGTTCTGTCTCCCATTCCGGACCCCGATGATCCTGTGCAGCACGCAGTTGGGGCAACTGTGGAGGTAATCGGCAAGCAGGGCCGCGGCTCCGGCAGTCTTGTCTCTTCCGACGGGTATCTGCTGACCAACTGGCATGTTGTAAGGGATGCGGAAAACAAACCATCCGGGGATGTTTACATCGCAGCCACGCTTAATCAACACATTCCGCCTCAGGAGATGTTCCGCGGAGAGGTTGTCCGCTATGACGAAGAGCTGGACCTGGCCCTTGTAAAGATCAACTCCGGCCGCTACGGTCAGCCGATCCCGGCAAATTACCGGTTTCCCTTTTTCCGATTGGGTGATGCAAACCGTCTGCGACTGGGGCAGCCCCTCTCCATTCTTGGTTATCCATCTAACGGTGGTGCCGGATCAAGGGTTCCTGTTACCCTTACCCGGGGGATTCTCTCGGGTTTTGAAAAGACTCCCATTGGCACTTATATCAAGACAGACGCGGAGATCTCCTTCGGAAACTCCGGTGGTGCTGTTTTCGATGCCTTCGGTGAGCTCCTGGGAATCCCCGTCTCAATCTACAGCGATGGAGAGGGAAAGCTGGCCTTTATCCTGCCGGTAACCATGGTTCCTCCTTCGTGGCTGAAAATAATCGATGGATCGCATTAGGAACCCCCGGGAGATCCTGGTCCGGCTTTTACAGGAGCTTATTAAAAACGCATGTGTAAACGACGGGTCCGGAGCGGATGAATCCCGCTCCGCTGAAACCTTAAAGCGCTTTTTTTCAGGCTACGGTCTGCAGGCTGATATCCTTGAAAAGGTTCCCGGACGGGGCAGTCTTGTCCTCAGAATTCCGGGAAGCGATCCCGCCGCGCCGGCTTTGGCTTTTATGGGTCACACGGATGTTGTTCCCGCGAAGGCCACGGACTGGCAGAGGGATCCCTTTGGCGCAGAACTTGTTGACGGTGAGATCTGGGGCCGCGGTACGGTGGATATGCTGAATATGACCGCATCCCAGGCAGTGGGTTTTGCCGAAGCGGTAACAAAGCACGGGCCATTTCCCGGCGATCTGCTGTTTCTGGCCCTGGCCGATGAGGAGGCTTCGGGGACCTGTGGCGCACGCTGGCTCACCGAGGAGCATTGGGACACGGTTGCCTGTGATTATATGGTCTCGGAGATCGGTGGATTTTTTATTCCTGGTCGAAATGGCGTAAACGCCGCCATGGGTATTGGCGAAAAGGGCGTGGCCTGGATACGGCTGAAAGCCCGGGGAATCTCAGGGCACGGCAGTATTCCCTTCGGCAGTCAAAACGCGGTTGATACATTGCTGCGGGCCGGCGGGAAACTGCGCAGGCTAAGGTTTCCCCATAGAGGGGGTACACTCTTTCGCGATATGTCTCGCGCAGCAGCAGGATCCTGTACCGAAGAGCTGCTGCTGAATCTGCCTTTTATAAGGGACAGGGTAATTACAAGGATTTTTCAAAGGAGCCCCGGAGCTGCCCGCTGGCTGCATGCCGCCTCCCGTACGACTTTGAGTATCGGAATTCTCCAAGGGGGATCCAAGATCAATGTCATTCCCGGGGAAGCCCATATGGATCTGGATATTCGCATAATTCCGGGAGAGGACCTTGATACGGTCTTGAAACAGTTAAGATCAGTCCTTGGGGGATTGCAGAACAAGGTTGAGATTGAGGTCCTGGAATATTTTCCCCCCGGCATATCCTCCGCATCGGGGCCGTTGTTTCAGGCGAGTCGAATGCTGCTGCGGGATGTTTGTCCCGACGCGGGTATTTCTCCGATACTGATAAGCGGAGCCACCGACGGGCGTTTCTGGCGCCGTCGGGGAACCAGGGTCTATGGATTTTCCATTTTTAGCGATGAAATGACTCTGGACCGGTTTTCTGCAATGCTGCACGGCGTTGACGAGAGGATATCCCTGAAGAGTCTGTACCGTTCCCTGGAATATTATACCCGGCTTCCCGGTGTTTTCTTTGCAAACCGAAAAGCCGGATAAACTGTGCTTACGAGGACTGAAACAGGGATCGCAGCTGCTCTTTCGCCTGTTTGAGGGCGTCGCTGTACTGGGCTTCCAGTTTTCCCATGTGCTGTTTCAGCATCTTGGCGAATTCCGGATCCTGGGCAGGATTAAGGCTTACCCGCTGTCCGAACTGACGCTCCATTTCTTGCTCCCTCTGGCGCAGACGCGGGGCGAACTGCTTTTCAAGGGCCTGGATAAGCTGTTCCTGGTTTTCAAGATACTGTTCAAAGAACTGGACTACCTGTTCAAAAAGGTAGTTTACCTGCTTCTTTTGTCCGGTAACGGCCGCCAGTCCTTCCTGTACACGCTCCAGGCGTTCTTTATAGCTGTCATCCTGGGGCAGAGTTAGATTCGCTGCGAGCACTGAAAAGCAACCTTCCCTGAGCCACGCGGCTTCCTCGCCTTTTGCAGCGGAAAGTTCAGCAGCCAGTTCTTTGGCGCTGAGGTCCCCCGCCAGAAATTTACCTGAAAGGCGCTTGCCTTCTTCAGTTTTATCGTGCGCGGCCAGACGCTTTTTATCTACTTCAATCCCTTTTGTCCGTTCCAGGGCAATTTCCAGGGCTGATTTAATCACTTTGTTAGTCTCCTCTGCTGTGCATACTATAAGGGCACCTCTAAAAACTACTCTTTCCTCCTTGACCATGGTAAAAATACCACGTTTTTAGAGGTACCCATAACTTACTGAATACTGCCGTAACAGATCAAGCCCCGGTGTAACGTCGTACCGCGTGTGCGATTTTTTCCCAGGTCTCCTTTCGTAAATTGTCGTTGCTTTCCAGCAGTGTTGCCCGGAACCCCGGCAGGTCGCAGCAGAACCCCGATAAGGGAACAACGCAGATTCCCGCAGATGCCAGAAGGTAGTAGACAAAACGCTTATCAGGAGCTACCCGGCTGATGATCGTTTCCAGATACTCCCGTACTGCAGGGACGCCGACGGGAAGACTCTGGCTGCCGGTAAGTAATCCATCCTCAAAGACAGCGGTTATATAAAAGGCACCCTTTGGTTTAACAACCTTCATTCCCGGAACCGACGAGAGAATTGCGGCTGCTTCTTCGGCCCGCTGTTCATAGATTGCGTTGCGGGTACGCAGATGTTCAGCATAGCGGGAATCAGAAAAAACCTTTGGGATTGACATCTGGGGCAAAGTCGTTGAGCAGACTTCCAGACGTTTTGCGTCCAGGATACTCGTTATGTAGCGGGCAAACTCCGGGTCCCGTTTCTGGTTGTAGACCTCAATCCATCCGCAGCGTCCTCCCGGCCACGGATATTCTTTGGAAATGCTTCGCAGCGCCATTCCGGGAACCCCGTCGATTACATCGCTTAAGGCCACACTGTGATCCTGATTGTAGATGATATTCGCGTAGGTCTCATCGCAGATAACAAAGAGGTCGTAACGTTTAGCAATATCGATCATGGCGGTGATGATTTCCCGGGGATAAACCGCCCCGGTGGGATTATCGGGATTAATAAGCAGGATCCCGGCAATGGACGGGTTATAGCGGACCTTGTTCTCTATGTCGGAGATATCGGGCATCCAGTTATTATCCGGATCAAGGCGATAGGTAAGGTGTTCGTATCCCGAATGAGAAGCCTCCGCGGAAGACAGGGTGGAGTAGGCCGGGGAGGGGCCTATGACCCGGGCTTCCCGCTTCAGGTAACCGAATATCCTGGCTACAGCGTCGCCAAGACCATTAAAAAAATAGATGTCTTCGGGACCGATCCGGGCTCCTCCGCGGGCGGAGACCTGTGCGGCAAGGAACTCCCTGGTGGCATAATCTCCCTGGCTGTCGGTGTAACAATACGAAGAATCCTGCCGGGTCAGGGAGACCACAATATCTTTGATCCAGGAAGGTACTGATTCACCTTTTTGAACCGGGTCGCCAATATTTTCATAAATCACCGGAAGTCCGGCAGCGGCAATGCGGTGTGCCACCTGGACTATCTCCCGGATTTCGTAACGCAGTTCTCCTGCCCCGTCCCACACAATCGGTCTTCTCATCTGCTTCTCCTTTTTTGTTCTTCCGGGAGAATGGTGTCAGGGCGGGTATAAAAAAACCGCGGCAACCCTGACCCGGGTCTCCGCGGTGAACAATTCCATTTATTCAGGAATATTCCTAAACCACGGCTCCCGTATGGGCGGCCGCGGCGGCTGCTGTGGTACGTAATACTGTACAGCTGCTGGTTATTCCAGACATGCCTGTATAATTACATGGTATTTTATTACAGGTCAAGCGGGGAATTGCCTATTTTCCGCAGCAATGCTTGAATTTTTTACCGCTTCCGCAGGGGCACGGATCGTTGCGCCCTGCCTGCGTAGTTACTGTGTTCATCCGTTTTTTCTGAAGGGTCAGATAAAAATAGTTTCTCAAGGCTATAAGATTGGCAGGGATCTCTTTGGCTATACGGTGAATTTGTCCATCCTGTTCTATTGCTCCTTCGCTTCCATGAAAAAAATCAGGTTTGGCGCAGAAGGCGATGGGACTCATCAGCGATATAAAATCGTCATCGTAACTTCCGGGATCGACGCCTGTTTGTCTGAGTCCTTTAATAAAACCCTCACACCATGCCTGAAGTTTTGCCGTCTCCGCAGCATCCGGTTTTTCTCCGACGCTGAAGGTAAGGGCGTATTCTTCGTTTCCAGTAAGCGAAGCCACAGTGCGGTTATATGCCAGAATGGCGGTATCGAGGAACTCCTTTGCCTGGTTCCGATCCAGAAACTCAGGGCTATCCCCCTTCATGTTATACAGGACGGGTATCCAGGTATTGGGCGTGCAGGGATTGGGTGACAGGGCGACGGCGGTAATTGCTCCATGTATTCCTTCGGGCCTCAGGGGCTCGGGGCAGATTTTAACCAGGGATGCGTGCATCCTTTTAAGAAGAGTGATCAGGGCTGCGGACATTATTCAAACCTCCAGATGTCGTCTTCATAATCCATGGAATGACCCAATACAATGCCTTGCGATACCGGGGGTATGGTTGAAGGCGCAGCGCCGTTCTCAAGATAATACTCCAGGAGTTTTATCGCATAGTAGCCTTGTTTAAAAGGGTTCTGGTGAATTGCGGCGGTAAAAGCGTGAGAACGAAGGTACATCTCTGTTTCCGGAGTGACACCGTGGACCAGTATGATATATCTGCTTTCGAGTCCGCGGCGCAGGATTTGTTTTCCCAGAAGTTCCTGCATGTCTGCGATGCTGTATATTCCGGTAAAATCATCCGCTCCGCCGGTCAGGATGTCCTCAAGCTCCTGTTCAATGTCAGTCCTGCTTTGATTTGAACCAAAGGAGACCACCTGGTGTTCGATATAGGGAAAATGGACCGAAAGATACGATACAAAATGGAGCAGCCGTTCTTCATTTACGTGTGCTCCGGCAAGTATATGCTCGGAGTCTACCGGGTTATGAATAATGAGGACTTTACTGCTGCTGCGGATTGTTTTACCGATGAACTCTGCAGCCAGACGTCCGCCGGCACCATAATCCGGCCCGATAAAGCCGAGTCTCTGTGTTTCTGTGGCATCTATGTTAAGGGTGATGTACGGAATCCTCCTGTGATCAAGGAAACCAAAGATTCGCCCCATGTCATATTCCGGATTGTTTACCACAGCGGCAGCATCCAGGCCCTCGGTGCTTGCCCTCTGCAGCTCCTTCATGTACGCGGCGGTATTTCTCGGCGGAATAGGATGGTAAAATGCGGCATACCCGAAGTCCCTGGTCTCGACCAGTGCACTTTCCATACCCCGGGCTACCTTGCTCCAGAAATATTCCGGAGAGGAGGATGAGAACAGATGCATACTCTGCAGATTGTTTCGAACCAGAGCCCGGGCGCCTCTGTTTCGGGAGTAACCCACCATGGCGGCGTAGTTCTGAATGCTTGTTTTTGTGCTCTCCGCCACTTTGTCTGATCCGGAGAAGGCACGCTGGACAGTCTTTATGGACAATCCGAGGGCCCGGGCGATACTGTCTTGGGTTATCCGGTCGTGCATGGCTGAGAGAGAGTATACCGGTAAATTACGGGATACTACAAGAGTGACCGGCAGAAAATGTCTTACGTAGTACATTTTCTGCCGGTAATCATGTCGAATCTTTTTTTCTACCATTGACGGAAGATAACCTATTAATTAGGGTAAAGCGTTCCCGGTTCATAGTGAACACAGCAGGGTTTTCTGCGGGGAGTTGTCTGTTCTGCGACAATTAATTATTCAACTTGAAAAGACCGTCAGTAAACATCTGCTGCTTATCATGGCAGGGCCTGCCACCGGATTTATCTTTTCAGATTACGCGTCCAACGCCTCTGTCGTACTGCCCTATGCGGTGATTTTTATCTGCATGCCCCTCATCGGATACATAATGCTGGTTATCATGACGGTCAATGGTGCAGTGGTTCGTCCCTATGTACGCGGTTTTGACTGGGAGATCATACGCCTCTTTTTGCTGGCTGGCCGGCATAGTAATCGCGCTGAACTACTTTGGCCCTGTCGTGGCGCTGCCGGTTGTATTCAGCATGATGATGCAGCAGTTCTGGGCAGGGGCTATGTACAGAATAATGAGCAAATTAAGGTGATCGCAGAGTTTTTCTTATTCCCCTAAGCCCACACCCTGTTTTCCCTGAACCAGCTATACTGTTCCTGCCGTGTTTTAAGGAGCTCCCGTATCGGCAGATCGTAGGGACAACGCCCTTCGCAGGTCCCGCACTCACTGCAATCTGCCGTTTTAGCCATGGCACCGCCGAGCATGGAAGTGGCTTTCTCAAAGGGCATACGGCGGGTCATGCTTTGGGCAGTGAGAACTGTACTGATGGGTATTCCCTCGGGACAGGGCTGACAGTATTCACAGCGGTGACACCAGGTTGCGCCCAGTTCCGTTCGCGCCCGTTCAATATCCGTCCTTTCTTCGTTGGTGAGGGGTGAATCATCGGAGTAGATTTGAATCAGCTCTTCCATTTCATGGGCGTGCTCGATTCCCGGATCAGGGACTATGCCGGGATATTGCCGTAAAAACCGGAAGCATAAACGGGGATCGCTTAAAAGACCGCCTCCCAGGGGTGGCGCTGAATCGGGATTCCCCCAAAGGCGAGTTCGCTGACCATAAGTTCCGTTTTTCCAAGGCGGGTGTTTCTCATCCTGGGCTCCTCTCATCGATGCTTCGACGAATGATAGGATATTGCAGTACTTTACGTCAAGTTTTAAATTATAAATTTGGCCTTCAGGGAAACCGCTTATCCACTTGCGACAGCTGTGGCTATATGCAGTAATTACTATGACATCATACAAGGGCGCCAAACTTTATGGTTAATTTTGAATTTGCCAGTCCAACCAGGATAATCTTCGGAAAAGAAACGGAAAAGAATGTAGGCAGGAATGTTGGCGAATACGCCAAATCGGTGCTGATTCATTACGGGAGTGACCGGATCAAGAAGAACGGTCTTTTTGACACCGTCACGGGGTCACTGAAGGCCGCTGGTGTTGAATACACTGAGCTCGGCGGTGCTATGCCGAATCCGAGACTGGGTCTGGTTAAAGAAGGAATAGAACTCTGTAAAAAGAAAAATATCGATTTTATTCTCGCCATAGGCGGCGGCAGTGTTATTGATTCTGCCAAGGGGATTGCTGCCGGAGTGCTGTGCGAAGGAGACCTGTGGGATGTGTACACAGGTAAGGCTGCTCCGCCTGCTTCAGCCCTGCCGGTGGGGGTTGTACTGACAATACCGGCGGCCGGAAGCGAGGCATCAAAATTTACTGTGCTGACTACCGAGAATGGCTGGTATAAGCGGGCCTTCAACAGTGAGATACTGAGGCCCAGGTTCGCTGTCATGAATCCAGAACTGACCTTTTCTCTGCCGCCCTACCAGACGGCCAGCGGTATTGCCGACATCATGTCCCATATCATGGAGCGTTATTTTACCAATGTAGAAAAGGTTGATCTGACCGATCGTCTCTGTGAAGCGACTATGAGGTCTGTAATCGCCAATGCTCCTATAGTAATGGAGAACCCTGATGATTACGATGCCAGGGCTGAGATCATGTGGGCTTCCACAATCGCTCATAATGATCTTCTAAGTACCGGCAGGGTAGGAGATTTTGGTTCACACCAGATCGAACATGAACTGTCAGGTATTTATGATGTTGCCCACGGTGCGGGGCTCGCCGTTATTTTTCCCGCATGGATGAAGTATGTGTATACGCATAATGTCTCCCGCTTTGTACAGTTCGCTGTCCGGGTATGGAACGTGGACGAACGTTACGATGATCCCGAACGCACTGCCCTTGAAGGAATTAGCCGCATGGAAGTTTTTCTGCAGTCAATCGGAATGCCGATAACCCTGGAAGAACTTGGGATTCCCACTGGGAAGGACAAGCTGGATGAGATCGCCGCCAAGACCTTCGAAGAGCGCGGCAGCGGGGTGGGGAATTTTGTCAAGCTTCTTGAAAAGGATGTACGAGCTATCCTGGAATTCGCCAAGGCCTGAAATTCTGTACTATTGGTATAAAGCCCTCATCGGCGCTGAACCTGGGGGCTTTGTAGGCCTGTATTTCGGCGTGCCGGAACAGTATAGGGAAACGGATGAACCTGATTTCCGTGGATACCATCCTATTTCAGCACGTCCTGCAGCCCGGCAGCGGCGGTATAGACACTTCCCACACCGCTGATGTAGGCGGCGACACGCAAGGCCTCCATTACCTGCGCTTTGCTTGCTCCTTCATCCATGGCCTGCATGGCCAGGGATTTTACCCCGTTGACCGCTCCATGTGCGGCGTCAAGGGCCATGGCGATCAGCAGTTTTTCCATTCGGCCCAGAGCCCCGGCTTCAAGGGACAAACTCCGGCCGCTTTCTATGTAGGCGTATAGATCCTTATCGTTTTTTTCAATCGGCTGAAGAGGATTAAAACTCATACCGTACTCCTTTTTGTATGATACTACAAAAATGTGTTACCTGAACACTGAACCGTCAAGGTAATGTGCCCAGACCGTCTCAAACCATGAGGTTTCGGTCGGGATGGGCTGTGTATCGATCCAGGTAAACTCTACCGTTTGTTTTTCCGGGTTCCAGCGAAGATGCTGAATCTTTTTTCGTAAACTGAGGTTCTCCGGCACAACGCGCCAGTCCGTCAGCAGCGGATGGACCGGCGTGCCCGTTTGACCCTTCGCAGCTATGACCAGGGATGATGCCCGGCTGCCGCCTCCCTGCTCAATATAGTCGGCGATGGCTTCAAGGTACATCCGGTGGGCAAAGACCATGTGCCGCAGCTTGAGGGCGATGGAGAGGCGCATGGGATCGACTCGCAGGGAGCCGAAGCCGGTCTGCTGCTTTTTCGCGGCTGCTTTTGCCTCCTTAACCGTTTGTGCCCCCCGTACCGCGGCGGCGTAGCGGCTCATGCGCTGCTGGAACTCCGCCTTATATTCTCTGTCGCAGTCGGGAACAGGGGATCCGGATGTAAGATTCCTGATGGTTTCCAGAATTTCAGCCGCTGCTCTGCGGCCTGATTCCAGGGCTTTCTCCGTGTCCAGGGACTTTTCCCGGTACGCCATGGCGATCTTCTGGGCCGCCCGAAATGCCCCTACCTGTCCGGAGTTGAGGGCGGTTCCGCCGGGGCGGGCCGCGCCGTGGGTCCCGTTGGTCTCGCCCACCGGAAACAGACGCCGGATATTCACCGACTCCCACCAGATGTCCGCCGCAAGCCCGCCGTTATTGTGCTGGGCTGAGACAGCTATCTCCAGGGCTTCGCGCGACAGGTCAATATTATGGTCCAGATACAGCTGAATGGCGGCGGGATTCAGCTGTCTGAGACGCTCGATGGGGGTTGCTCCGTTTATACCGGAATTCTTCCAGTACTCCGCCGCCTCCCTGCCGAAGAGTTCCGGAGAGAATTGACCGATGCGTTCGTCGCCTTTCGGGTTTTCACGAAAATCCATGTAGACTTTTCTGCCGAGAATCTCCGTTTCCCGGTATACAAGGACATCCAGCAGGGATGATCCGTAATCGGGGATCTTACGGGGATCAAAGGGCCACTGGTAGCCTTTCAGGAAGACCGCGTTCATAAGGGCTCCCATGTCGGGAAAATAGTCGTTCAGGAAATCGAAGGTTTCGCCGGTTTTCTTGTCTTTACTGTAATAGCGGGGCAGGACCTGCTGGTAACTGCCGGAGAGGTTCCAGCGGAACTTCCGGGAGGTAAGACCGTACTGGGACTCCGTCAGGTTCGCCGCCTTCGCGCCAATCTCGAGGGCCAGGCCGATCCCGCCGTTCTGGGGCTTCGGATAAACCGATTTCTCGTAGAATCCGCCGGGACCGCCGAGCCCGAAGACCATATTATCGCAGATAAAGAGCTTGAGACCTCTGGATGGGGAATCAAGTTCCCGTTTGTTCATAATCAGTGCTCCCGCGATACGGTCGCCACAAGTCACCAGCTTGACCACATCGTGATGGTCGAGGATATCGATTCCCAGGGTACGGCATTCCCGTTCCAGGTATTCGGTCATCAGTCTGGAGGTGTAGGGCCCCAGGGATACACCACGCTGCAGAGGATCGTGGTCGGTTTTATAGCCCGTATAGCCTCCCCATGTATTGTACGGGAAGGGGACCCCCATACCTACCAGGTTGTAAAATCCGTTTACCGAACCGATGGCTTCAATAAGGGCAACGTCGCCGTGCATGGCCCCGCCTGCAGTCAGGGCTTCGGCCATCCGGTAGGGAGTGTCCGGATCCTGCGTGGAATCGCTTAGTTTGTAATAGGTCTGTTTGTCCGAACCGGTATTGCGTGATGTCCCGCCGTAGATGTTGTCGGTTACCACGCAAAAATCATCCAGACCGGCGCGCTTTAATCGGACCGCCGCGCTTAGAGAGGCGCAGCCGCTTCCGAGAACCAGGGTGTGGCGGTAGCTGCAGGGAATTTCGACGGAATCAATGCTTACTGAGGGCAGATTTCTGTAATCGGCGCTGTTCATTCTTGGTGCTCTTATAAAGGTGGTAATACCGAATACTTGCACGGGACCCGCCTGCTGTCAAGAAACAGGAGAGCTCCTGATGTTCTGAAAGCCGCTTTAGTGCTGCCTTCTGTTTCTCATTGTCCCCAGATCTATGGCAAAATAGGGATGCAGGGTGCCTGTATCGCCTCCTGCCAATCCGCCGCGAAGCAGCACACCGAAACCGTCGTTTATGCGGAAACCTGCCCCCAGGGAGGAGCTCCAGTGGAATAAAGGATCACTTTCCCGGAAAGAATCAAACTCCTGATAGATCAGCCCTGCTGCGAAATGAAAACGGGAGAAGAGGGGCAGAGGAATTGTGCTCGCAAAGGTGTTCAAACGCGCGGTTACCTCTATCCCGTTGCCCAATACGAGACTTCCAAAACGCTTATCAGCCGAGAGGGGATTGGGAAAAAGACGTCTTCCTCCTATTTCCGGTTTATGCAGAAAAGGAGCTGAGTCGGAGCTGTCGACTTTTCCGCTAAAGTCTGCTCCTGAATCAAAAAGATAGCCGACAGATACAAATTGTCCCAGGGGAATGTGCCCCTCTCCTCTGGCAGACAGGGTGCGGAATTCCCGGGATGAACCTGCCGCCGGCAGTCCCTGCTGAAGCTGTAACTCAACAGCTCCTCCCCGCATTGGAAAGAGCGGACTGTCCAGGCGGAGTAAATCGAAACCCGCCCGGGCCAGCAGGATGTCCCGTTCGGCAAACTCCGGCAGATAAGCAAGCGCGGCAGTATCGGCAATCCATTCACGGGTAATCCCGACGTACACCCGGGACCCGGGATACGGATAAAACCCGAGAGTCCCCTCTACCTGAGCTTCGGTTTCGTAGAAGATATAGTCAACCGCGGATTCGTCTTTGTCCGAGGCGTAATAGGTATCAAAGTCCTTGCGTACAAATGTTCCGGTTTCAAGGAAGAAGCGATCTCCAAAGGCCTGATAGGCGCCTGCCTCGATTCCCAGGGCACCCAGGAGCTCTATATCAAGAGAAAGTTCCAGTCCGGGCCATAACAGGTCACGAAGAACGAGGCCCTGAGTAACCTGCAGTTTGCTGGAGATTGAATTCGAATAGGTTCCTCCGTAACTGAGCCCCATGCGCAGACTGTTTTTACGGGGCAGCCTGGATTCAATCGTTACCTCCAGAATATTTTCCTCGCCGGGTATGCGGTGAATACGTATCTGCTGCGGTGAACATTCAGTGTAGATACTCACCACACGGCTGGCCAGTATATCCGGGGTGATTACCTTTCCCACCAGGGGTTCGAGAGTGCACCGAACGATTTTCTGCTCCTCCGGTGTACCTCCGGTATAGCGGAATCCCGTGATTGTCTGTTTTTCCTTAATCCGGTGTTCCGATTCCGCTCCTGTTTGTCCCTGCATAATTTGTTTTCGGAGGAGAATCAGCTCATCCAGGAGTTCTTCCGTCCGGACCTGCCCGGTCAGCATGATATCCGTGCTCCGCTGAAAATCCGCTGCGGTAAAGCTCTCCAGGGGTACATGGATTACATAGTCCGCATGTTCCAGCTGGCCTGTTACATTGGCATCGAGAATAAGGTCGATGGTTCGGGAAAGGTTTTCGATGGGAGACAGATCCAGGTAGCCCTGTTGACTGGAAAAGCCGCCTTCCACATCAACGGCAATAACTATATCTGCTCCCATGGATCGGGCCAGATCAACCGGAAGATTATTGACAATCCCGCCGTCAATAAGAAGGCGTCCCTCAAGTTCATAAGGTGCAAAGACCCCCGGAATCCCCATGCTGGCCCGCATAGCTTCTGCCAGGGATCCCCGGTCAATGACGACCTCTTCGCCGGTAGTGAAATCCGTGGCTACCGCCCGGTAGCGCCGGGGCAAATGGTCAAAATCCAGGTCGTCGGAAACCTCCCAGGTAAGGCTGTCCATATAGCTGAGAATCCGGTTTCCCGAGAGAAGCCCTCCGGAAGTGGGAGTCTCCTCGTTTGTGATTCCCAGGGATAGAAAATAACGACGCCAGTCCTCGAGGGCCCGGTAGTCCTCGTTCCGGGCTACGGCATATTCGGAGAACAGATTGATCCAGTCAGTTTCCGTCGCCAGGCGCTCAAGCTCTGGAACGCTGAATCCGATGGAATAGAGCCCTCCGACTATCGCGCCCATACTGGTGCCGGTGACAATATCGATGGGAATCTCCGCCTTTTCCAGTATCTTTATTACACCGACATGAGCGAGACCGAGGGCCCCTCCGCCTTCGAGGGCGAGAGCTACGGTGGGACGTTTCTTTTTCGGCTCCTCCCGGTCGGTCTCAGCGGAAACAGGATTCAGCAAAAAACAGATAAGTGTACATATCAGTACCGGGAGCTTTCTCTTCATACTACCGTTCCTGTTCGTGTTGGATTATCCATCAGTATCTTCGTATGCCCCGCTTGATATAGTCTTCAGCAAGCTTTCTGCCCTCTTTGTCCGGAAGGGAATGAATCTTTCTGTTCAGCCCCTCATCGTTTTCAGCAGTGAGCATTTCTATAACCTCATCAATCAGGCTGTAGCGGTTCGCGATACTCTGACACAGCCATTTGCCAAGGACCACCACATCGGCGGCATCTTCCACCGGGATCGGCAGGAACTCGATCTCCGCCTGTTCGTAGCTTGTTATCGGCAGACGAAGCTCTTTTACCCGTCCGTCGCTGGCGGTGTAATGAAAGGTCATTCGTTCAATGTTCTTTTTATTGATAATATTGATCAGATCGTCTCTGGTCAGCTCCGGTCGTCTTTTCCCGGTTAAAACTTCAATAGGATTTTCAAGTGCAAAATGAGTGTTCATGTTACTTCCCGTCCTTAAATTATTTTACGCCGCACTATACCGGTTACTACCTCGCCGAATAAGACTACAACGACAATGGAAACCAGTACCATGGATACGGTATTCCAGCGGAACAGATCGATGGCTACCTGAAACAGCATGCCGATGCCACCGGCGCCGACCATGCCGAGGACCGTGGATTCACGGATATTGATGTCCCAGCGGAGGATCGCGACGGCCCAGAAGCTGGGAATTATCTGGGGTACAATGGCGTAATTGATAATATGTCCCCGGGAAGCGCCGGAGGCCTGCAGGGCTTCCATCGGTCCCCAGTCCATCTCTTCAATACTTTCACCGATGAGCTTTCCCAGAAAGCCGATGGAACGGAAACCGATGGCAACAACACCGGCCATCGGTCCCGGCCCCAGAATGGCCACAAACAGCAGAGCCCATATAAGGGTATCGATTGACCGGGAGGATACAATGATAACCCGGGCTATTGCCAGGGTTACGCGGTTGGGAGATACATTGCGGGCGCCGAAATAGGCCACCGGAAGGGCAATGATTATGGCCAGAAGTGTCCCGACGCTGGCAATGTTAATGGTCTCGAGCAGGGCCGGCAGAATTTCCGGCAGTGCCCGGGGATTCGGCGGCGTCATGCGGTAGAGCATGTCCTGCATCTCCTTGGGAGCGGACCACACCCAGGGCCAGAATACATCGATGGTGCTGATCGTCCAGAGGAGAATTCCGGCAACGATAAACATTCCTGCAAAACGCCTGAGCCGCTGCAGCGGGGTGTAGCGTTCCCAGCGAAAACTTTCTCCGCCGATCTCCTTTAAGGGAGAGCTGGTAAGATTACTCATTTCGTGAACCTCCTCAGTTTTGAACTGACCGATTCAGCGAAAAGAATTATGACGATCATGACCAGCAGAATCGCGGAGGCGGTACCGTAATCGTAACGGCCAAAGGCGGAATTCAGGGTGTTTCCGATACCGCCGGCCCCCACAAGGCCGATAACCGCCGAAGCCCGGAGGTTGATATCAAGCTGGTACATTGTCAGCCCGATAAGCCGCGGCAGAATCTGGGGAAAGACCGCATACACCAGAACAGAAAAGAAGCCGGCCCCGGTGGAGCGGACGGCCTCGATCTGTCCGTGTTTTATTTCCTCGATTGCTTCGGCAAGCAGCTTTCCCACAAAACCGAGGGTGTAAATAATCAGGGTGAGTACCCCGGCAAAGGCACCGAACCCGACAGCCTTAACAAACAGAACTCCCAGCACGACCGGATGAAGGCTGCGGGCGACAATAATGATTCCCCGTCCGAGCCCGTAGACAGGCAGTATGGCGATGTTCCGCGCTGCCGCGAAAGCAAAGGGAATGCTTAACAGAACCCCGGCGAAGGTGGCAAGAAAGGTGATCTGAATACTCTCTACAAAGCCGGTAAAAATAAGCTTGCCTCTGGCGCTGAAATCCGGCGGAATAGCACTGGAAAAAATCTGCATGGCCCTGGGTATTCCACGGGCAATACGCTGGGGATTTACCTCCAGGGTGTTAAAAACATAGACAAAGTAGACCAGGAAGGCCGCCAGAAGTCCGTAACGCAGCAGGGGGTTCGCGATAAAGGGAGGCCGCTTCCAGCGGAAATGCGCGGCAGAGGAGTCCCCGGCGCCGGGTGATTTATTCATCGGTACTGCTCCGGGTCTGTTGGCGCTGATCATCGAGTTCTTTTCTGTCGGCATAAATCTTTTCCAGGTGTTCATCGATGAGTTCATCCGGCGTTCCGTCGAAGACGATAACCCCTCCCCGAAGGCCGATAATCCTGGCGGCATACTCTTTGGCCTGGGCTACGTTGTGCAGATTGATAAGCACCGGAAGATGCAGCTCCTCGGTAAGCTGGGCGATGAGTTCCATGATCCTCTCGCTGGTCTTCGGATCCAGAGAAGCAGTCGGTTCATCGGCCAACAGAATACTGGGATTCTGCATCAGTGCTCTGGCGGCGCCGACACGCTGCCGTTCCCCTCCGGAGAGCTCGTCGCAGCGTTTGTTAACATACTGGGCAAGACCGACTCTTTTTAACAGGGCAAAGGCATGATCAATGTCTTCCTGAGGAAACTTACGGAAGGCGCCCCTCAGAAAGGAGATGTAACCCAGGCGGCCAGAGAGTACGTTTTCCATTACCGTAAGGCGGTCGATAAGATTGTAGGACTGAAAGATCATTCCGATTTTTCTGCGGGCGCGCTGCAGCGCCTTGCCTCGAAGGGTAAGCAGATTCACCCCTTCGAAAAGAATCTGGCCCGAATCGGCGGTGACAAGACGGTTGATGCAGCGCAGCATTGTACTTTTACCGGCCCCGGAGGAGCCGATGATGGCTGTCAGATGTTTATCCTGGGTGGAGAAATTCAAACCCTTCAATACAGGTTCATTTGCTCCGTAGCTTTTAACGAGATCTTTTATTTCCAGCATGATGACTCAGTTTAGAATCAAAAAAAACCGGTGTCAACGAAAAACATCGACACCGGTCAGACCATTCAGGGGAAGCGTCTATTTGAGTCCTTCAAAGGTGTATTCTATACCATTGTACTCGTTGATTTTCCTGATCTGGGCCCACTGGTCCTTGTAGGTAATCTCGATAAAACCGTCGACCTTAAACTCCTCACCCAGAGGGGTGCCGGCGAATTTATAGGTAAGAAAGGCTTCCTTGATTTTCTTGACCAGGTCGGGATGCAGATTGTGGGCGTGTCCGTAGGATGTAGTGGGGAAGGGGTCGGTTTCGAAGATTATCCGTACATCCCTGGGGTCGAAGAGTCCCCGTTCAGCCATGCGGTCGACTACCTCCGAGGCAACCGGAGCCGCGTCGTAGTCTTTGGCGACAACCCCCAGGGCGGAGTTCTCGTGACTGCCGGAGAACTCTATTTCGTAATCCTCTCCGGGAACAACGCCGAAATCGGGAAACAGGGCAGTGGGGGCCTGGTTGCCGGAATTGGAGGTGGGGGTGGTATGGGCCACACGCTTGCCCTTCAGGTCTTTAAGCTCGTAAATGTTGCTGTCGGCATGCACGTAGACCTGCAGGGTGTATCCGAATTGTCCGTCCGCACCGCCCATGATCGCGAAGGGAACGTAGCCTGCAAGGTTAACCGCGAAAGGGGTAGGTCCCGTGGAGATGCCGGCAATATGCAGTCTGCCGGCCCGCATGGCCTCAACCTGGGCCGCGTATGAATCTACCGAAAAGAATCGTACTTTGCGCCCGGTAACTTCCGCCAGGTAATCCATGAAAGGCTGCCAGATGTCCAGGTAGACCGCCGGATCTTCGACAGGGGTATAGGCAAAGATGAGGGTGTCCGGATCGCTCCACTGGCTCTGATCTTTGGGCAGGTCTGCTACAAGGTCCATGTCTTCGTCGCAGTACATAACGTCCAGAAGCCCGCGGTTTGAACATTCTACCGGTGCTTCAGCTTCTTCCGCAGCTCCTCCGGCAAATACTATTGGTGCGGCTGCAAGCAGCACCAGAATGAACAGCATTGTTTTCTTCATTCAGGTTCCTCCAACTACGTATTGTGTAAATTATCATACCATGGTACGCGGCATAATCGGTTAAAATCCTGTTAAAAATGGATTTCCGGAAAAAACTTATTAAAGGGCAGGGGCTCTGCAACTCCTTCCTCGACGGTCCGGATAAGGTAGTTCAACAGGGGCAGCCGGTCCATATCGATGATGCCCCGTTCTTTGAGCCTGGGCAGTGCAGCGGCCATGGAACTGATGATTGAGAGGGATTCCATGGTGATTCCTTCCATCTCCTTGCGGGCTTCGGCCATGGTTTTGCCGGAGCCCAACAGCCGGCCAAGACGCATATTGCGTCCGCCTGCGCAGGTAACGTAGTAGTCCCCGGCCCCGGGCAGGGAAGAGGCGAATGAATCATTGTAGCCGGAGGATTTAACAAGATATTTTATCTCGTTTACCCCCTGGCCGAAGACGGCGGCTGCCGGGTTGTGCATGCAGGCCCCCGCAGAATCCTCTGATTCCGGGCGGTCCAGGAGCCCGCAGGCGATTCCCACCGGCAGGGTGTAGGCGTTCTTCAGGGCCACGGCGATCTCCAGGGGATACACCTCAGCGGAGGGCCAGATGTGGTAATAGGACGTCCTGAAAATATCCGCGAACCAGAGGGAACGCTTCCTGTTATCCGACGCGAATACCACACAGGAATGGCGCCGGGCGGCCAGTTCCCCGGCAATGCAGGGCCCGCCGATGGCGGAGACGGAACACGCAGGTCCGCCGGCTTCTGCCAGGGCCCTTTCGTACACAGTAGTTAACGAGAGGAGATCCCCGTTCGCATCGGCTTCAAGTCCTTTGGTAATGGCGATTATGGGGAGGGGCTTCTGCAGGACCTTTGCAAGGGTCTGCGCGGACCACCTGACCCCGTAGGAATTGACTCCGGAGAGAATAAAGTCTGCCCCGTCAAGTGCTCTTTCGAGCTCCGTCAATTCAAAAGCCTCCACCCCGGAGGGCAGATTTTTTCTCAAGTCCGGATGGTACCTCCGGGCTTTAACCCGGCTGATGATCTCCCCGTCCAGGTGGGTCCCCACCAGGCGCACGCTGTGTCCGTTGTCGCAGAGCGGAAAGGATGTGGCCGAGCCCATGACCCCGGCGCCGAAGATTACTGCAGTTGCCATATAACACTCCTCGTATTCGGGATACTGTAGAATGAAAAAAGGGCGGGGGCAAGGGAGGGGAGGTGCCTTAGTTCTCTACTCCAGCGGATTTACCCATGACAGCTCCGGGAATTTCACAAAGTCACTGTCAGTGGAACAGAGTGTAAGACTGTGTTCTATGGCCAGGGCGGCCAGATGGGCGTCAGGGACCAGATTTCCGGCTGGTTTAATGCTGCGGTAAATATTTTCCAGAATGGAAAGGTGATCTTCTATCAGATGAGGAATCCAGACGGGTTTACTGAATCTCGGCGATATTATCCAGATCTGCAAAGCGGCATGGGCCGGAGCTCAGTTCCGGTGTGGAGTAGTGCTGATGTTCTCCTGTTCGCTGGCTGCTTTCCACCAGGCCCTGGCGCAGAAGTTCGTTAACCACAAACCTTGAAGGGCTTCTGCTTCTGCCGTTGAATTAATTCTTCGTATCATCGCGGCAACATCGTCCTCGATTGTCAGGGTGGTTCTCATGACTAAAATTCATGATGAAGATGTTCTGATGCCTTTTGTCCCGTTCTCCCTGGGAAAAAGTCTGAATTTTACCCCCGCCCAGGGAAACAGAAAGATCAGCCACAGGGATACTATTAGGTATCGCATAAAGGCGAGGCAGTTCCCGGCGGGGAGTATCGTTTTAAGGCCGACGAGGAGAAGTAAAGCAACAGAAAGTCCCAGGAGGTAACGCAGCACCTTCCGTGCAGCTTTAGCCTCCGTGCTGAAACTGACAAGCCGCATCTCCAGGATGCAGCCTGCCATGGCTCCGGCGGCCGTGCCGGAGAGCTTGTAAAAATCCCGAATTTTTACGGGATCAAGAGCTCCGGTTTTCTCAAGAATGAAGAGGGTGAGACTTATCGCAATGGTGAGTCCAATCCCCCAGAGAAGGAGAGTCTGCAGCCTGCGGGGATCGTTCAGCATGGGTTCCAGAATCCGGTATGTTCCCCAGGCACTCAGTATACCAAGAAGCAGCCCGGCAATAACATCCACAGGCCAGTGAACCCCCAGATAGACACGGCTTACGGCGATAAAAAGATACTGCTCCCCCAGAATGCTTATCCCCTCGGATATGGCATCGAGCACGGGGCCGGCGATCCTGTCAAAGAAACGGATAATATCTTCCTGTATCCTTTTTATCCCGTTTTACCCCGGCGTAAGATTCCTTTTTATGGTACTGGTAAATTCCTGAGATGAAAAAATATGATCGATTATAAGGGTACCGGCCCCGGTGGGACCGGATTTCTCCTTCAATTCGGAAATGCAGACATTCAGTTCATAGGTGGCCAGATGCAGGGATCGTCGGATAACAGCTTCCCGTATGGCGCCGATAAAAAGGTTTCCGAATCCGGATAACCCGCCGCCGACTACAATGGAAGAGGGATTAAAAAAACTGACCAGCTTGGCCAATACCTCTCCTATGGCATTCCCGGCATCCTTGATCAGCTGGATGCACGAAAGGTCTCCGATGATGGCGCCGTTGTTTATGTCGCCTGCCGTAAGCTGCTCCTTGCGTGTGAGTACTTCCTTCAGGTACGGACTTTCTCCGTTTTCGGCAATCTCCATTGCCCTGACGGCAAGGGCTTTGCCTCCGGTTACGGCTTCAAGACAGCCTTTATTGCCGCAGTGGCAGCGTACGGCACTTCCGTCAACCGCAATATGCCCGATATCTCCGGCGCAGCCGTTGGCTCCCCGGTATATTTTGCCATCCACAATCAGGCCCGCGCCTATTCCTGTTCCGACTTTGACAAAGAGAAAGTCCGATTCATCGGTTGTGCAGCCTTTATAGCCTTCGCCGAGGGCCATTACGTTAACGTCATTGTCCACAAGAACGGGGCAGCCGAACTCCTTTTCGTAGATTTTTCGCAAAGGATAATCGTGCCAGAGCGGTACATTCGGCGGGGAGTCGGGTTTGCCTTCGCGGAAATTAACCGGAAAGGGAAAGCCGATTCCGATACCCCACAACCGCTGTATTCCGTGTTCTGCGCAGAGCTCTTTCAGCTGCCTGATGATCTCCTTGTTGCACTGTTCCGGATCGCTTATTGAATCAAAATAGTGCACCCGTTCGCACGTAATCTGCATGTCCAGGTTAAAGATGATAATGCTGAGCTTGGTGATGCCCAGAAATACGCCGGCCACATAGCCAAGGTCCTCCCGGATCCTGAGCTTTAGTTTGCGCTGGCTGCTGTCGGGGGGTGTTTTCTCCTCTACCAGTCCAAGTTTTATCAGCTTGTTTATCTGGAGGGAGATTGTTGATTTTGATACACCGCTTATCCGGGTAATCCCCATTCTGTTTATCTCGCCGTTGTGACGAATGATATTGTAAATCTGGGCAGTGGTATTCGGCGTTATCAATTCTTTCTGATTCATCTTTGGCTGAATCATATTCCTTCCCCGGGAAAAAATCAATAAGCTACTTATAGTACAAATAGGTTTAATCGTAAAACAAAAAAGTTGACGTATCATACAAAGAGGTGTAGAATAAGCAAAGTTAACGACGAAGGATAGACTTATATGAGAAAAATTCGGGTCGCGGTTATCGGTACCGGCTTTATTGGTCCTGTGCATGCCGAAGCAGTGCGGCGGAATCCTGATTTGGCAGAACTTACCGCCATAGCCGGGAGTTCGGAAGAGACTGCAGCAGAAACCGCATCAAAATTGAACGTACCCTTCTTTTCCGGTGACTATAAAAAGGTAATTTCCCGGGAGGATGTGGACCTTGTTCACATCTGCACACCGAACCATTTGCATTTTCCTATGGTCAAGGACTGCTTGAACAGCGGTAAACATGTCCTGTGCGAGAAGCCCCTCGCCCTGACATCCGGTGAAGCACGCGAACTTATTCAGCTTGCGGAGAAAAAAAATCTGAAGGCTGCTGTCAACTACAATCTCCGCTATTACCCGATGATTCAGGAGCTTAAAAGCCGAAACAGTGCCATGGGTCCCGGACAGATTTTTGCCCTTCAGGGGTCCTACCTGCAGGACTGGCTGCTGCATGAAACCGATTACAGCTGGCGTATGGAATCAAAGCTGAGCGGTAAAACCAGGGCCGTGGCGGATATCGGAACCCACTGGATGGACCTGGCCCAGTATGTTACCGGCTTGAAGATCGAAAAGGTACTGGCTCAGTTCAGCCGCATGTTCGAAAACCGTAAAAAACCTGTAGGCGGAAAGGACCATACTTTTGACAGAGGGGATGCGAAAAAACCGTCTGACTATATATCGTACCCGGTGGACACGGAAGATTATGCCCAGATCCTCTTTTCCTTTGAGGGAGGTATCGTTGGAAACCTTACAGTGAGTCAGGTTTCAGCTGGTTACAAAAACTACATGGAATACCGCCAGATGGGCAGGGATGTCTCCTTTTCCTGGAATTCCGAGTCCCCGAACAGGGTGCAGATCGGTCACCGGGACCAGGCAAATGAGATTCTGCTCAAGGATCCGTCTCTACTGCAACCACGGCCCGCTTCGATGTCTGCCTACCCGGGAGGGCACCAGGAGGGCTACGGGGACACCCTGAAGTTTATTCTCCGGGATTTTTACTCAGACATATTGGGACGCAGTGTCGAAGGGGGAGCATCTGATTATCCCAGCCTGCAGGACGGGCTTTCGGAGATGCTTCTGTGCGAAGCGATAATTACAAGCGCCGAACAAGGCCAATGGGTGGAGGTCGGAGTATGAACAATCCCGTATGGATCATGAGCTCTGCATATCCGGGAAAGTCCCTGGAAGAACTTATGCAGACTGCTGTGAGAATCGGAGTCCAGGGACTGGAACTCTGTGTCTTTCGGCGGGATGGAACCCGGGCCGACCATGTAGCGACTCATCTTGAGTATGAGAATTTTGATTCCGAAAGTGCCAAGCGGATTATTGATTCCTTCAACAAAAATAAGCTGCGCTTCTCCCTGGGGGCCTTCGAAAACCTGATCGGCGGAGACGAAAATCAGCGGCTGAAAAACCAGAACCATCTGCTTGCACTGATCCGGATGGCCGCCCTGATGGGGGGAGACGAGAACGGGATAACTGTCGGTACCTTCGTCGGATACAAGCACGAATGGGACCTTGAAGAGGGAGCCTTCGAGAAGAACCTCCTGGAATACAAAAGGGTGTTTACCCCGATTATCAAATACGCTGAGGACCTTGGTGTTACAGTCGTGTACGAAAACTGCCCCATGGAAGGCTGGAGGTCCGCCGGCTACAGCAGCACGATGAACAACCTTCCTTCGACCCTGGCGGCCAGAAAACTGATGTATGAGCTGATCCCCTCAAAAGCCCATGGCGAGACCTACGATCCCAGCCATGATGTCTGGCAGTTTGTGGACCCGGTGGATGTGCTGCGGAACAGCGATCTGCGCAGAATAAAATCTGTTCATTTAAAGACCACCCGCATGAAAAAGGACGCGGCTTCCGTTCACTGGGGTAACGTCTTTGGAAAACAGCGTGTTGCAAAGGAGCTGGCGGATGCGGCCGGAGTCCCGGTTCCGGAACATGACTGGGACCGGTTTTCCTATGAAGCCATGGTACCGGGCTTCGGCGGTACCGACTCCATGGACTGGCGCAGCTTCATCGAGCACCTGATGCGGAACAATTTTACCGGGGTCTTTTCCATCGAAAACGAAGGCCAGAACTCAAAGGGAACGGAAAATGACGGCGCCATTGAGCAGGGCTTTGGAGCATGCCTCTCTTTTATTAAACCGATGATCTGGCAGCTTGACACGGAAGCCGGGTACAGCTTTCCCGGCCAGGCGGCATTAAGCTCGCCGGCCATGAAGAACCTGCCGGTCGTTGATATACGGGATCTTACAGCCTGAGGCGGGCTGAAAAAATACAATAAGGATTCTGATGAATTCTAAAAGGAGCAAAGAGTGAAGAAACTGATTGTTTTTATGCTGGTTCTGGCGATTGCCGGAATCTCGGTAGTGTACGCGGGCGGGCAGAAGGATGACGGAACAAAAACCCTGGCTGTTATTATGCCCAGTGCCGACCATGGCTTCCTGGGAGAGAGCATCAAGCACGCGGAACACGCTACCAAAGAGCTTGCGGAGGCCAGGGGATATAATCACATGTTCCTTATCTCCGACGATGTTGTTGAACAGGCCAACCAGATCGATACCGTTGTCGCTCAGGGCGTGGACGCAGTTGTGCTGTGGCCCCACAACGGCGATGAGCTTAAGGCTGCCGCCCAGACTATCGTGGACGAGGGGATTCCCCTTATTATCTACGACCGGCTTATCAGCGATTTCGATGAAACTGCCGAACTGATGGGAGACAATTTTACCATTGGCGAAGATTCAGGACGCTATTTTAACGAGTACTTCAAGGATGAACTTGCCAAGGGTAAGGTCAATATCCTGGAATTCAAAGGGGATAACTCCAGTGTGCCCAAGCAGCGCTCCGACGGATTCTGGAAGACCGCGGACCCCAACTTTGTACGGGTCAACGATTACGTAACCAACTGGAGCAAGGATACCGCCCAGACCCAGCTTGAGACCTTCCTGAACTCCAGCAGCCGGGAAGAGGTAGAAAGCATTCAGGCTATCTTTAACCATGATGCGGATGTGGCCTTTGGTCTTCTTGCCGCCCTGGAAGGTTACGACGGAAATGCCGATCTCAATATAAAACTTGTATCCGCGGTCAGTGCTCCCCGGGAGCTCCTGGCGGTCTATGATCATTACAAGGCCCAGGGCATCGACATTGTGACATTTTCCTTTTCTCCTGCCATGGTTGTGGATGCCATTGAGCTTGGAATTGATGTGCTTGAAGGAAAGGATGTTTCCGGCATGCACCTTGTTCCCACCGAGATGGTAGACAACAGCAACTACAAGGAATTCATGAAAGGACCTGTCTACACCTTGCGCTACTCTTTTTATTAAATAAATGTATATAAAGGCCGGCATCAACTGTGCCGGCCTTTCAATTCTGGTTCTATTAAGGGACGTTCGATGCATTTGGAGATGAAGAACATTTACAAGAGTTTCGACGCCGTCAAGGCAGTTCAGGATGGCTCCCTTACTGTGGGAGATTCCGAGATTCATGGGCTTCTGGGAGAAAACGGCGCCGGAAAGTCGACCCTGATGAACGTGCTGGGAGGAATCCTGCGGCAGGATTCAGGAAGTATTCTGATTGACGGCGAGGACCATTCCCACCTGACGCCGACCCGCGCATCCCACCTGGGAATCAGGTTTATTCATCAGGAGCTTAACCTGGTGAATGATCTGCAGGTGTACGAGAACCTCTTTCTGCATAACGAGCTTGTCCTTGGCGGTGTGTATCTGAACAAGGGCGAGATGATCAGACGGTCCCGGGAAATCCTCGGTACAATGAAACTCGATATCGATCCTCAGGCCTATGTACGCGATCTGGATACCTCCCGCAAGCAGCTGGTGGAGATAGCCAGGGCGCTGCTGTTTGAATGCTGGCTTATCATAATGGATGAGCCGACGACGGCGCTGACCAATGAAGAGATCGAGAACCTGTTCGGGATCATGCGGGACCTCAAGGCCCGGGGCATAAGCTGTATCTATATTTCCCACAAGATGCCCGAGATATTTGAAATATGTGACCGCTACACGGTGCTGCGGGACGGCAGGTTTGTGGCCACCGGCAATATTGCGGACATAGACGAGCAGCAGGCAACCGAAATGCTGGTGGGTCGCAGCCTGGTACACGAGGTCGTTGAAAAATCGAATACCGTGCAGGAGGACACTGTTGTCCTGGATGTCGAGAAGCTCAGCTGCGACGGTTATTTTCAAAATGTGAGTTTCTCTCTGAAAAAAGGGGAGATCCTCGCTGTAACCGGTCTTTTCGGTGACGGCCGGGGGGAACTCAGTGAATGCCTCTTTGGCGCACGCAAGGTAAGCGGAGGAAAGATCAGGCTGAAGGGAAAAGAGATCCAGTCCGCCCCTATAATAAAGGTGATAAAATCCGGTGTTTCCATGGTCCCCCGCAACCGCAAGGAACGCTCAATCCTGAAGGACCTTTCCATTAAAGATAATCTTTCCATGGCCTATTTTACCAGCAAACAGAAAAACTTCTACATAAGCGACCGGGAAGAGAAACAGCGCTTTGAAGAGAACAGACGCATTACCAATATCAAGGCCGATGACCCGGATAATCCGATTACCTCCTTAAGCGGCGGGAACCAGCAGAAGGTTGTATTCTCCCGCTGGTTCGGCCTGAATTCCGAAGTCTATATTCTGGACAACCCGACCCAGGGAATCGATGTGGGAGCCAAATTCGAGATTTACCAGCTTATTACGCGGCTGGCGGAAGAGGGAAAAAGCATCGTGGTTTTCAGTTCCGAGTATCCCGAGATACACAGAATCGCCGACCGCTGCCTGGTCATGTATAAAGGCGAGATAAACAGAGAGTTCTCCCGGGACGAAATAAACGAGATTGACATTATGTATTACGCAACCGGATCAAACAAGAAGGTTAGTTGAACTATGAATAGCAAGATGGAAAACAAATCCGGGGGCCCCGGTATGCTTCAGGTACCGGACAGCCCGGGACTGAAGCAAAAACTGCTTACCTTTTTAAAGAAACTCGTGATTGATCACAATTACGTACTCTCCCTTATTCTGCTCCTGATAATCGGACGCATTGCCAGCGATCAGTTTCTTACCGTGGCAAGCCTGATGAACCTGCTGAAGTCATCGGTCTTTATCGGAATAATAGCCCTGGGAATGTCCATGGTAATACTCTCCGGCAATATTGACCTGTCTGTAGGGTCCATGCTTGCCTTGTCCGCCTCTATCGGTGTGGTGGTGTTCAATTCAACGACAAGTATTTTTCTTTCCCTGATGGCCGCCGTCTCGACAGGATTTCTCCTCGGTCTGTTTAACGGATTCTTTGTGGGGGTCGCGAGGGTTGCCGCTTTTATCGTAACCCTGGCCACCCTTGTCGGGTACCGGTCAATCACGATCCAGTTCGGTCACGGCGGTCCGCTGATCGTCGATAACGATGCCTATTTTAAACTGCTGCGCCCAATCGGGTACGGAAAAATCGGACCGGTACCGTATCTGGTTATTCTGTTTATTCTGATAAGCATTGCAGTCTGGTTCCTGATGACCAAAACAAAGTTCGGCAGATACGTATACGCCGTCGGTTCCAACGAACGGGCCGCCCGCCTGACGGGGATAAATGTGCGGCTCGTAAAAGTCGCCATCTTTACCCTGACCGGGGTTCTGACCGGAATCGCCGGCTTTCTGTACATTACCCGCTTCGGTTCTGTGGATACATCCACCGCCGGCAAGATGTTCGAGCTGGATGTAATAGCCGCCGTAGCCATCGGAGGAATCGCCATGTCCGGCGGCAGGGGCCGGATTCAGGGCTCCTTTTTCGGCGCCGTGATCCTCTACGCCATAGACGCGATCCTCTCCGCCTTCAGCGTCCCCGCCTTTGTAAACGACCTGATTAAAGGCATACTGATCCTGGGCGCGGTGCTTATGCAGAAGGCCCTGGACAAGGAACGAACGGAGTAGGGACTCTTCCCGCTCGTCCGTATAACAGGTGGATCCCCTGAGGGGATTCACCTGTGAACAAAGCCCGATCATATTCCGGAACAGGATTTTCCCTCCAAAAGTTCCATAATCCTCATAACAGTGTTAGAATTACTCGAACGCAGGTATACGGTATGGTATAGATCGTATGCTGTGGGGTGTTGTGGGGGGACGTTGTATGAAAGTGCGACTGGACGTGTCCTGATAAACCACTCAGGTCACAATAAGCTGTTAAGCAAGCTGTCTAAGTCGGCATATTATTATATATCGACTTTTGGACTACTCCATTCATCTGGAGTAACCCTACTTTCAAATGCGTCACTGGCAACGGTGGGGTATTAAGCTGAAAGGACAAAAGCAAATATTCTGATAGCCTAAAATCGGATGATTGCCAGGGTAAATGTATTGGTATGGGTAACATATGTGAATGATTGTAAGCTTCGTAAAACGTGAGGAGCGAAACAGGCTAATACGCTTCAGCCAAAACGGCAAAGAAATCGGGTGGAAATGTCTTTGCATGCAGTTCCACAGATGAACAGAGTGATTTCCGGAGTAAAGATCGGCCCTAACCCAGTACGAATTGGTTGCTTAACAGAACCAGGTAAGCCTGTCAGGTTCTCTTTTAAGAGCATGATTTTCGTAAGAAAGGTCTATGCACCGGCAGGTAAAGGAAATCGGAAAAAGCGAATGCCTTTGTGTAATGCAGAGGATAGGGATTTTATCCTGATCCGAAAGGATGCAGACTTCCGATAGGTGATCTATTGCTTGAAGGGACAGGTACTTTATGAATACGGCAGGGTCAAAGGCTTCTCTTCACCGAGAGGAGGCCACCGTAAACCACACACATGATTTTACTCTTTGGGATTATCTCAACTGGACAAGAATTATGAAGCAGGTCAATAAACTCCAATCCCGGATAGCAAAAGCTGTAAAGAATTGCTTTCTCCCCGAAGACATGAAATACTTTACCAATCGGGGAAGGGGTTCTCTGCAGCTGCCCTGCTAAAAGGGTTAAGATTGCTTGAGCCGTATGATGGGAAACTATCACGTACGGTTCTTAGGGGAGAGGGAGCTCGTGAGGGCTTCTTCTTACCCGACTGCCCGGCTTAAGAGATTTTGTTCCTCGGCCATCCGTGGCCTTGGTACAATATTTGTTCTTTGGAGAAATGATATGAGACAAATTGAAGTCACAAGTATACAAGATTTATTAATTGAATTAGAAAGAGAGCAATACTCCGGGGCAACATGGTTTCGTGGACAAGCAAATTCCACATGGGAACTTATTCCTGGCTATTTTAGACTTACAAAGCCTCCCTCCGAATCAACACTAATGAAGAAATTCAAGCAGAGTGCAGCTATGTTAATTGATAACATTCCAAAGCTTTCCTTCGATTGGCTTTTTCTTATGCAGCACTATGGTGTACCAACAAGATTATTGGATTGGAGTGAGAGCCCGTTGGTTGCCCTGTATTTTGCAGTAGAAGATAAAATAATTGATCAAGAAGGTGCTTTATGGGCACTTAGACCAACTGAATTAAACAAAAATGCAGGAATTAACAATAAAGATGAAGATTTTTTTATTCCTTCATTTGATGATACAGAGCTTGAAAATTATACTGTTGAAAGACTGAGTCAAAATCAAAGAACTCAATTAAAACCTGTCGCAACAATTGCTACCAGAAACAACTCAAGAATACAGGCACAGTACGGAGTTTTCACAATACATCACTTAGAAAAGTCTCCCATTGAATCTATTGGAGATCAATCGCATATAATAAAGTATGTAATCCCTAAAAATCATAAAGAAGAAATAAACAAACAATTATCTTTGTTGGGTGTTACAAAATTTCAGTTATTTCCAGAGCTTGCCAGTATTGGTGATATAATAATGGATGGTTTGAAATGAGTTATATTGAAACAAATCCTGTCAAAAACAGTACAATTATGTTGATCTATTCAGAAAAGGAAGAGATTTGTATTGATCCTTCGTACCAACGAATGGGTGGTGTATGGACATTAGAAAAGAAGCAATTACTCATTGATTCGATACTTAATGACTATGATATTCCCAAATTATACTTTCATTCATACTCAAGAGACAAAAAGGTAGAAACTGGACTAAACTATGCTGTTATTGATGGAAGACAAAGACTTGAAGCTATTTGGGATTTCATCGAAGGAAAATTCACTTTATCCTCAGATTTCGAATATCAAAAAGATTTAGAAATAAAACTATCAGGTTTAAGCTATGACGATATTTCCAAGGAATATCCGAAGATAAAAATAAAGTACGATTCTTTTGTTTTGCCAATTATTGCAGTCGACACAGATGACGAGGATCTCATCGAAGACATGTTTTCTCGTTTAAATGAAGCTGTACCTTTGAATGCCGCTGAAAAAAGAAATTCAATTGGAGGAGATTTAGTTGATTCTATCAGAAAATTAGCAGAACACGATTTATTTGCTAATTGTGTTAAATTTAGCAATCGTCGTTTTCAACATAGAGAAGTTGCAGCAAGATTTTTATTGATAGAGCAAAATTTATTAATCAATAATAAACTGATTGATACCAAAAAAATATATTTGGATGCTCTTGCAAGAAATTTCCATAGTAATAAGTCATCTGAGGTTAAGCGTATTTATAATTCCTGCCAACATGTGCTTAATTCAATGGTGTCTGTTTTTACTAATAATGATGAGTTGTTAAAGGCTCAAGGCAATATGGTTATTTATTATCTTATATTCAAATTTGCTTTAGATAACAATGAATTGCATTTGATTACAAGAAGAAAGCTAATAGATTTTCTTGAAAGCTTAAGAGAAAATAGAACTCTTGCAGAAAAGGATTATGAAAGCTCCTCCTTTGATTTATTGGAATATGATAGATTGACACAACAGGGGACTAATGATTCTTCAAATATTAAAGAGAGGTATAATATATTATCATCAATACTCGGTCTTTCAAATCATGAATTTTAGTAATCTTCCAACAGTCCATTCGTGGACTTTTGGAAACTTGAAACCAAGCCAGACGGGCACTAAACATAAAAGCGAGTACCCGGTTACGCTACGCTTCGCGCAAATTGGCTCCCATTGGTCGCCAACTTCGGGTACTCGCAATACGCTATAGGCAATACCGCGCCAAGACAGTGGTGGATATGATAGAATGGCTAAGATGACTATATTAAAGTCCTTCCGCCCCAAGAAACCCGGCATCCGTAACGGGCAATATATAAGTACGGCGATAAAATATGAAAAATAATCACCTGTTTTTAGACTTGTTTGCAGGAGCCGGAGGTTTGTCCGAAGGTTTCATCCAGGCCGGATTTGAGCCAGTCGCACATATCGAAACGGATCAGGCGGCTTGCTTCACTTTACGTACACGAATGGCGTACCACTACCTGAAGGGCCAAGGACGTACTGAGCTGTATGCTGATTATCTTAACGGTGATATCAGTCGCTTGGAATTCTATGAACATGTTCCTGAGCAGATAGTCAGCTCTGTGATCAATACGGAAATCGGTGCACAAACACTTCCGGATATTTTCAAACAGTTGGACGATCTACTGGGAAACCGAACTCTGGACTTAATTGTCGGCGGCCCTCCCTGCCAAGCCTATTCTATAGTGGGCCGGTCGCGGGATCGGAACCGGATGAAGGGCGACAAGCGGAACTACCTGTATATCTATTACGCCGAATTTCTTAAGCGCTACAAACCGTCATACTTCGTTTTCGAGAATGTGACCGGTCTTCTTTCCGCCAAGGACGAAGATGGAAACCTTTATTTTGCTAAGATGAGAGACCTTTTTCTAGAATGCGGGTATGAAACCGAGCACATGATCTTGTCTGCAGAGGATTACGGCGTATTGCAGAGCCGGAAGAGGATTATCCTTGTCGGAAGAAAGGGCAAGGTTACAGGCTTTTATCCTGAACCGGACAAGTGGAACCCCGGAGTTAAAGTCCAGGAAATATTCCGTGATCTTCCCGCGATTGGGGCCGGTGAAGGTGTTACAGGCCCGTGTCGTGTCAGGTCATATCGTGGAACATGGCAGATTGAAGCTGGAATACGGAATGAGGAAATACCGGTTACCTGGCATCAGGCCAGACCCAATAACGAGCAGGACCTGGAAATATATCGGATCGTTGTTGATCTCTGGAACAAGGAGAAGGCCAGACTCGATTACAACTCGCTTCCAGACCGTCTAAAGACGCACAGACATCGGGATTCGTTTGTGGACAGGTTTAAAGTGGTCGCTTCCGATCTGCCGTTTTCCCATACCGTGGTCGCGCATATTGCCAAGGATGGTCACTACTACATTCATCCAAACATGAAGCAGAACCGCTCGATCACACCTAGGGAGGCGGCCCGGCTGCAGACATTTCCCGATGACTATTACTTTGAAAGCGGTAACGGTGTTCCGGGACGGACTCCCGCTTTTCGTCAGATTGGCAACGCGGTACCTGTTCTGCTGGCCCATAAAATTGCTGAAAAGCTGAAGGAGATATTGTTGTGAGCTCAAGCGGAATCTATAAGATACGACCAGCTGGTCGTCATATTCTGACCATCGGCCGGGACCTGATTCAGGACTGTGATGCAGCGGTCGTGGAACTGGTAAAGAACGCCTATGACGCCGATTCGCCGGATGTGAATATTGAGTTTCGGGCGCGACCTGAGCGCAGCAGCTATTCCATAGTCATTACTGATCATGGGCATGGTATGTCACGAGATACTGTCATAAATAAATGGATGGTTCCTTCAACGAGGGACAAACTTGACAGGCGGCAAAGCCCTTCCGGCAGGATCATGCAGGGCCGCAAGGGGGTTGGCCGCTATGCAGCATCCATTCTTGGCACCGACCTTCTGCTCGAAACAGTCACCTCCGAAGGTGAGAAAACTACGTTACTCGTCGAGTGGAACACCTTTGAAAAGGCACAATACCTGGATGACGTGGAGATACTTATTGAAACGACTAAGGTGTCAGACCCTACAGGAACCCGTTTGACCATGACCGGTGACGGTGAGCTTCTCAGAGATTGGAACCAGAAGCAATTCGACAAACTCCGCTTCGAACTGAAAAAACTGATTTCTCCAGTGAGTGTAGCCCTAAGCGACGAGACGAATGATGACGAGTTCCGCATCAATCTGGAGATTAACGGCTTTCCTGATGTCCAAGATGTCACTGAAACAATCGAACCCTATCCGATCTTCGATCTGTTTGACTACCGAATCACCGGCAGAATCGATGCCGACGGAAAAGGTACCCTGACATACTCACTGAAGAAAGCTCGTAACACCACGGAGGAGAATATCCAGGTCAATGTCGATGGACCGACCGGTTGCGGAGAACTTGTTTTCGATATCCGGGTGTATGACCGCGAGAAGGAGGCAATTGAATCCCTGATAGGTCGCGGTCTCAAAGATGAAGCGGGTAATTATGTCGGGAAGCTTCAGGCTAGACAACTTCTGAATGAGTACAACGGCATTGGTGTCTACCGGAATGGATTCCGTATCCGGCCATTGGGTGACGCGGACTTTGATTGGCTGAAACTCAATGAACAGCGTGTCCAGAATCCTTCGCTTCGGATAGGAAGCAACCAAGTCATCGGGTATGTACAGATTCAGTCGGACGAGCTGTCCGGGCTAGTGGAAAAGAGTGCGAGGGACGGTCTACGAGAGAATACAGCATTTACTCGACTGAAGGAAATCACCAAGGCTGTAATCGCCAAATTGGAAGAACGACGCTTTAATTACAGGCAAAAGGCAGGACTAAGCAGGCCGGCACTAAAGGTAGAAAGGGAACTTGAACAATTATTCTCGTTTGACATTCTGAAACGCGATGTCAGGTCGAGGTTATCAAAAGAAGGATTCGACAAGGAGACCACAGATGATATCATCGAGATCATCTGTCGCGATGCAGAGGACAAGAATAAGGTAATCGATGAGATCCGCCAGACTGTTGCTATTTATCAGGGACAAGCAACTCTCGGGAAAATCATCAACGTTATACTACATGAAGGCAGACGGTCGTTGAGTTATTTCCGGAATCAGGTTCCCCGTATCCGTAAAAAGGTGCAGGAATTTAAGAAAGAACAGATTGTATCTACCGCCGAAGAACTACGGGATATCTCCGAAGGAATTGGTAAAAACGCTGAGAATTTTGTGGTTCTTTTCAGTAGACTTGATCCTCTTGCTGCTGGAAAGCGCACCGCAAGAAAGCTGTTAGATTTGAAGAAAACGATTGGGAACTCCCTGTCTGTATTTGATGAGGAGATGCAGATCCATCATGTGGTTGTGAAAGTCGTTGGCCCAGACAATTTCTTGTTCTCATCTTGGCAGCAAGATATCTATGCGATTTTTACAAACCTCGTCGATAATAGTATTTACTGGATGAGCGAGAAGAAGGTTCCGAAGCGGGAAATCACTATTGAAGTAGTGACGAACAGTGATTCCCTCATACATGTCGACTATCGAGATACCGGACCGGGCATTGAACCGGACCTGATCGCAAGTGAAGTGATCTTTGAACCCCAGTTTTCCACCAAACCATCCGGAACCGGACTTGGATTGGCTATAGCAGGGGAGGCTGCAGCAAGAAACAGTTTAGAGTTAAGGGCATTGGAATCTGACACAGGAGCATATTTCAGGCTTCAGCCAACAAATGAGGAAGAAATAAATGGCTGATTTCAAACTGTTGTTAGTTGAAGATGATGAACAAGATCTTGAGACTTGCAGGGCTTGCGTTAATGATTTTGAGAAAGAGAAAAAGTGTTCAATTGCGCTTGTAGAATGTAAGAGTGTTGATGATGCATTCGAGAAACTTGATAACTCTTTTGACGGTGCAATTATTGATTTAAAGCTCGTGGATCAGGGTGATGGAGGAACCCAAGTGGTTCGTCTGATAGAAGAATCACACTTCAGGATTCCGGTGGCCATACTTACAGGAACACCCGATGCCGCTGATTCAGAGTTTGCTTACATCGGAGTGTTCAATAAAGGCGAACCCGGGGCAGGATACGCCGATTTGCTGGATCATTTCTGGGGGATTCACAATACCGGTCTAACGCGCATTATGGGTGGCCGAGGAATTATAGAGGAAACCCTGAACCAAGTGTTCCGGGAAAACCTACTTCCTCAAAAAGACAGATGGGTTGCTTATGGTGAAAAAGATTCTTCCAGGACTGAAAAAGCTCTGCTCCACCACGCCCTGAATCATCTGCTCCAACTCCTTGATGATGACGGGGATCGGAGTTTTCCTGAAGAGATGTATCTGCATCCGCCTCTTTCGGATAAAATCCGTACCGGAAGTATTGTTAAACATAAAGATAGTGGCCAGTGGTTTACAGTAATGAATCCGGCCTGCGATCTTGTGATCAGGGATGGTAAAAGTTTCAAGACCGAGAGAATTCTTCTTGTAGAAATAGAGTCGGTATCAAAGGTGACAGACGTAGTAATAAGGAAGTGTGTGGATGCCTCCGAAAAAGAGAGCAAACTGGAAGCTGTATTCAGCAACAACTTCAATGCTTATAGTCATTGGCTACCCGAAACTTCATTTTTTAAAGGAGGTTTCTTAAATTTCCGGAAATTAAGTTCATACAAAAAGAAAGATTTTGAAAGAATGTTCGATAAACCATCTATCCAAATCTCACCATCGTTTGTGAAAGATGTTGTGGCGCGTTTCTCATCTTACTATGCTCGCCAAGGACAGCCAGATATCGAGTGCGATGGTTTTATTGCGCATCTGACTACAGCGCAGGAGGCCATTGAGTAATGGATGTCCATTCGCCTGAACAGCGAAGTTATAACATGTCAAAAATTAAGGCGAAAGATACTCGACCTGAGATGATTGTGCGCAGATGGCTCTGGGCAAACGGATATCGGTACCGGCTTCACAGTAAGGATCTTCCTGGTAAACCGGATATCGTGCTGCCGAAGTATCACGCAATCATTTTCGTCCACGGATGCTTCTGGCACAGGCATGGATGCAGGTTCACATCAAATCCATCTACGCGGAATGATTTTTGGCAGGCAAAGTTTAAGAAAACTATGGAAAGAGACAGGTATAATATTGAGCGGTTAAATGAGCTTGGATGGAAAACAGAGATAATATGGGAATGTGAGATAAATAACTGGAATGAAACACTGGAAAACAGGATTGTAGGTTTTTTAGAAACGTCTTCGTACTTACTATACTCCGGTGGTGGTGCGAAAGAATTTTAAGATACTGAAAACAGAAGATGGCGCGGTAAAACTTTTAACAGCGGCTATATGGTTCGCTTTGTTCCACCAAAAATTATGTTTCACTGCGCTCTCCTCAACTCAAATCCTCGCTTCGTTCGCACTTTAGATACTCCTCAGACGGTAGTGGAAAATCCACACCAAGACAATGATGAATATGATAGAATGGACAGACGAGATATCTTAGAACCCCTGGCCTCAAGAAGCCATTGATGCTTATCGAATCGTATCAAGTCCATGCCGGGATAAGAGAAAAAAAATTGGAGAGGTAAATGGCAATACAGTCACACAGCCAAATAGTAAATTTCATCTGGAGTATCTGCAATCTGCTCCGTGGACCGTATAAACGGAACGAATACCGAAAGGTGATTCTTCCATTAACCGTGTTGCGGCGCTTTGACTGTATTCTTGACCCTGCGAAGGATACAGTCCTTAACGAAATTCAATCACTGAAAGGAAAATCGGAAAACATCATAAATGCCAAACTCAGAGAGATTGCCGGAGTTCCTTTTTACAACCTGTCGAAACTCAATTTCAAAAAACTTCTGGACGATCCGAATCATATAGCTCCCAACCTGAACAGTTACATCAATTCTTTTTCTGCAAATATTCGCCAGATCTTCGAACGTTTCGATTTTGGTATTCAGGTCAATAAATTGAATGAGAAAAACCTGCTTTTTAATGTGATAAAGAAATTTGCATCCGACCAAATGGATCTTTCTCCTTCAAACATTGATAACTTGCAGATGGGCTACGTCTTCGAGGAGCTCATAAGAATCGGCGCTGAGCAGGCCAATGAAGAAGCAGGAGAACACTTTACACCCCGGGAAGTGATCAAGCTGATGGTGAATCTGCTTCTTTCGCCGGAAGAGGAGTTACGCAAAAGCCATGTGGTAAAAACCATTTATGACCCCGCCTGCGGAACGGGTGGAATGCTGTCGGTAGCCGAGCAGTATATCCGGGACCTGAACAGCGATGCTCAGCCTCATCTGTACGGTCAGGACTGGAACGACGAAGCCTATGCCATCTGCCGTGCGGATATGCTGATCAAGGGGGAAGATGCGGACAATATCAAACCGGATTGTACTTTCGAGAAAGACGGGTTTAAAAAACACAGATTCGATTACATGCTGGCAAATCCCCCCTTTGGGGTAGAGTGGAAAACTCAGCAAAAAACAATTGAAAACGAAAGAATTAGCCTTGGTTACGAAGGACGCTTTGGTGCCGGTACACCGCGTATCAACGACGGTTCCCTCCTGTTTCTTCAGCATATGATCTCAAAGATGCGGACTCCTGAAGAAGGGGGAAGCCGAATCGGAATCGTTTTTAACGGTTCTCCCCTGTTTACGGGGGACGCGGGAAGCGGTGAGTCCAATATCCGGCAGTGGATTATTGAGAACGACTGGCTGGAAGCCGTTGTGGCCCTGCCTGACCAGCTCTTCTACAATACCGGGATTTCCACCTATATCTGGATAATCAGCAACCGTAAGGAACAGCGGCGCAAAGGTAAAATTCAGCTTATCGATGCCAGAAATTACTTCGTAAAAATGCGGAAAAGCCTGGGAAACAAGAGACACCAGATTGGCGATGGCAGGGACAACCTGCCAAATCAGATTGCTGCCATCAGTGAGATTTACGGAAATTTCCGTCATAACGAGAAGCGGACATTTATCATTGACGGTCAGACAAAAGAGCTTGAGGTATCAAAAATCTTCGACAACATCGATTTCGGGTTCAACAAAATCACCGTCGAGCGGCCCCTTAGGCTCAATTTTCAAGCCAGTGAAGAACGAATCAACCGGCTGGATGATCTCAAAGGATTTATTAACATTGCAGCGAGTAAGAAAAAGAATGAAATCGTTCGCCAGCAGGAGATTGAAGCCGGGCAGAATCGGCAGCAGGCCATCAAAACCCTGGTCTTCGACCTGGGAAAGGCCACCTCGGAACAATTATTCAAAAACAGGGCTGCTTTTCTCACGGAACTGAAAAAAATTGAGCACGCCTCCGGGCTGCACTTATCCGGGCCGGAGCTGAAGGTGATTCTGGAAGCCCTGAGCGAAAAGGATGAAACCGCGGAAGTATGCCGGGACACCAGGGGCAGGCCTGAGCCTGACTCTGATTTGAGGGATACTGAGAATGTACCCCTTAAAGAAAACGTGGAGGATTACTTCAAACGGGAAGTGCTGCCCCATGTTCCCGATGCCTGGATCGACTACAAAAAGACCAAGGTCGGCTACGAAATACCGCTGAACCGGCATTTTTACCGCTATGAACCTCCCCGGGAACTGGAAGAGATTGAGACTGACATCAAGGAACTGGAACGGGAAATCGTCTCCATGCTGGGGGAGATTACCGGGAGTATCGGGGTACTGAAATGAGTAGGAAACAGTATCCCACATATAAACCTTCCGGAGTTCAATGGCTGGGAGATGTGCCGGAGCATTGGGAGGTGAAACGTACATGTTTTATGCTTTCTTTGAATCCCAGCAAGAAAGAAATAGACTATCTATCACCAGAAACCGAGCTTGCTTTTTTACCAATGGAAGCTGTTGGTGAAGATGGAACACTCCGAATAGATACAAAAAGACCTGTTTATGAAGTAAGCAGTGGTTATACCTATTTTTCTGAAGGCGATGTCACATTTGCGAAAATTACTCCGTGTTTTGAAAATGGAAAAGGCGCTATCATGCGTGATTTGGGCACTGAATATGGGTTTGGAACAACAGAGCTAACGGTACTTCGGCCAGGTCCAAAATTACATAATGAATATCTTTATTTTTTAACTATTTCAAGAGATTTCAGGAAAAATGGTGAGGCCTGGATGTATGGTGCAGGTGGTCAGAAACGTGTACCGGATGATTTTGTCAAAGAATTCCAAATAGGCTTCCCCCCTCTCCCCGAACAGCAGGCCATTGCCTCCTTTCTTGACCGGGAAACCGGCCGCATCGACGCCCTGATCGATAAAAAGAAGCGGCTCATCGCCTTGCTCAAGGAGAAACGCAGCGCCATGATTTCCCGCGCCGTAATCAAGGGGCTGGATCATTCGGTGAAGATGAAACCCTCGGGTGTTCCCTGGCTCGGCGATGCGCCGGAAGGTTGGGAGGTTTTACCAATAAAGCGAATTGTTTCGACACCTGTGACCGATGGGCCTCATGAAACTCCAGAGATACTTGATGAAGGCATACCTTTTGTATCAGCTGAAGCTGTGAGAAACAATAAAATAGACTTCAACAAGAAACGTGGCTTTATATCTGAAGATGATCATCGAAGATTTAGTTTGAAATATCATCCAAAACGAAATGATATCTACATGATTAAATCAGGTGCAACAACAGGTAATCTTGCAATCGTTGAAACTGATGAAGAGTTCAATATCTGGTCACCATTAGCAGTAATTCGTTGTCATTATGAGAAATCTGATCCGAGATTTGTTTTGTCAGCCATGAATTCAAGAGAGTTCCAGACTTCCGTGCAACTATTTTGGAGTTATGGAACCCAACAAAACATTGGAATGAATGTTGTTCAAAATCTTGTTTTACCAATTCCCCCTCTCCCCGAACAACAGGCTATTGCGGCTTTTCTTGACCGGGAAACGGAAAAGATCGATTCCCTGGTCGCCAAGGTGGAGACCGCCATCGAAAGGCTGAAAGAATACCGGACATCGCTGATTTCTTCGGCAGTGACCGGGAAGATAGATGTGCGGGAAAGAATATGAACCACGAAAAACACAAAAGTCACGAAAAAGGAAAGAGCGCGAACATTCGTGATTTTCGTGCCTTTCGTGGTTATACATACCAGAATATTAATGTGCGGGAGTCGGTATGAGCGAAAATAAGGGCGAGATTGTCATCTATACAGACGCAGCCGGTAGCGTTCAAACTGAGGTACGACTTGAAGCAGAGACTTTGTGGTTAACCCAAAACCAATTAAGTGAGTTGTTCGCCACCGACCGAACATCGATCGTAAAACATATCAAAAACATACTTGAAACAGAGGAACTGGAAGAGGCGGCAACTTGTGCAAAATTTGCACAAGTTCAGCAAGAGGGTAACAGACAAGTCCGTCGCGAAATATTGTATTATAACCTGGATATGATTCTTTCCGTCGGCTACCGGGTCAACTCGAAACAGGGTACCCGGTTCCGCATCTGGGCTAACCGTGTTCTCAAGGAACACTTGGTGCAGGGCTATACCATTAACCAGCAACGACTCCAGGAGCAGCAGGAAAATATCCAGCGGCTGCGACAATCCATCCAGATGGTTGAACGCAGTTTATCCAAACAGATCCACTCCATTGATGACGCCCGCAATGTTTTTCGGATTTTGTCGGAATTTTCAAAAGGTTTGGATATTCTGGATGATTACGACCACGAAAAACTGGAAATGAAAGGTAAAACGGACAGGGCCGCAATCAAGATCGAACCGGAGGAATTCCTTGGACTTGTCCGGGAGATGCGCCGGGATTTTGATTCCGACGTATTCGGAAGGCCGAAGGATTCAAGTTTTGAGAGCTCCGTTCGGCAGATCTATCAGTCATACGATAGGAAGGAACTGTATCCTGCTCTGGAGGACAAGGCCGCCATGCTGTTGTATCTTGTGGTTAAGAACCACTCCTTTGTTGACGGAAACAAGCGTATAGCGGCAGCTCTGTTTCTCTACTTTCTGGACAAAAACGGACTTCTATTCAGGGCGGATGGGACACGCCGCATAAGCGATGAAGGGCTGGCAGCTCTGAGCTTGCTCATTGCCGTATCAAAGCCTGAGGAAAAAGATACCATGGTAAAAATCGTTATTACTGTTCTGAATCGGAGTCATCTATGAACCACGAAAATAACGAAATGCACGAAAAGGAAGAGAAGATTCTTTTTAAAGAAGAATGCTATCAAATCCAGGGAGCGATATTTGATGTTTACAAAGAAATCGGTCCGGGATTTCTGGAGTCTGTGTATCAGGAGTGTCTGGAGAAAGAGTTTTTCCTGAGAAATATTCCTTTTCAGAAACAAGCTGAAATAAGTATTAAATACAAAAAGCAGAAATTAGATCAATTTTTCAAGGCAGACCTTGTCTGTTATAATTCGATTATAGTGGAACTGAAAGCCTGCAAATCTATTGAGCCAATCCACCGTGCGCAAGTGATAAACTATTTAAAAGCAACCCATTTACGTTTGGGAATGCTTATTAATTTTAATGCCTATCCGAAAGTGCAGATTGAAAGGATCGTCTTATGATTCTCTTTCGTGTTTTTCGTGGTAATAAAAATCGGAGTTAAAAATGAAAGCGACAAGCGAAAAAGCCTTTGAAGCCTATATCCAGGAAGTATTAACAGACCGAGACTGGGCGACCGGGAGCAATCAATTATGGGACAAGCAGAAAGCCCTATTCTCCGGGTATGTGATCGCGTTTATCAAAGTTACGCAAGGCGACCTGTGGCAGCAAATGGAGAAACTCCATGGTTCAGAGCTCGAAGTAAAAATAATCGATACCCTGGTCAAGGAACGGATTTCCAAAGGAACCCTTTACATCATTCGCCATGGCTTCAAGTTTTATGGCAAAGTCTTCAAGCTGGCCTATTATAAGCCCGCCCATTCACTGGTACCGGAAACCCGGGAGCTCTATGACAAGAATTGTCTTCATGTAACACGGCAGGTTCCTTGCCATCCCAAGGATGGAAGCACCATGGACATGGTGCTGTCCCTGAACGGCATTCCTTTAGTAAGCATAGAGCTGAAAAACCCTTCAACAGGTCAAACCTGGAAACACGCCATAGCCCAATACAAAAACGACAGGGACCCCAATGCGCCTCTGTTTCAGTTCAAAAAAGGAGCCCTTGTACACTTTGCCATTGATCCCGACGAAGCCTACATGACCACCAAACTTTACAGACAGAAAACCTACTTTTTACCCTTTAACCGGGGAAGTGCTCCCGGGGAAATTGAATGCGGAAAGGGGAATCCCGCTCACCCGTCGGGTCATCGGACGGGATACTTTTGGGAAGAGGTCCTTGAAAGGGACAGCTTTCTTGACATCGTCTCAAGTTTCATTTTTCTGGAAACCGTGGAAGAAACAATTGATGACGGCGCTGACGGCAGGAAGAAACGGACAAAGGAGACCATGATTTTCCCCCGTTATCACCAATTGGACAGCGTTCGGAACCTTGTAAGCACCTCTAAACTTGAAGGCACGGGAAATAACTATCTTATCCAGCATTCCGCCGGGAGCGGAAAAACAAACAGCATTTCCTGGTTGTCCCATAGGCTTTCCAGCCTTCATGATGCTTCCGATAACAAAATGTTCGATTGTGTGATTGTCATCACCGACAGGCGGGTGCTGGACAAGCAGCTTCAGGACGCCATCTACCAGATTGAACATGCTCAAGGTGTGGTCAAGGCAATTGATGAAAACTCAAAACAGCTGGCGGAAGCCCTCATCGACGGCACCAAGATAGTCATAACAACCCTGCAGAAGTTTCCCTTTATTCTCAAAGGACTGCTCCATATTGCCGGAGCGGATAATCCGGATAATCCCGATGAAGCGGCGACTACCAGGGCCCGGGAATGGCAGGATGCCATTGCATCCAGAAAATACGCCGTTATTGTTGATGAAGCACATTCCAGCCAATCCGGTGAAACCGCACGGGAATTAAAGCGAATTCTCGGAGCCGGCACGGAACAGGGCGTCGAAGAGAGTGAACTGGACTGGGAAGACGGTTTGAACAAAGTAATGGAGTCCAGGGGCAAGCAAAAGAACCTCAGCTTCTTTGCCTTTACCGCGACACCCAAGGGCAAAACCCTGGAACTCTTTGGAAGAAAAGGCACGAGCGGCAAACCGGAAGCCTTTCATACCTATTCCATGAAACAGGCCATTGAGGAAGGTTTTATTCTCGATGTGCTGAAACGCTACACCACCTATAAGACCTATTACAAACTGGTAAAAAGCGTTGAAGATGATCCGGCAATGCCCAGGAAGAAAGCGGCTAAAAAGCTGGGTAAGTTCCTGGCCCTCCACCCCCACAACATTGAACAGAAAACCGAGATTATGGTTGAGCATTTTCGTGATCATATAAAACACAAACTGGGCGGCCGGGGAAAAGCCATGGTTGTTACCGGATCGAGGCTGCATGCCGTCCGATACATGCTGTCCTTTCAGAAATACATACAGGAAAACAGTTATACCGACATCCGGCCTTTGGTAGCCTTCAGCGGAACAGTAAGGGATCCGGATACCGACAAAGAGTTTACCGAACCTTCCATGAATATTGATGTGGTAAGCGGTAAAAATATTTCTGAGGCACAGTTACCGGAAAAGTTCGATTCGTCGGATTACCAGGTGCTGTTGGTCGCCAATAAATATCAAACCGGCTTTGATCAACCGTTATTATGTGCCATGTATGTCGATAAACGCCTGGATGGGGTTCAGGCTGTTCAGACTCTCTCAAGGCTCAACAGAACCAGTCCTGGAAAAGAGGCTCCCTTTGTCCTCGATTTTGTGAATCAGGCAGAGGATATTTATATGGCCTTTAAGCCGTATTATAATGTTACAACGTTACAGGAACCCTCTGATCCTGCGCATCTTGAAAAATTAAAACATGAGCTGAATGCCTTGCAGGTCTATCTTTGGTCCGAAGTAGTCGGGTTTTGTCATGTGTTTTATTTACCGCAATACAAACAGAATCCTTCTGATCATGCCCGAATGGAGAAAATGATCCAGCCAGCGGCAGACCGGTTTAAAATCCTGGATGAAGATGGAAAATCGCACTTCTTTGATCGGCTCACGGCTTTTACCCGGTTTTATTCATTTGTCAGTCAGATAATCCCCTATTCAGATCCCGAGCTGGAAATGCTCTACAGTTTCGGGCGGTATCTGATTCCTCACTTGGATTTTGGAGAAGGCGGGATCAATCCTGATCCTGAAAAAGAGGTCGTTCTTGAATATTACCGTATTGAGAAAGTGATGTCCGGATCCATTGTAATGGAGCCGGGTGAACAATTCGGGGTAAAGAGCCCAACGGCAGTAGGTACAGGAAAAGCCGAGGATGAACAGAAGCCTCTGTCTGAAATCATTGAAGCACTCAATGAGCGATTTGGAACAGATTTTTCCGAAGAAGACAGACTGTTCTTTGAACAAATTACAGAAAAAGCCGCAAAAGATGAACGTATCATTCAAACCGCAAAAGCAAATAACCTCGACAAGTTTGAATTGGGAATCAGGAAAATTCTTGAATCTCTTATGATGCAGCGCATGGCAGAGAATGACGAAATTGTTACAAGATATATGGACGATTCTGAATTCCAGAAGACGGTTTTCCCAATTCTTGCCAGAGAAATTTATGAAAATGTTTTGGCTGGAAAATAATGAAGAACCACCTCCGCACGTCCTGTGTGTGTTCCGGCGGTGGGGAGTGGGGTTTTAAGAAACTGGTAATTGGGAGTGCGCGGTACAGACTTTAACAAGGGATATGAGATTCCGCCTTCGGCTTTATCAAAATTGCTGTTGGTCGCAAGCTCCCGACGGCAACTTCTCATATTCCTGGATTGTTGTGTATCATTACGCTTAAGGTAAAAGATGAAAACAATGTGTATTTACGATGGACGAGATTACAGAAATGCTATATCAGCTAAAGCTTTCCTTGAATCATCAGGAATTATCACAATCATGCCAAATGAACGTCATGTTGGGTTACAACCATATTTGAATTTAGCAATTGGCCGTTTCAAGCTTTTTGTAAAAGAGGATGATGTCACCGATGCCGTTGAAATCTTAGAAGCCTATTCATTTATTGATTCATCTGAAAAAATTGAGATTGATGCGAAAACAAAACCTGAGGTGGCAAAACCCAGGAAATGTCAAAAATGTGGAAGTCAAAATGTTGACAGAATATCTGTTCCCAGGAGATTACTAATTCTTTTGCTTTACTTGTTGGGTGGTGTACCTTTGGAAATAAATAAGGTTAAATATAAATGTTTGGAGTGTAATCATTCTTGGAGGTAGAGGCTTCTTCTCTAACAGTAACGACACATACCAAGGTTTATGCGCTGCGGGATTTCGCTCTTTGGTCTTCGGCACATTTGCCTTTCAGATAAACGTCAAATATGCCGGGAATGCTAGATACAAAACCGGAAAAGCAGGAAGAGAAATTGAAAATATTAATTACTAATGGTCAAAATGAAGCTTTCAAGCAATTATGCTCATTATTGAATGAAAGTTTAGATAAAATCGTTGGAAATGCGATTGAACGTGGAAAATATACCCAATTTAACCTAAGTGAAACCATAGAATATATTGTTTTGCTTAGGTTAAACGGAGAAATGATTAGATGTGCTGGATTGAGAAAGCATATGTATCGCTGAAAGAATCTCTATGTATGGGAAAAGAAATTCAGTGATCGTATCAGGTTTTCAGCTGATCCCATACCGCTGCTTCAGAATCCGGCAGCAGAGAAAGGTAATCCAGCCCGATGCTTCCCGCTTCTGAGCAAAATCGAAACCCTTGTACATCTGAAACACGCTGTTTGCCTTCCAGAGGCCGTCTTCATTCTGTCCTTCCATAACCCACCTGACCAGTTCTTCGACAAGCGGAGTTTCGTGGAATTCCCGAAAGCGGGTCAGCACGTCGGCCAGATAGAGGGCATTGTACCACACGAAAGGGAACTTGAAGGTCCGGAACTTCTTTGAACGGCCAAAGTAGTAGAGGCTCTTCCCCAGGTCCCGGTGATAGACCAGCGGTTCAAAGGCTTTTCGGATAATCGTGGAAGCAGGCTTTTCCGGAAGCCGGGAGAAGAGGTCGAGGGCCATGAGTCCTGCCATCGGGCATCCGATGCTGTGCTTTTTGTGCTGGCTTTCCACGAAAAAGAAGTGGCAGAACCAGTCTTCGTCCTGATTCCAGAGGCGCATAATTTCGCTGCTGCTCTCCTGTACTGCAGGGCTCTTATGCCCCAGCTGAAGGAGGGTTGAGGTGATTTCCGGCGAGTCGCAGGGAAGAGCATACCATTCATCGGCCTGCGGATCGGGTTTTCTGTTCTTCTTATCCGGCAGGGTCTGGCGGACGGAGAAGAGCGGACCTTCGCGGCGGGCTTCGACACGGCTGATGATTTCCCGCATGCCCGGATCTTCCGCCCTGACACCGAGGTCCGCCAGGGCTTTGAGAATATGCGGGGGAAGTTTCGGGTCGTTGTGACGGGTAACGCTGGTGTCGAACCAGATGTTCAACCGGCTGACGAGATCGCTGACCAGCGGGTGTTCAAGCAGCTCTTCACGTACCGCGCGTACTTCCGGATCGTTCTCCGGCCTGCCTATAAGGCCGGTAAGGGTGTTGAGCCTGGTCCAGGGTTCAGCTTCGAGCAAAAACGGGACGGGGTCTGCTTTCAGCAGCTTTTTCCAGCTGTTTTGTGTGCTTTTCATAGTCTCTTCACCGCCTTCTTCAGGGTTTTCAGGATTTTCTTATACGATGGGGGAGGCCCCATCGGGAATTCCTTTTCATTTATGTAGACCGCGTCGGTCTGTCCCCACTGCTGCAGGATCTGCGGGTCCGATGTGTCGATGGTTTTCAGTTCTACTTTGTTGCCCAGCTCATCAGCGGCACGCTGAAAGCGCATGTGGATCGCATTCATCGCAGGGCAGATGCCGTTGATGAAGCGGGTGACGGTCACTTTTTCCGGGAAAAAGCCGGCCGGGTCCGGCGGAACCGCTTTGCACCACGCGGGCGGCTCGGCATCCGGGATGAACGGTTTCCACAGGAGCTGCTGCATTCCGGATCTATCCACGGCCCGGTAGCCCTGCCTTCTGAACCACGAGCTTTTCATGAAGAAGGGCAGCGGTGTTCCCCAGACGGCGAGCCCTGCTGCTCCTTTTCCCTTCACCTCTTCTTCAGCCGCTTTGAGCAGGGCTTTCCCCATTCCCTTTTTCCGCTGTGACCCGGCGCTGTTGCGCTTTGCAGGAGGAATCCAGATGCAGTGCACGAAAAAGAAGTCGTTTCCTTCAGCCGGCGATTCGTCCGCCCGGACATACTGGATCATGCCCGCAAGCTTACCGCCTGGAAGTCGGGCGAGCTTTGCACCGAATACGCTGGCGGTTTTTTTGCGGCACCACTCCGCTTTGATGCTGCCGGCTTCTTTCATTGCTGCGTCGTCAGGGGTGAGGCAGCCGCAGAAATCCGGGAGATGTTCCTCGGTCAGGTCGATTATTTCATAGTCAGCTTTCATTGATCTCTCCTTGATCACGTATAACAAATATTTTTTTCCAGAATGATGCTGCTTTATCTCGTACCGCCTTGTCCCACTGGAAAAAGACAGCCTTGAATGTATCTCCCGCCCAGTCCTCCGGCAGGTAGCGGGGAGGCAGCAGCGGGTCCTGGTAGATCAGGGGAACGGTCCGGTTCCCGACTTCTATGCGTTTCACGTGAGCCTCTTCCGGCGAGCAGCCGGAGAGCTTCGTCAGTTCAGTGGTGAGTACCTGCAGGCCATGCAGGTATTCCTCCTGGATCTGCGGAACCCTCCAGAGCTGACGGACTTCCTCCGCCCTTATTTCATGCTGCGGCTGGAAGGTGATGAGTCTGCCGTTGGCGCCTTCCCGTTCCGGTGAGAAGTGCCGGTCAATCTGTTCTGCCTCGTGCTTCGGCCGTATCCAGAAGCCGCCGTACCACGGGACGAAGCGGTAGGCGGAGAGCTTGGTACGGATACGGTGGCGCTCTTTTTTACGGCTCTCCGGAATGCTGAAGAGAAAGCCCCGCCACGAGCCGTCCCAATCGGACCAGTCCGGCGTGCGGAAGCTCAGAGAGATGTTGGAACTGATCCTCCGGCCTTTGCCGGAGAGGCCGTAGAAGGATCTCCTGCCTTCTCTGCGGACAATGAGAAAACCCTGCCGGACCCTGCGGGACAGCCAGGTGCGGATGCTGCTGTCCGTGATGCCGAATGGTGCGCAGAGGGCTTTCAGCTCAGCGACAGTGTATTCGCTGCGTCCGAGACTGAGGATGAGGCCGTTGATAATGTCGCTTTCCGGTATATCTGTCACGGTAATATAACGATAGTAAAACAAGTGTGACACATAGTCAAGAAAAAGCGACAGAAACAGTTTATGATATTTTTGATAAAGTCTGAAAAGGAGTTCGTATGCTCGACATATCAAATTATCAGGAAGAAATGGTGGCATATTGCGGCATGATGAATATATCGCGATATACGCCTGCTGTTCAGGGTATTTTCTTCAGGTCGTCACAGAATGGAAAAAAGTCTTTACAGGGGATGCAGATTGATTCAAGATCAATTTCCTCCTCGTACCTGTGAAGTCCGTCTCTATACCGGAGAAATCGCAGATACTCTAACAGAACAAGAATCAACTTTGACGCACATAAATAACTGTCTTTCTTCTGACCGGTTTCAAAAATCCCCGTCATCATACAGATATGTTTTGACCTAAGAAAACAGGAACTCCAGGTCCTCCCTGTTCAGGGATTTCGCAAAGGAACTCTCTTCTGTGACTATCTCATCGGCCAGATCGCGCTTTCGTTGCTGAAGGGTGAGGATCTTCTCTTCCACTGTATCTTTGACAATGTAGCGGTAAGCGATTACCCTGGAATCCCGGCCGATGCGGTGGACCCGGTCTATGGCCTGACGTTCAACAGCGGGGTTCCACCAGGGGTCAAAAAGGATAACATAATCCGCGGCGGTCAGGTTTATCCCCACTCCCCCGGCTTTTAAACTCAGCAGGAACAGGCGTACAGCGGGGTCGTTTTGAAATGCCGAGATACGTTCTTCCCGGTCCTTTGTCGAACCGTCGAGATACACATACCCGTAATTCCGTCGGGCCGCGTGCTCTTCGATCCGTTTAAGGCTTCCGATAAACTGGGAAAATACAATCGCTTTGTGTCCTTCAGAAAGTATGTCTCCAAGGGCTTCTTTCAGCAGCTCAAACTTGCATGACGAGACATTCCGGTATTCTTCGCTTACCAATGCGGGGAATATCGAAGCCTGCCTGAGACGCAGGAGCGCCTCAAAGATGGTGACGGTTGATTTGCCTATTCCCTCCAGTTCCACCTGGGAATGGATTTTATCGCGGTAGTACTCCCGCAGACCATGGTAAAACTTATCCTGGTCCTCCTCCATCTCCGCGTACAAAAGGATTTCCTCTTTCTCCGGCAGGTCCGGTGCGGCCGACTGTTTTGTCCTTCTAAGAATAAAGGGGTGGATCATGGAGCGAAGAAGGGCGGTTTTTTTGTCCGCGGCGGAACCTTCGTCCCGGAAGTGCTTCAGCTCGATCTCCTTGACAAAGCGCTCATAAAAACTGTTCCGGCTGCCCAGAAGCCCCGGGAGGAGAAAGTCGAACTGCGCCCACAGTTCAGTGAGACTGTTTTCAAGGGGCGTACCGGTCAGGGCCAGTCGGTGAGGCGCGGAGAGCATTCTTACAGCCTTGAAGGTTCTGGAGGTTGCATTCTTGATCGCATGGGCTTCATCGAGAATAAGATAGGTAATATCCTGCTGCGTGAATATGTCGATATCGTTACGCAGGGTGGCGTAACTGGTAAGGGCAATGTCATGTTCCTTGAGCTTTTCCACGTCCCGCTGCTGTCCATGATACCGGTACACCGACAGGTCCGGGGTAAAGTGTTCAATTTCTCTCTGCCAGTTCGGCAGGGTGCTCACCGGCGCAACCACGAGGGCCCGTGTCAGCAAGCCGTCATTCCTGCACTGCTGAAGCAGGGCCAGGGTCTGTATGGTTTTACCCAGTCCCATGTCATCGCACAATGCACCGGCCAGGCGGTAATCCCGGAGAAAAAGGAGCCAGGAAAGCCCCGCCTTCTGATACTTTCGGAGCCTTCCCTTGAATCCCGCGGGTTCGTTGCACTCTGTGAGTCCTGTAAAATTCTCCAGCGAAGAAAGTGCAGCCCTTATACCGGAAAAATCAGTCGAGTTCTTATTGCTTATATACCCGGAGAACTCCTTCCAGAATACCGGATTATAGACAGAGATTCCCATCTTTCCGCGTTTGTCCATTCCCAGCAATAGAAGCTTTTTCAGGTTTTCAATGGTGCGCTTGTCGATTAGAAAAAACTCTTTCCCGGAACGAACCATTCCCGACTCCAGGCCGGATGGATCAAAAGCGAAAGATTTAAGTCCCCGGCTGGTCAATTCTCCTGCTTCCACCTCCAGCCAGTTATTACGCACGGATATTTTTAACCCGAAACTTCCGGAGCTTACTTTGCGCAGCGGGGTCCCCTGCTTTCTGATCTCAAACCCCGCATCAATAAGTTCCGCCCCATAGCTCAGGATAAAATCTGCAGCGGATAGTTTTGCTGTCAGATGGTAGCGTGAGCCTGATGGCTCTTCCCTTATGACTGAATCCCCCAGGTTCTCGCGGACTCTTTTAAAATACCGGATACTCTGCTTCGGGAGAACGTACGTCAATTTGAGCTGACCCTCTGCATTCTGGTGCCCGTAAAACCTGCGATTTATATCGAAAGTAAAGAGCTCTTCCTGCACCTTGTAATTAAGTTTGATTGATATGCCTTCCCGGTACTCAGTTATATCCAGCAACGGTACTGCTTCTTCCGTGGACAGTGAATATCCGCTAGCGGTAAAATCAATGCCAACCAGTGGGGAAGTATCTATAAGTGTTCGAAGATTATCGATCTCGTGCAATTTGAGTCCAGAATGTACGTGCAGCATTGCGGCGGCACTGTCCGGCAGATTGCACTCCCATACAATCCTGCGGGACTCTGAGTACAACAGATAGCGGTTTTTCCCCTTGTCTTCTCTGATTAATATGTCCCGATAGGACTGGGAATCCGGAGAAGGTTCGGAGAAACGGTAAACCGGCCTGAACCGTACCGAATCACCCTCAAGTATCGAAGGTTCAAAATCTATCCTGATTTCGGGATCGCTTACGATGCGGTACTCTGCAAAGTGCGAAGCGTCTGTCCCGTCGACAGGAGAGCGATTCCCGGGTTTTACGGCGGACCCGCTGTTAACGGATGATCCATTCTCCCCGCTGTACGAAATAAGGACCGAACCGATGTGAAAACAGGGTTGCTCGCTGCCGCAGCTGCATACAGCGTCGGTAATATATCCATCGGATCGGAGGATAATCTGTACCCGGTATTTTTCTCCCGATCTCTCTTGTACAAGTCCCTCCAGGGCGGTAAACAACTCCGGACCGATCCGGTGTTCCACCGCTTTGAAAACAGGGTACATACCGGTATCGATGAGCTGAACAGCCTGACGGTATACCGCGTTTCCGAGAAATCCTTTAAGCTTCTTTCGTGTTGGTGTCTTCGTCTTCTTATTAGGTGCAGCCATGGCTCTCATTATCCAGGGAGTATATCTGTTTAGCAGAATCGCCCGTATGTGTCGTCAACCAGCTGATAGTACCCTATAAGACGGAAGCCGTTAAGAGGGTGAAAGCATGCGAAGAAGTCCGATAAAAGAGTGATCGAATGATTCCTGTATGTATTGGAGGGCTGGGCCCAAGCTTGTGGCAGGTGTCCGCTGAAAGCGGACACTGAGAGCATTCGCCCTGTATGGTATCTACTGCACTATGGCAGCTACGCCAGTCATGGATTATCTTTTTTTTGACCAGATTTCGCTTTGTGTCTTCATCGGAACTTGGTGTGTCGATTTTTGTCGACATCATGAATATCAAAGTTGAAACACAGTTATTCGGTGGGCACGTTTCGCTGCCTGAATTTTATCTGCAATGGGAACAGTATTCTTTGCCGGAATGGTAAATTCGAGATTTCTGCAGAGTCGGTAAAAAACCACTCCCCGATACATTTGATACCCTTACTCCACTCTTCGATCTCTTTTATGTCGTCCAAGCCCCAATGAATAGCGGTGCCAGATTTTTTCAAGGAGGGGTGGTTTGCCGCTCCCTTCGCAGCCATGCGGCTGTAGATATAAAAAGCCATTTGACTTTTGGGGAGTCTTTCCTGCAGTGACGCAACCAGATTTCTGGCGTGCGAAATAGGCAGATACATCATAAGCCCTTCGGCTATAATGCAGGCGGGTCCGTTCTCCTTTATCTCATCGATCCATGAATGATTCAGTGCGAAGATATCGATATGAGGAGAAATCTTCAAACTTATGATCCTCCATATCATAAAAAAAGAGATCCGAACCAAGAGAGCGCCCCTTTTTAGCAGATCCCGAGATACGCCTGGCGCTGCCGAGAGCAGGGAGATACATTCGCTGTATGTCTTCTCCTGCTTCGGCAAGAGTCAGAAATCTCATCCCCGCTACATCCGCCGGTTCCAGAACCTCAATATAGCTGTCCTGTCCTGGGGTGTCCTGCGTGTACTGCATTATCCGTCGTGTCCGGTGAGGCTTGTCTACCCTTTTGGAATCCGCCTGATTGCCTGCAGAATCACGAAATTAAATCAGCGAGAAGTTCGTCAGTCTTCTGCCTGAGTTCATCTCGTACCTGTCTGTCATTCCAATATGGAATTCTTTGTTGTGGATTTGTTCCTTTAAAGATGGTCTCTTTTCTGAGAAAAGAATGTGTTGCATAAAACAAAATGTTCGCCGCAGCCTTGTCCACCTTGCCGGATATAAGTTTCTTGAAAAACCGTATGGGCGCTGGCATATCCCGTACAAGTCCCGAATCAAAGGGACCGGGACCAGGATCGGCGCAGATTATTGATACATCATTACCGGTCAAGCTGTCGGCGAGTTCCAGAGAATGAAGCAGAAGAGCCAGCTTTGTTTTGTAAAAAGACTGCATTGTGTTAAACGACCTGCGGCACTGAAGATCGCTTAGATCGAGTCGGAGTTTTTCCGGGGGCAGGGTAATGTTTATAACTCTCGGATCCTGGCTTCTTTTCAGCAGATGCAAAAACGATTGTGTGAGTATAAACGGAGCCAGGTAATTGGTCTGCAGCATATACTCCAGTCCGTCGCCGGTTTCCGTGTACACCGGTTTCATGGCGGCCGCGTTGTTGCAAAGAATATCCAGACAGGTATGATTATTTGTGAATATGCTTATAAATGATCGCAGTGAATCCAGGGAAGAAAAGTCGCAGAGTTCAAGACTGACCGAGGCAGTAGGATTCCTGTGCCGGATACCTTCGACAGCAGTATGAGCTTTGTCCTTGTTTCTGCATACCATGACTACTGTTGCACCATTTTCTGCGAAGAGCTCTGTCGTCGCCAGACCAAGCCCTGAGGATGCTCCGGTAACAAGACAGGTTTTTCCTTGTAGTTTTTCCATTCTATAGTCTCCTTATTGATGTGTTTTATATATAGACGAGAAAAACCGAAAAAAGATGCAGTGCTATGGAATATTTCCAGATATTATTTTTGCTGTAGACCGAAGTAATTGTTTTGCGGTATTTTACTGGTAAAGAGATATGGATCTCGTACTGTGTGAAAAAAATGCTTTATCCAGAAGGGTCAACTGAATTGGAAAGTGTATAGGAAGCATTATTAGACAGGAATGAAAAAGGGAATTGTGCGGAAAATAACAACAGAAACAGTATGGACGGACTTTCGTCGTGAGCTCAAGGCTTTTATCCAAAGCAGGGTGGGCGATGAAGAGACAGCTGATGATGTGTTACAGGAGGTATTTGTTAAAATACATGCCAACATCGATTCGCTGCGGGACAATTCCAAGCTGCGCAGTTGGGCTTTCCAGATAGCCAGGAATGCTCTTATTGATTATTTTCGGGTTAGCAGAAAGAATCGATATCTTATCGATGAGATACAGCATGCAGGTTTAGATCCTGTTGAAACCACTAATGAAATCCTCCATTTCTGCATGAAACACTTTATAAAACGACTGCCGGAGATCTATCGTAAGGCGATTATCTACACCGAGTATGAAGGACATTCGCAGCTTCAACTGGCAGAAGAACTTGGAATAAGTCTTTCCGCCGCCAAATCACGAGTACAAAGAGCCCGTTTAAAGATTAGAACCATGATGCTTGAATACTGTCATATAGAATCAAAAATCGGCGGAATCGACATAGGCAGAATGGCAGAATCCTGTCCCGTCTGTTCAGACGGCAGACCATCGCTGATATTTGTACGCTAGGCAAATCTGTCAGGATTCTGCCGAAAGTACGCGAAGAAGCCCGATAAAAAAAGCCCATCCTTTCGGATAGAAACTGAATTGAAGATGGAGGGCTGGGCCAAGGGAAGCGAAGCTTCCCAAGCCCAAGGATGCGGCAGGTGTTCGCGAAAAGCGAACACTGAGAGCATCCGCCGGAAGCCCGCCTGAAGAAAAACTAAAATGGATTGATAAGATGGAGGGCTGGGCCAAGGGAAGCGAAGCTTCCCAAGCCCAAGGATGCGGCAGGTGTTCGCGGAAGCGAACACTGAGAGCATCCGCAGGAAGCCCGATAAAAAAAGCCCCATCCTTACGGATGAAGCTTTTTTTATCGGGCTGGGCGGATTTGAACCGCCGACCCCTTGACCCCCAGTCAAGTACGCTAAACCACTGCGCTACAGCCCGGTGTGAGCCTCAAAATATCATGTAGATTATGGAAGTGTCAACTCGTTAAGATGTAAAAAAATGATCCCGGCGGTCCGTTTGGGGCACGGCTTTTCCTGTCCTGCTGATGAGCTTTAGGTAGTGTCCCAAACCGTGGGGATAAACAATACACCGGATTTGAGAATTACCGGGAATCTGGAGAAAGTTCCGCATCGCTGCGTAATTTAGCAGATAAGTCTATGGCAGCAGGAGTTTTAATACAGATTCATCCCCACGGTTCAGGACAGTAATAAGCTTTACCCGTGTTTGTGTTGCTGATACACTGTCTCTATTCCATGCCGGGGGGATCACTATGCGTCAGGAATACATCGGTTTTCTAAAAACCGTACCTTTTTTCAGCCACCTGGATGACCAGTATCTGGGGGAACTCGGCCGGTATTGCCGGGAGGAATCTTTTGCCCCCGGTGAAGTATTGTTTCGCGAAGGTGATGCCGCCGACCGCTTTTTTATAATGATGAAGGGGCAGGTAGAGGTCTGGAAAAGCTACGATACCCCGGATGCCGATCTTTTGACGGTACATGGTCCGGGAAAACCCTTCGGAGAGATGGCCCTGGTTGATGCCATGCCCCGTTATGCTACCCTGAAGGCCCGCACTTCGGCTACTACTCTGGCTATTCACGAGGAAGATTTTCTCCGCCTGATCCGGGATAATTCCGCAGTAGCCCTGGCGGTAATCCGTTCCCTGTCTGCCATGGTACGCCGTAGTAACGATACCCTGCTGGAAGACCTTAAACAGAGAAACCTGAAACTGGAGGAGGCTCTTACGGAGCTTAAGGAGGCTCAAGACCAGCTGATACAGCAGGAGAGGCTCTCGAACCTGGGAAAGTTCTCCTCCATGATTCTTCATGATATTCGGAATCCCATATCCATTGTCCAGGGCTATGCCGAGATCCTGCGGCGTTCTGATGACCTGGCACCAAAGCATCTGGCCTACGTTGAGAATATTCTCAGCGAGTCTGAGCGTCTGGCCGGTCTTGCCAACGAGTTTCTTGATTACTCCCGGGGTGAGATTCGTCTCGATTTTTCACCCGTGGAGCTGGGGCCCTTTCTTAGCAGACTTGAAGCCCAGGTCCGTAAGAGAATCGGGTCAAAGCAGGTCAGTTTGAAGTTCGAACACAGGGGAGTAGACACGGCCATTTTTGATCATGCCAGAATTTTCCGGGTTCTGGTTAACCTTACGGAAAACGCCCGCAAAGCTCTGGGACGGGAAGGGGAGCTTACTGTTCGCTTTGACGAGTACAAGGATTCCCTGCGTATACGTGTCCGGGATACCGGCGAAGGAATGAGCCCGGAGGTCCTGGCGCATGTCTTTGAACCCTTCTATTCTTCCTCCAAGCAAGGCGGCACTGGGCTTGGCATGTTGATTGTCAAGAATATTGTAGAAGCCCATCATGGAGATATCGACATAGCATCATCCCCCGGCAAGGGGACAGAGATCAGCATTTTGCTTCCTTTACGAAAGATCTAAGGCAGGAACTCATGGCAAAAAACAGCGGTAACCGGGCATTACTGATACTCTTTACCAGCCTTATTCTTGTTGTACTCCTCATAACGTTTATTGCCCGGATTGGGGCAGGGGAGCTGATTGTTGTAGTCGGGAACCGCGTAGGCGATGCACTTGGGGAGGCTGGCCGCTATGTCGGTGAATCTGTCAAAACCGTGGCGGACAGACCTCTTGCTTCAGGTATCAGTGATTATCTGGAAGATCCTGAAACCCTTACTGTTCCAGTTTCTCTGGATGAGATGGTCTTTGAGATCATCGAAAAGGAAGGATTTATTCTCGCTTACTGCGCGGATCGGAAGATACCCTTATGGGTCGGATACGAGCTTACCGCCAAAGAGCTTGAAGGCGAATTCCCGCGGCTGGATTATTTTAAAAAGGATGCCGACATGGGGGAGGATTCCCCTGTTTCAAGTTCATATACCGGTTCCGGATACGACCGGGGACATATGATTCCTGCTGCAGATGTCAAATGGTCAGAGGAGGCAATGACTCATTCCTTTTTAATGTCGAATGTTGCCCCGCAAATCCCGGCTCTGAACCGCGGGGCCTGGCGTGAATTGGAAGAAGCAATCAGGGATCTTGTCAGAATCGAAGGGGCACTTATTATTATTACCGGCCCTGTCCTTACCGAGGCCGAGTACCCAAGGATTGCGGAGGGAGGAACGGTAATTCCGGAGTACTATTTCAAGGTTGTCCTGGATTACAGTGATCCAGGGGTACATGCCTGGGGTTTTCTTATGCCGAATACGGAAGAGATGCTGGCCGACCGGGAGTACGGGGACTTCCTTTTTTCCGTGGACCGGGTTGAAGAATTTACCGGGTATGACTTCTTCGCACCCTTGCCGGATGATCTGGAAGAGCAGCTTGAAAATCGGGCATCCCCTCTGTTTTAGGTCTCGGGCAACAGAATAACCTGAATCAGGTTTTCCTCCCGGAAGATTGCGTCTATTTTTGTCCTCAACTCCCCGGCATTGATTAATTCTGCATATTCTTCAGGAGTTAAAAGATCTTCCGGGTCGTCTCCGTCGCGGAAACTCCGCTCAAGATGATTAAGCCAGAAGCTGTTCTCCCTGAGCCTGGTTTCGTGATCCCGGCGGAAGGCTTCGATCTCATTGCGAATGTAGCGTTCTTCCGGTCCGCTTTTTGCGATTCCCCGGCAGATATTCAGAACCTCTTTGCTCAAGTCGCTTACCTGTTCCGGATCGGCACCAAAGTAGACTCCGCCTTCCACGTGTTCATAGGGGCGCTGATTCAGGTTCGCCCAGGCGGAGACGCTGTAGGTGCCGCCTAGTTCTTCACGGATCTTCTCCCGTAAAATGTTTTCAAGGACCGATGCTGCTGCCTGTGCCTTTAGTGCTTCTTCACGGCTCCAGGCCATAGGGAGGGTAAAAATCATCGCTGCTGTCGATTGATCTTCAATTCCCCGGCGTACCGTCTCATAAGCCGGAGTCTCTACCGGTCTGACCCCGTTATCTTTCCAGGATTCCTTTTTTCCCGTTCCCGGCAGCGCGGCCAGGTAGCGTTTTGCAAAATCTGCTGCCTCATCGGTATCGAAATCCCCTACCAGAACCAGAGTAAAGTCGCCGGGATCGGAAAAGCGCTCCCGGTAAATGCGTTCGGAAAGTTCAAGGTCCATCTCAGCGATGATTTCCACGGTAAAGGGTTCGCGTCTGGGGCTGCCGTTCGACAGCAGTCTGTTCAGGGTGTCGGAGAACAGCGTCTGGGGGGATTTATCCCGGTTGGCAAGAGAGGCCGTCAAACGCTCCCGCACGGAATCAAAGGCTGAATCATCAAACCGGGGTACTGTAAAACCTGCATGTATCAGCTGGAACAGGTATTCAAGATCTCCCGTGGAGGATTCTCCGCTAAAACCTTCGTAGTACCGGCCGATATAACTTTTTACCGAGACATCCTTATCTGCAAGGAATCGTGCAAGTTCAGTAGCAGTAAAATCCCCGAGTCCGCTCTCTTCACGGATGGTTACCGCGGTGCGGGCGGCGGGCAGCTCTTCGCTTGGAACAAGGCTTTCTCCTCCGGGGCTGAAGCCTGTAAGGAGAACACGGTTTTTTTGAAAGTCTGTTGGTTTCAGCACGATCCGCATGCCGTTGGAAAGGCGAAGAACCGAAGTATCTGCAGTCTCAAGATTGTCAATTCCGGCAATCTTCCCCGCCGGGGGAAGTTCTGCAATAAGGGATTCACCGATTATCTCTTCCCTGTAAGGCGGCAGGTCCTGCTCGGATACCTGCTGCAGCACCCTGAGGACATCCTCTTGAGAGGGCAGGGAATCGGCTTCCGGAAGAGAGAGGGTGATCAGACGTCCTTTTTCCGGGAAAAAACGGTAAAAGAGGCTGTTTATCTCCTCAAGGCTTATCCGCGGCAGTTCTTCCTTGAACAGCTCATACTCAAAGTCGATACCCGGCATGCCAACATTCTTCAGGTAGTATTCTCCGATCTCCCGGATTATAGAAGAGGATTCCCGGTTCTCCTGCTCCTTCCAGGCGTTCTCAACGGACTTCATGACCCTGGCGGACTCGCGCTGCAGTTCTGAGGCGGTAAACCCATGGAGTTCAATCCGGCGTACCTCTTTCAGCAGTTCTTCCAGGCTTGTAAGAATGGCTTCCGGTTTTCCCCGACCGGTAAGGTAACTTAAGTCTACCTCCCGCACATAGGTATAGTTCGATCCTCCTGCCCGCATAAAGGGAGGATTCGCCTCTTTGGTACGTTCCTCCAGTCTGGAGTTCAGCATATTCCAGAAGAGTATCTCCCGGATTTCCTCACGGTAGTCTTCCAGGCTCGCAAGAGGAGAGGGGGGTAGTTTTGTCATTACCTCCACCTTGCCAATGGTAAGTTCAGGGTCTGCGAGGACAAGGGCTTCATTCTTTTGCGACAGGGGTACGGAAAAACGGGGACGCCCGGTATCCCTTGTGTCTTTGGCAGGTCCGGAAAAATATTCGCGGATCAGCTCTTCGGCCTTCTCTGTAGAGATATCCCCCACCACTGCAATTCCCATAAGATCCGGCCGATACCAACTCTGGTAGAACTCCCTGACCCCTTCAGCGGGGATATTCATAACAACCTCCATGTCTCCAATAGGAAGCCGTTCGGCATAGCGGGAACCTTCCAGCAGTTTGCTTATCTGGGCGTCCCGAATGCGGGTCTGTGCGCCTCTTCTAAGGCGCCATTCCTCCCGAACCACAAGGCGTTCTCTGTCCAGGGCCTCCGGATCTATGCGGATTCCCCCGGCCCAGTCCTGCAGTACAAGAAAACCTTTTTCTATCGCTTCCGGGTCGTCCGCCGGGAGCTCCAGTTGATAAACGGTTTCGTCAAAACTGGTGTAGGCGTTCAGGTCGGGACCAAAGCGCATGCCAAGGCTTTCGAGAAATCCTTCAAGTTCTCCTTCATCAAAATGGGTGCTCCCCTTGAATGCCATGTGCTCCAGCAGATGGGCCACTCCCCGCTGGTCCTCTTCTTCGAGGACCGATCCGGCATTGACAAAAAGGCGCAGGGATATCCTGTTTTGCGGTTCCCGGTTCTCCCGGATAAAGTACCGCAGTCCGTTGTCCAATTCTCCCCGGATAAGCTTGGGGTCTATCGGTAAAGGACTCTCCTGGACCGAAGACAGACCGGCGCAGCCGCTAAAAATTAGAATCAGAAGGAGCGCGGGAAGCGTCCTCGGTATAATATTAAAGAATTTCATCTGATCTTCTCCTTGTTCAGACTCTATATCGTGTTCCCCTGAAGAATCCGCAGGAGCTCCAGGTAATCCTCTTTTTTCATGGGTCTTGGATTGTCTTTGTTGCTGCCGTTGCAGGCGGACTTTTCTGCCAGCTCGGGAAAATCGCTTTCCCGGACGCCCAGTTCGCGGAACTGTGGCAGCCCGACATCGGAGGCCAGCTGTTTAACCCGTTCCACCGCCAGCCGGGCTCCCTCCCGGGAGTCACCGAATTCGATGTCCATTTCCCGGGCAATGCGGGCGTAACGATCTACGGCATAATCGAGGTTGTACTCCATTACCACCGGCAGAGCAACCGCATTGCACACGCCGTGGGGGCTGTCGTACATGCCGCCGAGGGCCTCCGCAAGGCAGTGAACTGCTGCCACATCCGAATGGCTGAAGGCAATGCCGGCAAGCAGACTGCCGAGCATCATTCCGCCACGGGATTCCTTATCCTGGGGGGATGTTACAGCTTTAGTGAGTGAGCGGTTTATCAGTCCAATGGCATGGAGGGCGGAGGCGTCGGAGAGCGGATTGGCATTCCGGGCGGTGAAGGCCTCTACGGCATGGGTAAGAGCGTCCATTCCGGTAGCGGCACTGAGGGCCGGGGGCATGGAAAGGGTCAGCAGGGGGTCGATAAAAGCGGCGCGAGGGGCTACCCGTGGGGATTTGACGGTGAATTTATACCTGGCCGTGCTGTCGGTGATGACGGCGCTGAAGGTTACCTCGCTTCCGGTCCCGGCGGTGGTCGGCACGGTGTAGAGAGGCAGAACCGCTTCGCCTATTCTGCTGCTGTCCTCGTATTCCCGCACCTCACCTCCCTGGGGGGCCACAATGGCAACCGCTTTGGCGCAGTCTATCGGGCTCCCGCCGCCAAGGGCAATAAGCGCCTCCGCCCCCTGTTCATTAATCAAAGCTGCGGCGGACTGGACATTGAAATCTTTGGGGTTAGCTTCGACTTCGTCATAGACGGAGTATCTGATATTGCCAGCCTTCAGAGAGTTAAGTATCTCTCCGGTAAAAGACTGATTCTTTAACCCGGGATCTGTGATCACCAAAACAGAGGAGATCCCGTCTGCCTTGATTCTCTTCGGCAGCTCAGTAATAATCCTCTCCCCGTAACGGATTTCTGTTGGAAAAATGAAATCGAAGCTTTTTCCTGTGTCAGTCATACAATAATCCTTATTTTCGGCTTTACCGGAGGTTTGAATCTGCACCTTCCGGGATACAGGCCCCCTGAAGACAGTATCAAATATACTGTAAACACGGAACAAAAAAAAACTGCCCGGCTATGATCGGGCAGTTTAAACAGTATGCTGTGCTTAATTCATGAAATCTTTCAGAATGGTTAACATTCGCCGCAGGGGTTCGGCGGCTCCCCACAGAAGCTGATCGCCTACGGTAAAGGCGGAAAGATACTCATCTCCCATGCGCATCTTCCTGAGGCGTCCCACGGGAACCTGCAGTGTCCCGCTGACTGCTGCGGGTGTCAGACGCTTCATGGATTCAGCCTTGTCGTTGGGAACCACTTCCGCCCACTGGTTATGTCTGGCGATAATGTCTTCAATCTCGTCCATGGGAGCATTCTTTGTCAGCTTGATGGTCAGAGCCTGGCTGTGACAGCGCATGGCTCCTATTCTGACGCAGAGTCCGTCCACGGGAATCCTGGGTTCCTGGTCGAGGATTTTGTTGGTCTCTGCAAAACCCTTCCACTCCTCCTTGCTCTGCCCCAGTTCTGCCGCTGCGTCAATCCAGGGTATCAGGCTTCCCGCTAAAGGTACGCCGAACTCGGAAGTAGGAAAATCCTTTGAACGCAGGGTCTCGGTGACAATACTGTCGATTTCGAGGATTGCCGACGAAGGGATATCCAGAAGCGTTTTTACCGGCCGTTCGAGGGATCCCATCTGGGACAGCAGCTCCCGCATATTTTTTGCCCCCGCTCCCGAGGCTGCCTGATAGGTCATGGAGCTTACCCACTCCACAAGACCGGTATCAAAGAGTCCTCCCAGGCCCATGAGCATGAGGCTTACGGTGCAGTTTCCGCCGATATAGTCCTTAACCCCTGAGTACAGGGCCTTGTCGATTACCTGGCGGTTTACCGGGTCAAGTACAATGATGCTGTCATGGCTCATACGCAGGGCAGAGGCAGCGTCAATCCAGTAACCCTTCCAGCCGGATGCTCTGAGTTCAGGATGCACTTTTTTTGTGTAGTCGCCGCCCTGGCATGTTACCACGACATCGAGTTTTTTGAGTTCCTCCACCGAGAAGGCGTCCTTCAAAGGAGGTGTGTCGATCCCCACATCGGGGGCCTTTTGTCCAATCTGGGATGTGGTAAAGAAGACCGGTTCAAAACCCGTAAAGTCTTTCTCTTCCCGCATCCGGTCCATCAACACCGAACCGACCATACCGCGCCAGCCGATAAATCCTACACGCATGTGCTGCTCCTGGAAAAAAAGGTGGCTGTCCCATGGACAACCGCTTGGTTTGTTTCAAAAAGTTTAGCATAATGCTTATATACACATCAAGGAGTTCCAATGAAACCGCGCTTTTGTTCCATCGGCAGTATAAATATGGACCTGGTTGTTAAGGTCGACCGCTTTCCTTTTCCGGGAGAAACCCTTACCGGTAAAACTTTTAATACGTTTCCTGGGGGAAAAGGTTCTAATCAGGCAGTTGCCCTGTCAAGACTGGGTGCAGATGTCTGTATGGCTGGTATGGTGGGAGACGACAGTTTTGGCAAGGAGTATCTGGAGCATCTTGCTGCTTCTGGAGTAGATATTGCTACAGTAAAGACAGTCCCTGAATGTTCCACCGGTGTGGCAATTATAGAAGTGGATAGTACAGCCGAAAATCACATTGTAATTGTCCCCGGCGCCAATGGTAACGTGGATAAAGGATTCGCGCATGAGGTTCTGGAGTCTCTTGGAGATATAGATATGTTTTTGCTGCAGTTGGAAATCCCTCTTGATACTGTGGAGTTTATTCTTAAAGAGTTGAAAAAACGACGGAAACGGGTTGTCCTTGATCCCGCTCCCATGACGGATAAGGAAAATTTTGATCGGCTGGTTCCGTATCTTGATATTGTGACTCCAAATGAAACAGAAATGAAGCTTCTTACGGACGTAGAAGTAACTGACATTGAATCGGCAAAAAAAGCAGGGAAACTCCTTCTTTCGCGGGGTGTGCAGTCGGTGATTATAAAAGCCGGTGGTCGGGGATCATACATTGTAAGCCCTGAAGGCGCAAAGCATGTTCCCGCCTTTTCTATTATGGTGACTGATACTACCGGTGCCGGAGATTCATTCAATGCGGGTCTTGCCTATGCCCTGGGAGAAGGGAAAAGAATGGAAGATGCCGTACTTTTTGCCTCTGCTGTAGGAGGACTTGCCTGTTCCGCCTTTGGTGCGCAGAGTTCAATGCCGGAATTGTCTGCGGTATTAGACCTGTTAAATACAGCCGAATAAGACTGGCCCGGGTCGACGGGCCAGCCGGATTATTGGTTTTTTTCTGAGAAAATGGCACTCATCTGCTTCGATACAGCATAAAACTGATCAATCTCCATCTTTTCTGATTCAGTAATTTGTCGCAGACGGGCATCCTGACGTCTGGAAAGAAGATTAGAAAAGATTCCTTCTTTAATAAGAGAATACCTGGCATTTGCCGGATAGAATTGACATTCAATTGTGGAAGCATTGCCAAGATAGTTCTGAAGCTCTTCTGCCTTATCTCCCATCTCTTTCCAGCTGCTGCAGAGTTTGTAATATAAATCGGTATGAAAGTTTGTCATAATGCCGCTGTATCCGGAATACCCGGCTTTCAGACTGTGAAGCAGGGTAGCCGCATTCGCATTGAAAAATTTCAGACTGGTTCCCTGAACAAGTTCGGCCCTTTCGGTAATCAAGGTGGGAGAACAGCATGTGTCTTTAACAAACTCAAATCGACCTGATACAACGAGTTCTTTTATAATCTCTGTAGAAAGGAGTCTCTTATATGGATAGGGGCACTCATAAAAGCCAAGGGGGATATCTTCCGGAAGCATTTGTATTAGTTTCTCAAGATTCCTCATCCATATCCGGTCATCCTCCCATGGGGCCGCGAGCCGATTGGATACCAGGACAAGGGCATCCGCACCGGCATCAGCCATATCATTCAAATCTGCAGCCTGATCCTCAAGAACATCTGAAACATGTCCTGAAGCCATAACCGGATAACGGCCGTCAGTGATTTCCACGGTTTTTTGACAAAGTTCCTTTCTCTCCCTTTTTGAGAGTTCAAACATGGCGCTGGACTGACAAACTGCAAACAGCCCGTCTATTCCTTTTTTTATATACCATTCTATCAGCCGCTCCACAGCATCAAAGTCAATGGACAGATCTGCTTTGAATGGGGTAAGCATGGTTGGATAAACCCCGGCTACAATCTCTTTTCTCATGTGATTATCCTTGTGAATAATATTGGCTTATGGTCTAGGTGCCTAAGATTCTGGGCAGAAACAGCACGACCTGCGGCACATAGGTAACAAAAAACAGGACACCAAAAAGGACCAGCAGCATTGGCATGATCTCTTTAATCACTTCTTTCAGCGGAGTCTTTGAAATTCCGGAGACAACAAAAAGAAGCATACCGAAGGGCGGGGTAGAAAGACCAATCATCATATTCAATGTAATCATTACACCAAAATGAACAAGATCAATTCCCAGGGTATTAATCAGGGGCAGCACGATTGGAATAAATACAAGCGTGATACACATGGTATCGATGAACATCCCGAGAATTATGAATACGATATTAATAAGCAGCAGGAGCATGTATTTATTCTCTGTTACATTAAGTAACAAATTGGCAACCGAATCCGGAATATGCTCAATCGCGACTATATATGAGAAAGCATAAGCTGTGCCAACCAGAAGTGAAAGTGTTCCAGTCGTTTTAACCGTATTCAGAATAGCTTTCCCGAGTTCTTTTATTCCCATTGCTTTGTAAACAAAAAAAGAAACAAGAATAGCGTAGAGTGCAGCTAAAGCTCCTGCTTCTGTGGGAGTTACAATGCCGGTATAGATTCCCCCCAGCAGTACAAAAACAGACAAAAGAGCCGGCAGGGCCTTCGCTGTAATAGCAAGGGTTGCCCGAAGCGCCAGTTTCTCCCCCCGTGGGTATTCCCGGATACGTGCAACAATGGCGATATAGGTCATGAGGGCGGCACCTACCAGGAGTCCGGGAATCATCCCGCCGATGAATAGAGCACCTATGGAAGCTCCTGAAAGCATGGAATAAAAAATCATCGGGATGCTTGGAGGAAATATCGGACCGATTGTAGCAGAAGCGGCGGTAATAGCGCTGCTGAATCCTCTTTCGTATCCATGGTCATTCATTGCTTTAATTTCCATCATGCCGAGTCCTGACGCATCAGCTAGAGCTGAACCTGTCATTCCTGAAAAAATAATTGAAGCAACCACATTCACATGTCCAAGAGCACCTCTTCTTCTGCCTACTATTGCATTGGCAAAACGGAAAATCATATCTGTTACCTTACCGCTGTTCATTACTTCCGCCATGAACACAAAGAGCGGAACAGCAATAAGGACAAATTTCGAATTCATGTTGGTTAGAAACTGGGTGGCGGCCATACTCAGGTCTGCAGCCGGCCCCGAAGCTGCAGCAAAATAAAAGAGAGATGCCATGAGCATACCCAGAGCAATAGGAATACGGATAAGGAAAATCAGGATAAAGCATAAAAAGAAAACAAGCAGTGGGATATTCATGATGTGTGCTGCTCTCCTGATTTTAGTTTTTTAAGATCATTAAAAAGATCTATGGAAAGACGCCCTATCATAAAGGCGAGAAAAATGACAAATGGCAGGAAAACAAGATCCATAGGTATTTTAAGAACATTGGATTTCTTATAGTTCATAAAAGCAATATACTTCCAGGAAGGAACCAGTCCGATAAGAAAGGAGCTTATCAGCAGAGTGTTGCCAACAATTCTCATCCAGAGTTGAGCAACAGGACTTACAGAATCGTAAATCATGGTGAACATTACATGAGAATCGTCTCTTTTTGCATAGATTCCTCCCAGGAGAGACGTCCAGATAAAACAGATGAGAGACAACTCAAGGGTCCATGTAAGGGGCTTCAGAAAGTACCGGAAGGTAATACCCAGAATAAATACCAAAAATAGAACAGTAAACGCCGTAAATGGGATATAGACCTCTACCGTATCGACAAGGAATCTGCCTGTCTTTTGAAGAATCTTCTTCATCGTAAGTCTTCCTGTAATAAAAGATCTGATCCCGGATATATTCCGGGACCAGGGGATGCTGTCCTGTTCTATTCTACCAATGCCTGAACTTTATCATACAACTCCATATCCCAGTCTTTTGAGATATCCTTGCTCTCAGTCAGGTAGGAGTTTTTAGCGTAATCGGCAAAAGCCTGAATGTCCGGATCTTCAATTATTATCATACCTTTTTCCCGGAAGAAATCCAGGATATTAGCTTCTGTTTCCAGGTTGGATTTATCGCAGTATTTACGGGCGACATCAACAGCCTGAATAACCCACTCTTTCTGCTGATCCGATAAGGACTGCCATTTTTTCTCATTAATTGTAGGCCAGGTAGAGTCAACAACATGATTTGTCAGAACAATATATTTGGTCACTTCGTAGAATTTCGCGTTTTTATCCGTTGCCAGAGGATTGTCCTGTCCTTCGACAGCTCCGGTTTTCAGTCCCATGTATACTTCATTAAAGGCTATGGGTGTAGGATTCCCGCCAAGGGCTTTTCCGAGAGCAATCCATGAGGGGCTTTCGGGAACTCTGAGCTTGACGCCGGCCATATCTGCAGGTGTTCGTACAGGTCCGACTTTTTCTACCAGATTCAGTTGTCTGGTTCCAAGATAATAGGCACCAAGAGGTCTGATCCCCTGGGAATCAACAATATCCTGAAAAATCTTTTTTCCGATCTCTCCGTTAAAAACATTTGTCATATGGTCATACCCCTGAAAGGTATAGACAGCAGAGAACATGGAGAGATATGGTACAAATTCAGCCAGCCAAGGGGCGCTTGTGTAAACCATATCGACTGTTCCCTGTCGAACAGCTGCCTGTTCTCCTTCCTGAGAATAGAGCTGCCCGGAATGATAGACGTTAACTTTCATGGTTCCGCCTGAAAGCTTCTCCAGTTCCTCTTTGAAAACGGTCATTGCCTCTGTATGGGCATCACCTGGAACACTGACTGAAGAAAAATTAATTTCGATTGGCCTGGCTGCATCAGTTTCCGTCTTACCTTCTGCTAAAAGTGCACTGAGAGCTAAAAAACTGATTAAAAACAAAGAAACAGCTTTTTTCATTTTTATGACTCCTTTTGTTATTGAGTGTGTATAGTGTGATCATATGATTACTGTTCCATCCTAATATGACTTGTGACATAAGTCAACACATACAATTAAGTGTTGACTTATGTCGACTGCAGGGTACAATTAAAGCACTTTTTTGTGGTAAAATAGAATCCATGAACAATATGAGAGGGGTAACACCCTTAAAAAAGCGAAAACTGGCAGATGAAGTTACACATGCTATTGAAAATATAATTATTGATAATAATCTTGGCCCTGGGGATAAAATGCCTTCTCAGGCGGAACTGTCAAGGCAGCTGCAGGTTGGAACCAGGTCTATCCGGGAAGCAATACGAACCCTTATATCCCGCGGCATGGTGGAATCACGCCAGGGAAAGGGGGTCTTCGTCAAGGAAAACAAAATGGATTACTTTATGGAAACCCTTATGGGATCCTTTGTTTTTCACTTTCCCGAGCAAAAGGATCTTCTTATTGATCTTACGAAAACCAGACGGATAATAGAATCGCAATCCATATATGATGTGGCTGTCGATCCGCCGAAAGGTTTTATTCCGCGCTTTTCAAGCATCATTGAAGAACTGGATGAAAAAGCGGAACAAATGAATATTGATGATTACAACTTGTTGGATATGGAACTGCACAGATCCATAATCGATGCCTCAAACAACAAAATCTTAATTTCACTCTACAAGCACCTTACAGACCTGATGGTTCGTTGCTTCAGCAAAACCATTCAGATCAGGAGCGGCCTCGAAACAAGCATAAACGACCATCATAAAATGCTGGAAGCAATAACCGCCCGGGATGGGCAAAAAGCGAAAGAAATCATGGAAAAACACATAGGGATGACCTTGGACAAGATTCTGAATTATCAGTAAGAGCTGCGCGAATAAACCGAGATGCCTCAAAGACAGTCCTGTCGCCCCCATAAAATCATAGCTGTGCAAAAGGGATCTGTCTAAAGATTACCCGTTTAAGTTTGTTTTTTGCGGGTTGACTAAAAAGGCTGTCCTGGAGAGAATCTCCAGACAGCCTTTTAGTTAATCAAAAAAGATTTGTCACTCTATTGTGTGCCTGCCGTACGGCCACGGGAGATGTCGGACTGTGTTTGAAAAGCGGCTCCCGCGCGTCTGTGCCGCCGGCTCTTGTAAACAGGTTTATGCTTTTCGCTTTACCGCTTTCCTGACACCCTCAATAATGGCATCCACTGAGATGCCGTACTTGGTAAGCAAAGTGTCATAAGGCCCGGATTCGGTAAAGGTATCCGCTACACCCACGTACTCCATGGGCACGGGGGTGTTTTTGGAAAGGGCTTCCGCCACAGCTCCACCGATACCGCCATAGATGTTGTGCTCTTCGGCACTCACAACCGCCCCGGTCTTGTTGACGCTTTTTGTAAGCAGCTCCGCGTCAATGGGCTTAATGGTGTGCAGTTCCAGGACCTCCGCAGAGATACCTTCGGCAGAGAGCTTTTCCGCGGCTTCAAGAGCCATGGCGACAGGAACGCCGGCGCTTGCGATTGTGCAATCCTTGCCCTCCCGCAGAATACGTCCTTTCCCGGTTGTAAAGGCTTCCCCTGTCTCAAGCACGGGAGCCGGATTACGGCTGATGCGGATACAGGTGGGGCCGTCGTGTTCAAGGGCCTGCTTAAGGGCCTCTTCGGCCTCGTTTCCGTCGGCAGCCACTACGACCCGCATGTTGGGAAGGGCCCGCATAATGGCGATATCCGTCAGTGCCTGATGACTCGCCCCGTCAAAGGAGTCGGACAGTCCTCCATAGCCGGCCACTATTACCACCGGAAGGTTGTTGTAACAGATAACGTTCCGGATCTGGTCGGTACACTTGAGGGCCAGGAACAGGGCGAAGGTACTGATTACCGGACGATACCCGCAGGTCGCGAGCCCGGCGGCTACATCGGTCATGTTTGCCTCGGCAACACCCACATTGAAAAAGCGTTCCGGATAAGCCGCACCGAAAAGTCCGGTTTTGGTTGATGAAGATACATCAGCGTCGAGAACAACAAGTTCAGGTTTTGTTTTTCCAATCTCTACAAGAGCTTCCCCGAAGGCTTCTCTCATGGAGACCTGTTTGTCTGATACCTTTGCAGTTGCCATTATTTAGCCTCCAGTTTTGCAAGGCCGGCTTCAAGTTCGGGTCTGGCCTTGGCGTAGGTTTCGTCATCTATAGGAGCGCCGTGCCATTGATGCTTGTCCTCCATGAAGGAGACACCTTTTCCCTTATGGGTCCGGAAGATCATAACCGAGGGGCCAGCCTCTTCTGAATCGAGCCATGTAAAGGCCTCGGCGATTTCGTCATGGTTATGTCCGTCATAGATTTTGGGTGCCACGCGCCAGCCGAAGGCCCTGAACTTGTCATCCAATGGGTCCAGGGGCATGATGTCCGCGGCGGCTCCGTCGAGCTGTACCTTGTTGTAGTCAATCAGAAGGGCAAGCTTTTTGGGTTTGAACTTGGCGGCCGCCATGATGCCTTCCCAGCTCTGTCCCTCGTCCAGGCAGCCTTCGCCGGTAATTACATAGCTCCAGAAGTTCTTTCCCGAAAGCCGGGAAGCCAGAGACATACCGAGGCCTACAGAAATTCCGTGTCCCAGTGCACCGGTGGACATCTCCACTCCAGCGGTTTTGTTCATACAGGGGTGCCCCTGCAATCGGCTGTTAAGGTCCCTGAAGGTCTGGACCTCTTCCACGGGAAAGTACCCGCGGTGGGCGAGGACGGTATAGAGCATGGCCGAAGCGTGGCCTTTACTCAGAACCAGACGGTCCCGCTCTTCCCACTTGGGGTCCTCGGGCCGGATATTCATCCGTTCAAAATAAAGATGGGTTAAAAGATCGGCCACCGAAGAGGCTCCTCCCCAGTGTCCCGTGCCCTTCTTGTGCAAAACATCAAGCACTTCCAGGCGAAACTGTTGAGCAAGCCGGGCGAGTTCTGTCGACCTGCCGGTAGTTGACTGCATTCCTGTACCTCCGTTGATATGCAAATACTAAAGTCTATCCAAGGTAACCGCGGCCTCTCTGGACGCGATTATATGTTCTCTCATGAATTGTTCCACCGCATCTTCGTCCCGACGGATAAAGGCGTCGATGATCCGAATATGCTCATCGTTGGTTTTATCGGCCCTTCTGGGGCTCTTGCCGGCCAGAATCCGTACCCGCAGATGCTGGTCCATTATGTCCTGATAGGTCCGAATAAGGGTTTCGTTTCCTGAAGCCTCGATCAAAAAATCGTGAAAACTCCGGTCCAGATAAAACCATTTTTTATAGGAGCTCTGGGCCAGACTCCTGTCCATGAACGGTTCTCTGAAGCTTTCAATTTTTTCCAGGTCCACGGCGGCACAGATTTTGCGGGCGACCGCGGGTTCAATAAGCAGCCGAATATCGAAGATCTCGTAGACATCCTTGATGGATATCTGGGTGGCAAAGGTCCCCTGGCGGGGATAGATCACCACAAGCCGGTCCCGCTGCAGCCTCAGCAGGGCTTCCCTGATGGGGGTGCGGGATGTGCCGAACTCTTCGGCAAAGTTGTTCTCAATGATAATTCCGCCGGGAGGAATATCGCCGTTGATAATGCGTTCCTTGATGGATGAGTAAATAAAATCCTGCAGAACAGCCTTCTTGCTTATGTCCGCTGTTCCGGAATGTCGTGCAGTATCGATCACCGGCTTCCTTATATATTCCTTGATTTTCTATTGCGTACAATAGATATATCAGTATAATATCTATTAGAAGACAATCTGTCAATATTTTTATTGGAGGTTTATATGGCTGTATTGGTCACAGGGGCCGGCGGTTTTCTTGGTCCTGAGATTATTGATCGTGTACTCGCAAGCGGTAAAGAGGTGCTGGCTTTTGATTTCGCTGACCCTAAACCGGAATCGCTGGAAAAGTGGAAAGGAAAGGTTGAGTTTATCCAGGGCGACGTCCGGGACCGGTCGATGGTCAACTATCTGCTAAAGCGGAGCGGAACCGAAGACCCTGTTATTCACCTGGCAGGGATCCTGACTGCAGGCTGTGACCGGGATCCGAACATGGCTATTGCGGTAAATATCAACGGATTGAACAATATTCTCGATGCCGCTGTAAATAACGGAAACCGGCGCACCGTCTTTGCCAGCACCATAGGGGTGTACGGCAGAGGGCTGCCTCAGCCGATTAAAGAGGATATGCCCGCTGAACCCGACGGCTGGTACGGTTTTACCAAGCTGATGGGTGAGCACATGGGGCTGCTGTATGAACGGCGCCACGGTCTTGACTTCCGGGCTGCCCGCTTTGCCGCAGTTACCGGTCCTTTTCGTCAGGCCGCGGGATCGGCGAGTCTTTTTACCTCTCACATAGCGGAGAAGCCTGCCCTTGGCGAAGCTTATGAGGTCGAGGTGTCCGAAGATACAGCGTATCCGGTTGTCTACTTAAAAGATGCGGCGGATGCCCTGTTCCAGATAGCCTTTGCTGAAAAAGCCCCCAGCAGGATATACAACGTCTCTTCCGGACGGGTCATCGTTTCAGAGATGATCAAGGCGGTTAAGAAGATTATCCCGGACGCTAAATACACCTTTAAGCCTGATCCCGTAATCATGGCCGTGGTGGAAGGCTACAAGGAATGGAATATCAGTACAGACCGTATCTCTAAAGAGCTGGGCTGGACTCCCACCTATACCCCCGACGAGATGGTTAAAGACATTATCAAAGTGGTGCAGAATAAGGTGAAGAGTAAAAAGAAATAATACCGAAGAGCTTTCCCGGTCCTTCAGGGGCCGGGAATCATTATTTTCGGCAAATCCACCTGTGAGCGGATCTGCTCATAAATTTCTTCGTCAGGAGCCGCGATTATATTGCTCCTCAGGTAACAGAAGCGCTCATTCTCCGGGTCAAGCACGAACTGGTCAGAAGTGATCCTTAGGTCTATATCTCTTCCATCGGCTGCCCGAACAACGAAGCCTGCGTTTTTCAGCAGCGGCAGCGAGCCGGCAATATCCCACAGTTTCATATACCCGACATAGGCCAGAAAGCGCCCCTGAAGCATATAGGTAAAGGGTACCACCACACAGCCCAGAGTCTGGACCGGATTGGACAGGCTCCCCAGTTTGCCTTTTACCACATCCTGGGAAATCCCGACGATGGATCTTTGGCTTGGTTTGCGGGTGGTGACCCTAAGGGGCGAGAGCTCGGGCTTTTGACCCGGAGCCGGCTGGGCATGCAGGATCGTTCCCTTGTGGCTGATATAGTATTCCCGGGTCACCGGCAGGTAGACGGCCCCCTCTGTCAGGCGCCCCTGTTCCATAAATCCGATGGATACTCCCCAGTGTGCCAGGTGATGGGCATAGGGAACAGTGCCGTCAATGGGATCGACAATCCAGGCTGTATGCCGGAAGGCCTCGTCGATGTAAGCGGCTGAGCGGGTGGCAATAGTCTCTTCGCCAATCATGTAGGAGCCCTCATCGGGCCTGTCGAAGCTCTTTTCCAACAGCCCTTCTACGGCATGATCCGCCTTGGTTACCAGGCTTTGGTCGCCTTTTACCGAGATGCCGGGGTCTTCATAGAGTGATAAAGCAACCCGGCCGCACTCCGTAAGGAGCCCGGCCAGTATTTCGGGGTTCCATTCTGTCATTTGGTTTTCCTCAATGTACCTGGCCGCGAACGACCTTCTGCATGATCCGCACTTTAGAGTTCTGAATATGGGTTTTCAGTATCTCGATGGCGAGCTCTGTGTCTCTGACGCAAATGGCGTCAATCAGTTTCAGGTGTTCTTCGCAGGTAGTTGTACGCACCTCGTTATCCCGAAATCCCAGTTCCCGAAAAGTCTGAATCAAGTGATAAAGCTGATTAACCATGTTGATAAGCCGACGTCTTCCGCAGGATTCAATCAGGTAGGAATGCAGTTTCGCGTCGACCTCGGCGTGACGCATATAATCCTTGGTATTGCTGATTTCATGAATCTCCTTGCGTATCTCGATCAAACGCTGGATACTCAGAGCCGGGATGGCAAATTCCAGGGCCAGGGCCTCAAGGGAGCGGCGAATCTCGAAGATATCCTCAAGATCGTCGGCGGTGAATGGGAAGGTCTTTGCTCCGCGGTTTGGAATAATCTGAATCAGCTGATCCTGCTCCAGGCGCTTGAGAACATTGCGAATGGGAGTCCGGGAGGTCCCGAACTCTTTGGCAAGACTGTCCTCCCTTAGAAAATTTTCCGGGGGATACTGATTATGGATAATCCGGTCAAACAGTTTTGTGTAAATATCATGCGAACTAAGGGCGGTTTTTTCATTCATCTCCAAGCTCTTTTTGCCATTGCTGTTAGTTTTTCCTCGATTTCCCCGTCACTGATAATAGCTGCAGCCTCAAGTCTTCGGGAGACTGAATTGGGAACATTCAGCGAGGAGATGCATCCTACGGGTGCATCCAGATAATCGAAGAACCGAACCATAACCTGCTCCGCGATCCGCGGACCAATGGTCTGGGCCCCGGCCGCTTCTTCAACGATTGCAAGCACGCCAGTCTTTTGCAGTGACATTCCGATTGTATCATAATCTACGGATGGAAGATCAAGAGACCTGAGGTCAATAATTTCTGCAGATACACCCTGTCTTTCCAGTTTTTCAGCGATTTTTTTGCAGCGTTCTCCCATAGAGCTGTATACAAGGACGCTTATATCCGTACCGGGCCTGATAACGTTTGCTTTTCCGAAGGGGATACAGTAATCAAGATCTCCTTCGGGAATCTCGAAGGTCTTGGTGTAAAGAGAGTGGTGTTCAAGAAATACCACCGGATCATTGGAATGCATGGCGGTATTGAAAAGTCCGATATAGTCAAAGGCGTTCCCGGGTGCGATAATCCTCCAGCCGGAAAAGAGTGCGAAGATTGCCACGGGATCCATGGAATGCTGTCCGCCGTAACCAGCACCGGTTGCAATTCTTGTCCGTGCCACCAGGGGAAGGTTTGTTTTACCGCCGTACATGTGACGGGCCTTTGCTATCTGATTAAAGAGCTGGTCTCCGGCAACCAGAGCAAAATCCGGGAACATGATCTCGATTATGGTCTTAAGCCCGTTCATAGCCGCGCCGCAGGCAAGTCCGGTAAATCCGGCTTCGGAGATAGGGGTGTTTACAATCTGCTGCGGAAAACGCTCAGGCAGACCTTTGGTGGCGCCGTATGCTCCGCCGCCGAAGTTGGCGATCTCCTCACCAAACTCGTAGACACTCGAATCCTTCTCCATCCAGCGGCCGGTGACGAATGAGATTGCTTCCGAGAACCGGGCCTTATTTTTCGGACCCGTGTAATCATCATCAATGTAAGGAAGTCCCTCCAGTTCTTTGCCGTCAGAGCGCATGCCCTCCCCGGCGCTGGCCGGATCAGGCCACAGGTTCTCCCGGATGATGGTCCGGTCTTCTCCTTCCACGCAAAAATCCAGAGCCTTTTCCACTGCCGCTTTTGCAGCGTCGTCAATTGCGCTGATCTCTTTCTTTGTGAGCAGCTTCTGCTCAAGCAGGGCCTCGGGAAAACGGGTGCGGGGATCCAGGGCTATGTGCCGGGCTTCCTCTTCCTTGTCGCGATATCCATATGAACTTCCGGGAACGTCTCCCGCATGGTGGTAATGGCGCCAGCATTTAGCTTCGACAATGGCGGGACGGCTGCCGCCCCGGATATTCCTGGAAACATGCTCCATAACCCGGTAGATTCCCGTGGTGTCCTGGCCGTCAACGATGTAGCCGTCCATGCCGTAACTGGCTGCCCGTTGCGAGATGTCCTTTACTGCGCAGGCGTCTTCGTTACGGGTTCCTACGGCGAATTCGTTGTTTTCCACAAAAAAGATAATCGGCAGTTTCCAGATGCCTGCCAGGTTCAGGGCCTCATGAAATGCCCCCTGATTGGCCGCACCGTCGCCGAAGTAGCACACAACGACATTACCGCTCTGCAGTTTCTGTTCCGCGTAAGCAGCACCGACGGCCAGCGGGATACCACCGCCGACAATAGCGTTGGAGCCGAGAAAACCTGCCTCCTTCCAGCGCAAGTGCATGGATCCGCCGCGGCCTCCGCAGTAGCCGGGAGCAAGGCCGAGGATCTCCGCAAAGGTACGATTAATCACCTCTTGTGCCTCTTCCGGCCAGTCCTGAGAGCCCGGATCCCACTCTTCGTTCAGAACAAAGTTCAGAGCCTTGCTCAGAAACTGATGATGCGCCCGGTGGCTGCCGAGGACCTTATCGCTTTCTTTTAAGGGACCGATACTGGCTGCCGCTACGGCTTCCTGTCCAACGCTGGAATGTACCGGACCCCATACTGCGTCGGCGTTTTTAAGGCGCAGGAGTTCCTGTTCAAAATGATGGATAAGATCTATTTCAAAAAGCAGCCGGGATCCCGTCTTTTTTCCCAGTGCTGCCAGGTCCGACTCTTCGGCGGACCATTTTTCCCATGTAAAATCAACTGCTAATTTCTGCTTTTGCATCTCGTTCTTCCCTTATCTTATTGTATTCCTGTATCATTGTATGAAGGTCCGCCTCGCTAAGAACAGCTCCTTCCTTTGTTGCTTCATTCAGGATTCGCTTTGGAAGGGTATCCTGTTCCGGGCCGATTCCCTCCCGATGGTTAAAAGCCCTGGTTTGCTGGGTAATCCGGTTGGCCAGAAGTTCCAGCTCTTTCTTGTTCATCCGCATACCGGTCGTCGCTTCAACCATTTCGGAAAGCTCATCCCAAAGATAAAAGTCCCGGAAAAAACGGCAGAGAATCATCGAATCGAAGAGGGCAGCCCGATCTTCATAGTCAATGTGGTAGCGTGCTTTTCCGGGGATTACATCCGGATCAACCTCACCGGTCAGTTCGGCTTTATAGAAGGTTCCCCGCAGGTGACAGGCTCCCCGCGGGGATGTAGCATAGGAGAGTCCCATGCCTTTCAGTACCCGGGGGTCGAAGCCCGCCGGTTCAAGACCCTTTACGTGAACAGCAATATCTTCGAGGCCGAGTTCGGCTGCGGCGCTTTTGATCCCTTTTGCAAAAACCGCGCCGGCCCCCTCGGCGTGGGCAAGTAATGTAAAAAATTCGGCCATTCGATCCGGCTGATTATAGTCAATGGCGAAATCGGTCTTGCCCCTTTTATAGGCTTCTACAGCCAGGGCAGAAAGGTTACCGGCGCTCATGGTATCCAGTCCCAGCCGATCGCAGATGTCGTTGAGCCAGGCGACCTCTTCCAGGGAATCCAGGCAGTTCAGGCCGCCAAGGGCGTAAATTGTTTCGTATTCAGGTCCGTCGATTTCCAGTCCCGCATGGCGCCCGGATTTAACCCTGGCATGTTTGGTACATTGCAGAAAACAGGAAGGACAGCCGTGTTTTGATACTTCAAAATGTTCATGCATATATTCGGCACTCAAGTTTTGCCAGTGTTCCGATACACCGCTCTGCCAGTAACGCGTGGGAAAGCATTTCGCGCCGTTGGTAACAGCTACCTGTGACGGTGTTCCGTAGGTCTGGTACTTCTTTGTTACCGGGGAGTCCTTCCAGGTAGAGGCGATATTTTTAACCAGATTCGTCACCATTTCCGGATTGGCGACGTCGGCCTTCCTTGTACCGTTAAAGGAGATCCCCTTGATTCCTTTGGATCCCATGACTGCGCCAAGACCGCCCCGGCCGGCGCTTCGCCACAGGTCGGACTTAATCGCCGCCTGTACAACCAGGTTTTCCCCCGCAGGTCCTATGACCATGGCCCCGCTGCTCTTGCCGGAGCGGGACAGGATATACTTTTCTGCGTCGTATGTTTCAGCCCCCGCAATCCCGGAGGCGTCATGAAAATCAACTCTGTCCTCTGTTACGCTAAGGAAAACAAGGGAATCGCTTTTGCCTTCAATAATCACGGCATCGGCTCCGCAGCCCTTTATTCTGGGAGCCAGTTCGCCGCCGCAGTAGGACTCGCAGAACCCCCCTGTTGCCGGACTTTTTGAAAATACTCCGTAGCGGGACTGGCTCCAGATTCGCGTGCCGGTTATCGGTCCGACACAGATTATCAGCCGGTTTTCCGGAGAGAAGGGGTCCGCACCGACGGGGTTTTCTTTGCTCAGCAGATGTATTCCAAGGCCTTTCCCGCCGAGGGTAGAGCTCAGGGTATCATCAGACAGGTTTTCATATGTGAAACTGTGATTGCTGACATTAATTCTGAGTATCCGATTGAAGAAACCTTTCAAACCTGACTCCTGTAGATTAGCGTGTTGATATTGTACGTCAATAAACGAAATAACGCAACAAATTAGAGGAAAAATATGGACAATTGTATACCGTAGGTTTGTCCGATGCGTTTTTCCTCTTCCGTAAAACATCACTTTTCATAAAAGATGGCGCTTGGATATCCGGTATCCTTGGGGGTGCTTCAAATATACTAATACAATTCTGATATTTTTATTGAATAAATGACAAATATGGAAGATAATTGTATTTTAACAGTAAGGAATACTTGCAATATAGGGAGTGTCAGGCATGAGTAATAATATGCGCGATAGTATGTGGGACCGGAATGGTATTGTAGACCGGATGATTGGCGGTACGCCGCTTCCGAAGATGGCAAAGATTCGTCAGAAACTGAATGACGATGTGCTGGAGGATATTCCCGGAGAGATAAGGAAACAGATAAGCCAGCAGAAAATCGCCGGCACCATCCGTCCTGGAATGACTGTAGCTGTTACCTGCGGCAGCAGGGGAATTGCTAATATAGCCTTGATTATTAAAGAGACCGTGACGGTTCTTAAGGAACTGGGTGCTGAACCTTTTGTTTTTCCTGCTATGGGCAGCCATGGCGGAGGAACTGCCGAAGGACAGCGGGAAATGATCGAAGGTTTCGGTGTTACCGAGGAGTATGTCGGTGCGCCGATAAAAGCCTCCATGGAAACTGTGCAGGTGGCCACCCTTGAAGACGGCCGCCCGGTGTACATAGACAAGTATGCCTCAGAGGCCGATGGCATAGTCCTGGTGGGCAGAATAAAAGCCCATACGGCTTTCCGCGGTCCGTATGAAAGCGGCATGCTGAAGATGATGGCCATCGGCGTGGCCAAACACCAGGGGGCGGAGGCCTGTCACAGTCAGGGATTCCGCAAGATGGCAGAGAATGTGGTTGCCTACGGGATGGCTATTCTTAACAACACGAAAATACTCTTTGGCCTTTCCAGTATCGAAAATGCCCATGATGAAACAAACCGCGTCATTGCCCTTACCCCGGAGGAAATACCTGAGGAAGAGCCGAAGCTGCTTATCGAAGCCAAGGAAAAGATGGCCCGGATCTTCTTTGATGATCTGAATATTATGATAGTAGACGAGATAGGGAAAAACCACTCCGGCGACGGAATGGATCCCAACATTACCGGAAGCTACTGTACAGAATATGCCTCCGGACCTCCCCGGGTAGAGGAGTATGTAGTGCTGAATTTATCGGAAGCGACCCACGGCAACTGTATCGGTATTGGAATGGCAAATTACACCACCAAAAAGGTTTTTGATCAGGCGGACTTTGATGCCGCATATCCGAATGCCCTGACCGCACGGGTCGGTATTACCGTGCGCATGCCAATGGTCCTGAAGAATGACCGGCTGGCGATTCAGGCGGCCATGTACGTACGGACCGGAAACGGGGTCGACAATCCCAGGGTCTTAAGGATCCGGAACTCTTCTCATGTGGATGAGATCTGGATTTCCGAGTCCATGCTGGAAGAGGCCAGGATGAATCCGGATATCGAAATCCTGGAGGACCCCCGGGAGATGAAGTTTGATTCCAAGGGAAACATTCTGTAAAAACTGTATTGTGTATAAAATAAAAGCCGGCGAAGGTTGTTGACCTTCAGCCGGTTTTTATTTGACTCTTATACGTATTCGTCTTTTAAATTTATTCGATAAATCCGGTGAGCCTGGGCAGAAAGAGGGTAATCTCCGGGATGTAAGTGATTAACAGAACAGCGACCATCTCGGCAATTACAAAGGGCATAACTTTCGGTACCATCTTCTCCACCGAACATTTTGCAATCGGTACCGCTGTAAAGAGGCAGACTCCAACCGGCGGCGTGGTAAGCCCGATGTTCAGGTTAACCAGCATGATCAGGGCAAAGTGCAGAGGGTGAACCCCGTATTCCATTGCCAGGGGCAGCAGGATGGGGGTGAGCATGATAACGCTGGCGGATATTTCCATTACCATTCCCATAAAGAAGAACAGTACGTTAACGACCAGCAGAAAGAGATACTTGTTCGTTATAACGGAAGTCATAACGGCAGCGATATGCTCCGGAATCCTTTCGATCGTCAGTACCATGCTGAACAGCTGGCTGGCGGAGATGATCAGCAGTATGGTGGCGGAGACCCTTCCGGCGTCGATCAGGCTGTCGATCATGTTTTTTACGGTAAGGGTTTTATAGTAAAAAACACCTACAATAAAGGCGTACAGACAGGCAACCGCGGCAGCCTCTGTAGGGGTAAAAACACCCGAAAGAATACCGCCAATAATGATGAGGGGTACCAGCATTGCCAGGATGGAACGCCGCACAATATAGGCTGCTTCCTTAAAACTGATTCTCTCGGTTCTTTTTGGGTGATTGTACTTGATGGCGAAAAAATAGGCCAGGATCATCAGGGAAAGTGCTACCGCGAGGCCTGGTAAGAAGCCGCCCATAAAGAGAGCCCCAACAGATTCGCCCGTTACGGAAGCGTAGATCACCATGATGATGCTGGGAGGTATAATCGGGCCGATAACGGACGATGCCGTAGTAACCGCGGCCGAGTACTCGGCGGAATAGCCCTCTTCTTTCATGGCGGGAATCAGTATGGAACCAATGGCCGCGGTGTCTGCGACCGCAGCTCCGGTAAGACCGGCAAAGGCTATACTGACGACAATATTGACCTGGGCCAGGGCACCTCGAACGCGTCCGACGAGGAGGCGGGCAAAGTTGACCAGGTCTTTCGTTATTCCCGTATTGTTCATTATATTACCGGCGAGGATAAAGAAGGGCAGGGCCAACAGAACGTAGTTATCAATACCTCCATAGAGCTTTGAGGCAATGGCGATCAGAGGAAGGCCTTTGAAAAAAAGCAGGTAGATAAGGGGTACAAGACCGAGGACAAAGGCTATTGGTACACCTATTATAAGAAGGATTACAAACAGGAAAACCATTGTATATACTGCAATATTCATAAAACTCTCCGGCTCCCTTAAAAGTCGTGTCCGCCGCTCAGCAGGTACTCACGGTCGTCGCCTTTCTCTTTAAAGAAGCCGACGGTAAAGTAGGTCATGTGAACAAGCATGAACAGTGAGCCCAGGGGCAGATTTAATTTAACCCAGTACATCGGAATCCGCAGAATGGAACCCTTTTGTCTCCAGGCAGCATCCGCGGCCAGATAACCGTAGATGAGTACAATAATAAGAAAAAGGACGATCGTCAGGTATCCGAGGATTATGGAGAACTTACGAAGTTTCGGCTTCATTCGTGTTATAAAAAACTCGATACCGATGTGGCTCCGCTCTTTGAGGGCCACTGCTGCTCCGATGTAGCCGATACCGATCAGTATCCAGCGCATCAGCTCCTCATTCCAGGAGAGGGAGTTTCCTATAGCGCGAAAGAACACGCCGACAATCGCTAAAATCGTTACAGACAGAACATAGGCAAAGAGCCACCACTTGGTGACCACATGCACAATGTCACTGGTCTTTTTCAGGTATTTTATCATTGGTGTAAATCTCCAATTGATAGGGAAGTGAATTAGATAAAGACGGCAGTCCACTGTTGAAAGCGGACTGCCATCGCGACACTCATACAGTGTCGGTAGAAAAGTAAACGGAAGAGACTATCGTCTCCAGCCCAGTTCTGCTTCCATTTTCTGAACACTGGTCAGGAAGCCGTCGACCACATCTTCTCCGAGTTCGCCTTTCAGGTACTCGATAACTGCGGGCTGAGAAACCTTCCGGAATTCAGCCTTTTCGCCGGCGGTGGGGAAGTAAACCTGCATCTGCTTAGCAACATCCTCGAACTTGACGATGTTGGAGACCATTCTCTCAGCAACATTGTTGGCGCGGGCTGCCAGCATTCCGCCCTGAACCAGGATCTGCTGAACACCGACGGGCATGTCGTTGAACTTCGCAGAATTCATAACCATAACGTTTTCAGACCATACGTGGCCGTCCATAGTCAGGTACTTCTGAACTTCCTGAAGTTTACCCAGTGCGATGGAGGAGATAGGGTTCTCTTCGCCGTCAACAACGCCGGTCTGCAGCGCGGTGTAGAGCTCGTTCCATGCGATAGGAACAGCGCTTCCGCCCATGGACTCGATCATCTTGACGTATACGGGGCTCTGCATAACGCGGAACTTGATACCCTTAAGGTCCTCGGGTTTGCGGATTTCGCGAACGTTATTGGTGAAGTTTCTCCAGCCGTTCTGTCCCATACCGAGGTACTTCATACCGGTTTCGTCTTCCATCTGGTCCATCAGGTCTGCCCACCACTCGCTGCGCTCGAAGTAGCCGACAGCAATGTCGTCTGAGCTGAACAGGTAGGGGATGGTGAAGATCTGGAAGGGATCAAAGAAGGATCCGAGAGATCCGGTTCCGATGTTGATGTCCATAGAGCCCTGCTGAACCATTTCCAGGGTTTCCCGGTAGGTTCCCAGCTGACCTGCTCCGTAGAGGTCGATCTTGATTGCTCCACCAGTCTGGCTTTCAACGTAATCCTTGAAAAGCAGTGCCTGGGCATGCTCAGGGTCAGGAACGTTAGCCTGTTTGGGCCACAGGGTGGGGTCGTCATAAGCCAGCCGAAGGGTGATGGTCTTTGCGGGCATGGTCATGTCGATCATGTCGGGTATAGCTTCAGAGGACTCTGCCTGCTGAGATGCGGCGGGCGCCGCGGGAGCAGCAGCCTGTGCAGGTTCTTCTTTTGCGCATGAAACGGCAAGAAGAGACAATACGACCAAGAGAGAAATGGACAGTTTACCTAGCCATTTTTTTCCTTGCATAAAAACTCCTTTTCCACAGAAATTATTAATATAGCAACCCTGTAATACAATGAGTCGCGTAGTTCCTTTATACTACGAGTTGGCCTGTTCGTCAAATGTTTTTCCAGGAGAGGGATTAATAATAGTATACATAAGCATCGATTTTGTGGGGAAATTCTTAGCTTTCAAATTAACTGTATACAAATATGCTGGTTTTTGCTTTTTAGGTACAAGAAACCGGAAAATTTTCTTGTATACAATACCTGTATGTCGTGTAATAATGATTAGTGTTGAGACGTTATGGAAAAGAATAATACTAAAACGACACGCCATGAGATTTATACTACCCTGTTTAATAGAATAATTCAGAATGAGTACCCTGTGGATACCTGGCTGAGGGAAGACCTTCTGGCCCGGGAGTTCAATGTGAGCAGGTCTCCTGTGCGCAGTGTCCTTCAAAATCTTGAGCAGGATCATTTGATAGAGATCCTTCCAAAACGGGGTGCCCGGATTTTTCCTTTTACGGCGGATGATCTGGAAGATATCTACGAACTGCGCAGGGAACTGGAATCTCTGGCCCTGCGGCGGGCTGCAAACTCCCTTAGCATCCAGAAGCTCCTGGAAATGAAAGCCCTTATTCTGGGTCTGAAGGACAACGTGAACTTCCGGGAACACGCCAGAGTGGACGGGTATCTGCACTCCTATCTGATTCAGTCCAGCGGGAGGCGCCGTCTCATACGTATGCTCGATCAGCTGTACCGTCTTACACAGACTTTCAGGGAGCTGAGTCTGGAACAGCAGTTCTCCAAGGATATTACCATCCAGGAGCATATAGAGCTGATCGATGCGCTTTGTATCCGGGATATAGACAAGGCTTCGGAGCTTCTGGCCCGTCATATTGAGAACAGTAAAATTCGGGTTCTCACCCTGGTAATTCAGGGTAGAATGGCAGAAGAATCTTCGATTCGAGAGTAAGACCGGTCTTATTGTTCTATCTGTGCCTTTATTCCCAGGTTACTGAAAAGCTGTAAAGCCTTTGTAAGAGAATCTGAATCAGGTGTTTGTTCAGACGCAAGCGTGTACGTTCTGCCGAGTTGTCGATATTTCTGTATTCCCAGACGGTGATACGGCAGCAGATCTACCCGGTCTATATCAAGGCGGTTTAGAAGTTTTGCCATTGCCCTGAGCTCACTGTCGGTGCTGTTCAGTCCCGGGATGTAAGGAATGCGTATCCGCAAGGCTTCCGGACGTTCTGCCGCTATTTGTTCCAGGTTAGAGAGGATCACACGGTTTGACTTTCCCGTCCACGCCTGATGCAACTCATTGGTTGCGGCTTTTACATCAAATAAAACAAGATCCGCAAGACAACTCACCTGCTTAAACACTTCCGGAGCCGCGTCGCCGCAGGTATCAAGAACCGTGTGTATTCCCCTGTTTTTCAGGCGGCGCAGAATCTCTGTCGTAAACTCCGGCTGTATCAGCGGCTCACCGCCGGAAATAGTTACACCGCCTCCTGACTCCTCAAAGAAGGGCCGGTCCTTGAGCAGCATGTCCACCGCCTCGGCTGCGGTTGTGGTAGAACCCAGTACTGAAAGTGCACGGGAAGGGCAGCTGCGGGCCGTGGCGATAAGGTTTGTATCTCTGCGGGAGATGCCGGGAGCAATGAGGATTTTTCCCTCAGGGTCCCGTTCGAAGATACCCTTTCCGGCGATATTTTCGCACTCCCTGCATTCCCGGATGCAGAGTTCCTGGTTGCAGCTTACCTCCTGTTCCATGTTCCAGCTTTCGGGATTAGCGCACCAGAGACAGCGCAGGGGACAGCCTTTCAGGAAGAGGGTCGTTCGGATACCCGGACCGTTATGCAGACTGAAGGACTCGCAATTGAAGATGACTCCCCTGATACTGGAGTCCGGGGAAAAAGACGGTTCCTTACCCACGACGGCTAAAAACTTTCCATTTCTGCCCGGGATATAATTTCATCTTGTACCTCCCGGCTGAGCTGGTTCCAGTTTGTAACGTAGGCTGCTACCCGTATCAGAAAATCAGGATACCTTTCAGGGTGTTTTTGGGCATCCTTCAGTACTTCCACGTCCACAACGTTAAACTGGACATGAAAGCCCCCCAGCTTAAAGTAGGTGCTGATCAGGTTCTGCAGCCGTGCTGTTCCTTCAGGGCCGGATACGAGCTTTTTACTGAGTTTCATGTTCAGCAGGGTGCCGTTGATGGCCTTGTGATGCGGCAGTTTCGCCTGGGTAGCGAGAATCTCCGTAACAGAGCCGTTCTGCAGTCCCTGGGAGGGGGAGCTCGCATCGGAGAGAGGGGAGAAGGCCTTTCGCCCGTCAGGGGTAGCTCCTACCCGGGACCCGAAACCGACATGGGCGGTAAGGCTGTAGAGACTCGCGGTATAGATGCCTCCCCAGATATCGCGGTAACTGCCGGCGGTGTCGCAGCAAAAGATAAAAACTTCTCCTGCAAGAGTGTTTATTTCGTCTCTGTCCATACCAAAACGGGGCGTCTCCCGCAGCAGGCGCATTCGGAGAACCTCGTTGTTCATAAAATTATCGTGCAGGTTCTCTACCAGTTCGTTGAAACTGACTGTCTTTGCTTCGAAAACAAACTTCTGAACAGCCAGCAGGGAATCCACCACCGTAGCAAATCCGACAAACTGTACCCCTGTGTGATACGAGACGGCCCCTCCCTGGTTTACCTCCTTCCCGCTTTGCATGCAGCCGTCCACAAGGAGAGATTCATAGGGTTCCGGCCAGCGGTGCTTGTGGGCCACCTGCAGAGCAGTTATGCCCTGGACCGTAAGGTCGAACATATAGGTAATCTGGCGCTGCAGGGCGGACAGAAACTGGCCGAAGTCCTTAAAGTCTTCCGGGTTTCCGGTCTGGGGACCAAGACGGGTGTTGCTGACAGGATCAATCCCGTCATTAAGGGCCAGCTCAAGACACTTGGCAAGGTTAAACATGGCAGCGTCTGCCCAGGTCCAGGTTTTTCCCGGTACTCCGTATTCAACACATCCGATGAAGGCCCACTCGGACCGGGCGGTCTCTTCGGAAAGTCCCGCATGGCGGTACATTGCGGAGCCTACACGGTAATTGAAGAATTTTGGTTTTGAGTTGGTAGCAACCAGCTCTGCAGCTGCCTGAAAAAAAACGGGATTGATCTTCTCGGTCCATAAAAAGCCGATATCCGGCTGATAGAGCTTTACCTTTTTTTCCGCCTCAAGAAAGAGGAAGCTTAGTTCATTGGTATCATCTTCGCCTGAAGAATCGATACCCCCAAGCTGAACAGGCTGACCAACGGGAAAGCCGCCGTAATTCTGGGCCGCATTGTTATTGTAGAGCTTTAAAATATCATTTGTCTTGAAAAAGAGACTGACCAGAAGGCTCAATGCACCCTCTTTATCCATTTCGCCGGCATTAAGACTGATGCGGTAATAGGGATACAGGTAGGATGCGGAGCGTCCCAGGGTTACACCGTAGCCGTTGGAGTCGATATAACAGACAAGGTGGGTAAACCAGAGGCTCTGGACTGCCTCGGAAAAGCCTTGCGCGGGCTCCCAGGGAACCCGCCGGCAGATATCGGCCATTCTGTTCAGCTCTTTTTTGCGTTCTTCGTTCTTCTCCTCGGCTGCCAGAGAATCTGCCAGCTCCGCGTAGCGAAGCGAGAAATCCCTGACGGCATGGCAGATGGTCAGTACGCTTTCGTAAAAAATCCTCTTTTCATACTCCTCTTCATACCGCAGGTCCAGGGTCATAAGGGCCGTTTCAGCCTGTTCGCTGATACCCCGGAATCCATGCTCAAGGATCTTTATGTAATCCGGAAGAAAATGGCCGGTGCCGCAGGTAAGCATGTTTTCCGCAGAGAACACCCCGGCTTCCCGCATTCGTACCGGTCCTTCAGGCATGAGCGACAGACCGTATTCCTTGAGGGTCTTGCCTTTCCAGAGTGGAAGAATCCTCTGCAGCTCCTTTTTGGTTTCGTCGCTAAGCTCGAATTTATCGCCCGGCCGGGAGCCGTAGGAATCCATTTCGTCCAGGATAAAGTCGGCACCGCCTTCCGGAAAAATCGGGGCTGAAACCGGCTCCGGTCCCAGGTTGCCCGCAACAAGCTCCCAGGGTTTTATGTAGATACTCATCTGAGCAAGTATATCCTTGAGGGTCTCGGCCCTTCGGGTGACCGGGTGGGCACCTTCGGTCCGGGCGTAGGACCGTGTTACGATATCGGCGCGTTCGGATGTAAGCTTTGGTTTTAAAAGACGTTCAAGGTAAAAGCTGCGTACTTCCTGCAGCCGGATGGGGTTGTCAAGATAGGGCATATTGTTACTCCTGTCGCCAAAGAAAATCTTATTTGCGACTCCGCTTTTCGAAGAACTCCTCAAGTCTGCGGGAGGTGTCGCTGGAACCCATGGCAGCGGTCGAGGCGGCAGCTTCTTCAAATTTCATGCGCGGATTATCCGGGCTAAGGGCGGAATTAATCAGCTGCTTTTCCATGGCCACGGATATTCTGCTGTTGGCGCTGATGCTCTCTGTAAGTGCTGCCAGTTTTTGCTGAAGCTCTTCTTCCGGTCCGTAATAATTTATCAGGCCCCAGTTATAGGCAGTGGGGGCTTCAATCGGCCTGGCAGAGAAGGCCAACTCTTTGGCCCGGGCGGCGCCGATTCTTAAGGGAAGCCGATGGCTTCCTCCCCAGCCTGGAATCAGACCAAGACCCGCTTCCGGCAGGGCAAAACGGGCATTGTCGGCGGCATAGATAAAGTCGCAGGCCAGGGCCAGCTCCAGTCCGCCGCCTCCGGTGAAACCGCGTACCAGGGCAATAACCGGCAGCTCCAGCTCCTGCAGCATGTTGAAAACATTGTGTCCCCGGCGCACCCAGGGGCGGATGCTCTGGCTGTCGATTTGCTGCAGGGCCTTGAGATTGGCCCCGACAACAAAGTACTCAGGTTCTGTGCTTTCCACAAGGACCAGACGAATCTCCGGTCCGGCGGAAGCGATGATTGTAATTGCATCTTCCAGTTGCCCGAGAACATCGTAATCAACGGCCGGTGGTTTTCCCGGCGGATCAACGGAGAAAATAATGCGCGCCTGTGGGGCGCGCAATTCGGTTGTTACAGTGGTAATCATGAAAAAACCTCAATCCCGGAAAAAGTCCGGGTTCATCTCTTTCAGGTCCGGCGAAATACCGGGTTTAAATTCCATGTGCGCCAGAATGTCCCGCTCAAGATCGATTCCCGGTGCGATTTCCTCAAGTATAAGGCCTTCACCGGTACGGGAAAATACAGCCCGCTCGGTAACGTACAATACCGGCTGGCCCCGGCGGCCAGCGTAATCCCCGCTGAAGGTAATCTGGGCTGCGGCATCCACAAATTTGCGAACCGAACCTTCCGTGTCTATGCTGATTTTACCGTCGCCGACGGAACATTTAAGCCCTTTGGCAGTGAAGGTTCCGCAGAAGATAACCTTTTTGGCGTTCTGGGTAATGTTGATAAACCCGCCGCAGCCGGCCAGCATACGGCCCACCCGGCTGGAGTTTACGTTTCCGTGCCGGTCCACCTGGGCCATCCCCAGATAGGCCAGGTCCAGGCCCCCTCCGTCGTAAAAGGTGAACTGGGCGTCCATGGGGATAATAGCTTCCGGGTTGTAGGCGGTGCCGAAAACGACGCCTCCTGCCGGCCGCCCGCCGATGGAGCCCTGTTCCACGGTCAGGGTAAACTGGTCCAGGATGCCCTCTTCCGACGCCACCGCTGCGACCCCGTCGGGAGCTCCATAGCCCAGGTTGACTACAGCACCTTCAAAAAGTTCCTGAGCTGCCCGGCGGGCGATAATCTTCTTCGGTCCCAGGGCCAGGGGCTCCATACGGGTAAGGGGAGTTTTTACTTTTCCGGCAAAGGAGGGCTCGTAGCTGTGCAGGCAGGTCTGGGTCTGTTCGGGATGGACAACGATATGATCGACGTAGATCCCCGGAATGCGAACCTGCTGCGGGTCAAGGCTGCCTGTTTCGGCAAGGTATTTAACCTGGGCTATAACAGTTCCCCCGCAGTTTTTTAGCGCCTGGGCAATTGCCATTCCCTCCAGAAAGGGTCCGTCTTCTTCGTTGGTAATGTTCCCGTGAAGGTCGGCAGTGGTTCCCCGGACAAAAGCATAGTCGAACTGAAAACGGGGAAAAAAGAGCCACTCTTCTCCCTCCAGTTCAATAACCTTTACCAGATCCTCGGTGGTAATATCGTTGGCCTTTCCCCCTTCAAGGCGGGGATCCACGTAGGTATTGAGACCTATTCTGGTTATGACACCCGGTGTTTTCCCGGCCACTGCGTGAAACATGTGGGAGAGTACACCCTGGGGAAAGTTGTAGGCCTCAACCTGGTTCGACAGGATCAACTCTCCCATTTGGGGGGACATGCCGAAGTGCCCGGCAATGTCCCGTTTTACCAGGCCGGGAAAGGCGATAAGGTCAATTCCGGTACCCTCTTTATTACCGATCCCGGTAGAGTGGACTATGGTGATTCCCTTTGGATTGCCGGTGGCTTGAAAGCGTTCCCCCAGACTGCGGAGCAGCAGTGTTGTTTCGCAAATACCGCCCCCTGAACCGTGGAGGGCGATCCTGGCACCGTCGCCTATGAGAGCGACGGCAGCTTCTGGTGTAAGTATTTTATCCTTCATAATGCCTTACATGAACAGTTCAGGCATGAATGCCTTAGGGATAGCCAGGGTAAGACTCGGGAAGACGATAATCAGTAGCAGAACCAGCAACATGGCCACCAGGAAGAGTCCAACCTCTTTAAGAGGCCGCATGGCATTGATTCCCGCGATTTCACTGGATATCAGCAGGCAGAGTCCGTAGGGCGGGGTAACCAGTCCAAAGGCCAGAGAAACAACCCCTACAATGGCGAAGTGGAGGGGATGAATCCCCACATGGTCCGCTATAGGTGCAAGCAGGGGCCCGAGAATAACAATGGCAGGAACGGAATCCATAAAGGTTCCGACTATGAGGAATATTCCCACAAAAATCATCAGCATCAAAGTCGGCGAGGTAGTAATGCCTCCCAGAAGGTCAACCAGGAAGTTGGGGATCTTGTAATAGGCCAGTACCCACCCGTAGATCGAGGCACATCCAACAGCGAACAGAACAACGGAAGCCAGTTTTGCCGTATCCAGCATCAGGCTGACGAATTTATTAAAAGAGACTGTCTTGTAGATAAACATGCCCAGGATAAGGGAGTATACAACCGCTACCAGCGAAGCTTCGGTCGGGGTTACCAGGCCAAAGACGATTCCTCCAACAATAATGAGCGGAGTAACCAGGGCGAGTATCGCTCCGCGAAAACTCTGGACAAACTCTTTCAGGCTGTAACCGGTGTCCCGGGGGTAGCCACGTTTCAAGGCGAAATAGAGGACCAGGGCCATCTGGAACAGGGCGATCATGACACCGGGAACAAAACCGGCCAGAAAGAGACCGGAGACGGAGGTACTCATTACCCCGCCCCAGACCACCATGGTAATACTGGGAGGGATTATGTTACCCATTACCGCCGAACAGGCGGTGACCGCTACGGTGAAGTTCTTATCATAACCCTCTTTTTCCATGGCCGGAATCAGGACCGAACCGATACCGGCGGCATCGGCGTTGGAGGAACCGGAGATACCGGCAAACAGCATGCTGACGGCTACGTTTACGTGGCCAAGACCGCCTGGAAGGGGGCCCACCATGGAGCGGGAAAAACGGATAAGCCGATCGGTTATCTTGGCTTCGTTCATGATGACCGCAGCCAGAAGAAAGAAGGGGATCGATAATAGAATGAACGATCCGTATTGCACCATCATGCGCTGGAGAAGCATCAGAGGAGTTACCCTGGGGGTAAGCAAAAGAATCGGGACAACGGCGAAGGCCAGGGTAAAACTGACCGGAACGCGTAAAATAATGAGGACGATAAGCAGTATGAACATTATCGCGGCGACTGTTCCAGCTGTCATTTGTCCGTTTCTCCTTCTGATGTTTCTGCATCATCGTGATGTACCTGGTAGGAGTCGGCCATATGATGATCTTCCTTCAGGTCTTTCTTTATAAAGTCGTGATAGAATCTTTCACTCAGGAAAATCAGCCACGAAAACCCGGCCACCGGTACCGAGACATAGAGAAATCCAAGGTTCATGCCCGTGAGTTCCGAGGTCTGTATCAATCCCCACTGACTGAAAAAGCGGATTCCATAGCGGATAAAGACATAGGTTACCGTCAAGGTCACAAAATAATTGAGTAACTTTAAGAAAACTTCAAACCAGGCAGGGACCCCTTTGGAAAAGATATCGATAAAAAAGTGCCGGGAATCCCTGAGGCCGATGATCGAGCCTATAAAGACCATCCAGATAAGCGAGAAATTGGAGACCTCCAGGGTCCATAAATAACGGGGAACAAAGGGGATATACCGTCCTGCGACAGTCAGGCCGACAGCCGTGAGCAGTACGAACATAAGAATAATCATCAAGTATATAAGAAATTTGGCATACAATTCAAAAAGTCTTAAGAGCATCACAGCACTCCTCTCGGGATACAAAAGCAGGCCGAAGAAGCCTCTTCGACCTGCCGGATAGTTTTACATGGGAATCTTACATCTCGCGGATGGTTTTGAAAATATCTTCGGCACCTACCTGACGTGCGTATTTTTCAACTTCAGGCATTGCCCGCTGGGCCATCTCTGCTTTCTGTGCAGCGGTAAAATCGATGGTCTTCAGGCCGTGATTGGCCACCAGTTTATCGATGATCTCCTGTCCCATGGCGACTTCCGCTTTGCGGTGCCAGCGTCCGGCTTCAAGTCCTGCCTTTACAATAGCGTCCTGCAGATCCTTGGGGAAGCTCTGAAGTCTGGACTCGGAGAAGCAGAGTATCCGGGTGGTGATCTGGTGCTCGGAAAGAGCATAATAGGGAGCTACCTCGTAAAAACTTCATGCCTTCCAGGCCTGCCGGTTCATTCTCAAGTCCGTCGATTACACCGGTCTTAATGGCGTTGTAGCATTCTGTGTAGTCAAGGGGAGTGGGGTTCAGGCCGATCGCGCCGAATACAGCTGCATGCAGGGGAGAGCCCTGAACGCGCAGATCGATTTTGCCAAAGTCATCGAGGGTTTTTACCGGCTGATTCAGGATCAGGCTGCGGGCTCCACCGCCGCCGTAACCGATGAAGCGGACGCCTTTTTTGCGGATGTTTTCAGCAATAGGATCCAGGGCTCCGGCTTCCAGGGCCGTTTCCCAGTGCTCGATGCTGTTGAACAGGAAAGGAGCGTCGATAATGGGAGCGGTCTTGTCCCAGGTTGCAATCCAGGCGGGAGAAATGATAGCGAAGTCAACGGAGACTCCCTGCATCATGAACTCGAACATGTCCTTTTCGGTTCCGATGGAGCCGGAGTGGTGCAGTTCGAAATTCAGTGCCACGGGGCCGTTATAATAATCCTTTACAAGTTCAACAAACTTTTCCATCGCCTGGTAGTAAACATGACCCTGGGGCAGCATGACACCTCCGACGAGAGTAATTGACTCAGGGGTGCCGCCTTCTTTTCCGCCTTCGGCGAAAGATGCCATGCTGAAGACAAGCAGCAGTGCGAGAGTTAAACCAACAATCTTTTTCATGAACAGTCCTCCTGTTTGTTTTTCTCATGCAGATTCATATTCTGTACATGAGTTTGGAACGATTCAATAAAAACGATAGCAGGTGTTTGGGCTGCTGTCAAGAAAATTGTTTTTTAGATTATGGAAATTGTGCAGAAAATGGGCTGGTATAATGGTGTGGTGTTCTCAATTTGGATTATTTATTCATTGACAGTTTGAACGTATAGCCCTAAAATTACACCGTTCCAACATAAATAAAGGCGTGTTATACAGGGTGAATAAACAGGCGGGAAATAGAAAACGAAGGGTTACAATAAAGGACATCGCTCGTGAAGCGGGGGTCTCCAAGTCAACTGTTTCTCTTGTGCTCAAGAACAGTCCTCTCATTAAAAAGGAGACTGCAGCCCTGGTGCGCGCAGCCAGTAAAGCCCTTGGTTATGTCTATAACCGGACTGCTGCAAACCTGCGTACCAGCCGCTCCTTCATTGTGGGAGTGCTGATTTCCGACCTGGGTAACCCGTTTTTCTCGGAAATGGTGCCGGTTATTGAGGAGTGCCTGGAACCGGAAGGGATCGTCGTCATGCTGGCCAACACAACAGAGAAGCCGGAACGGCAGAAAAGGGCTATCTCCACCTTTCTGGAGCACAATGTCGACGGTTTGCTGATCAGTCCCGCCAGATACTCCACCCTGGAGGACCTTGGTCCCCTTGTAAGCAGTCCGGTTCCTTCTGTTTTTATCAACCGCTATCTGAATGATTTTCCGGGGAATTATGTGGGGGCTGATAATGTGGTGGGTACGGCTATGGCAGTGGAGCGCTTACTTGCTTCCGGCCATCGGCGTATCGCCTTTGTCGGCGGTGAGGACGGCTCATCACCCCGGCCGGAGCGGCTGGAGGGATTCAGAATTGCTTTCGAAAAATACGGATGTGTTCCTGACCCTGAATTAATCGTCAATGCCCAGGGTAACCGCTGGGGCGGGTATACGGCTATCCGGGAGCTTGTCCCCCGCCCAAATCCACCCACTGCGGCTTTCTGTTACAACGATATTATCGCCCTCGGCGTCATGCTGGGGCTGCAGTCAAAGGGAATACGCCCGGGGAGAAACTTCGCCGTTATCGGTTTCGACGATATCTCTGAAGCCCGCCTCTGGACGCCTTCCCTGTCAACGGTAGCCATTCCTCCCGAGCTTGTAGCCCGTCGGGCCGCCCGCTTTCTGCTCGAACGGATCAAAAATCCCGGAGACCCGGAACGCATCCTTATTGCCCCGAGGCTGGCAATCCGGGAATCCTGCGGCACGGCGGAAAAGTTGAAACGCATCGCAAAAAAAAACCATCGGCGCCTGAAAGGCGCGCCGATGGCAAATTCCTGACTGCAGTGAACCATTAGTACATGAACAATCCTCCGTTCACATCCACAGTTGCACCGGTCATGAAATCGTTCTCAATAAGATACTTGACGGCCTGGGCTATGTGATGGGCCTGTCCGTTTCTCTTGAGGGGTGTATTCTCCTTGAAAGTATTCATTTTCTCCGGTGTGGAAACCTTTTCGTGGAAGGGGGTTTCGATGACACCGGGAGCCACTGCGTTTACCCGTATCTTTTTTGGGGCCAGCTCGGTTGCGGCTCCCCGGGTAAAGGTGTCCAGAGCTCCTTTGGATGCGCCGTAGAGGGTCGCAGAAGGTGCACCGTGGCGCATGGCGATGGAAGTCATATTGATGATCACCGGATCCACGGCCTTTTCAAGCAAGGGTACACACAATGAGGTTACCTTCATGGTGGAAAAGGTATTCAGGGCAAAGGTTTCGATCATGAAGTCCCAGTCAAGCTCGTTAATCGGCTGACGGCGGATCAGTCCTCCGGCATTGTTGACCAGTACATCGACAACGGGAAAGAGCTTGGCGCATTCAGCGACAAAGCGCTCACATTCTTCGGGTTTTGAGAGGTCAGCCTGGATAATGTGAGCTTTTCCGCCCGCTTTTTCAACATCTGAGGCTACGGCTTCCGCCGGTCCCCTGGATGAGTAATAGTGAATGATGATCTCGTTACCCTGAGCCAGCATTCTTGAGGTCTCAGCACCGATTCCGGTACTGGCGCCGGTTATAATAATCTTTTTACCCATTACAAACTCCAAATAAATTAGTCTATTGAATCGTTCCAATTGTATGATATCGTACTATTTATGAGTTTTCAAGCCTGCCCCCTCTCTGATGTACTGAGAGTGGCGGAAGATTTCAGGCCTGTTTAAGGAGAAAGCCTCCGTCAACGTTCAGCACTGTGCCGGTGAGAGCGGTTTGGGAGGCAAGATAGAGATAGGCTTCCGCCAGTTCCTCCGGCTGGATCCAGCGTTTGATCATTGTTGATTCGAGAAAGCTCTTCTTTACCTCCTCAGGCACCTTGTCGTAGGCAGAGGTCAGGATAAATCCCGGAGCAACGGCATTTACGGTGATGCGGGGAGCAAGCTCCTTGGCCAGGGTCTTGGTAAAATTGATCAGCGCGGCTTTGGCGGCGGAATAGGCCATGATTCCCTCCCTGCCGGTATGATCAAAGCCCCGGACAGAGACGGTATTGATTATGCTGCCCCTTCCCAGTTCGAGCATGTGCGGTGCCGCTCTGCGGGAACAGTGCAGGGCGGTGAAGAAGTTTATTTCAAAGACATCCCGCCATTGCTGGACCGTGGAGTCCAGAAAGGGGGTGGGAAGGGAGGCACCGGCGTTGTTGATCAGGATCTCCACCCTGCCCAGGGAGTCTTCAATTTGTTTGAAGAGCCCGTCGACCTGGGCTTCGTCGGTCAGGTTGGCACTGAAAAAGCGGGCTTCTCCGCCTTTGTCGGTAATCTCCCTGGCGGCCGCTTCACCGCCCTCGATGTTGGAACGGGTGCTTATGGCAACCCGGGCCCCGTTCCGGGCGAAGAGCTCGGCTATCGCCCGGCCGATGTTGGCTCCCGCCCCGGTAACAAGGACGGTTTTTCCTGCGACCCTCACAGCTCACCCTCGAGGTGTTTGCGGGCCAGAAGCGCTGCTCCGCGAAGGGAGGACTGTTCCCTGTAGACGTAGTTGCTGTCCCTCATCCACTGCTTTTTCGCCTCGATGAGGCTATCGTTAACTGCGCCGCCGGTTACGAAGATGTCCTTTGATATGGGTACCTCCAGGGAGATCTCCTTCAGGTGCTCCCGCTGATACTCGCACAGGCCGCGGACCATTGCGGCAAGCAGTTCTTCCCGGTCGGATTCCTGGTTCATGCCGGTAAACTCCGCCTTCAGAGGGTCCAGGGAGTAGCGGGAGCCCATCAGGTAGGGGGTGTAGCGTACATTGCTCTCCCGGGTCAGCCATTTTTCCATGGCGACGGGGAGGAAATCGCTCCAGAACTGGTCCGGGGTCATCTCGGAACAGAAGAGCTGCTGAAACCATTCAAAGGCTTTGCCTCCGGCGTTCATTACATAGAGGGTAAGCCAGCGGTCGGGAAGCACATGGGCCCGGATGTTGTACTCCGTGGAGGGGTAACACTGGGGCAGGCAGACCAGGCTGATCTCGCAGGTGCCGTTGACGTTGATCATCTGGCCCGGTTCGTTTACTCCTGCATCGTAGGCTGCCAGTACCGCGTCGTTTCCGCCGATAATTACCGGGGGCTTTTTGGTCAGCCCCAGTTCCGCTGCCAGATCCGCTTTTATGTTTCCGGCGCTGTCGTAGGAGTGGATAACCTCGGGCAGCCGGTCGATGGAAAGATCAACGGCACAAGCGATCTCCTTGTTCCAGCTAAGATCATTCTTGACTGTATTGTAGAGGGCGCTCAAGGAAGCTGAGGAGGGGTCGATGGCAAAGGAGCCGGTGAGCCATTTGGCAATATAGGTATTGGAATGGCCGAAACAGACGGACTTTTCGTAAGCTTCCGGTTCGTTCTCCTTGATCCAGAGAATGCTGGCCAGGGAGCAGCCGCCGGCGACCGGCATATTCGATGTCTCGTCCAGGATCTTCTGAAGGCCGACAGTGCGGATAATGTCCGCTGCCTGTTTACGGGACCTCTGGTCCAGCATCAGAATAGCCGGATAGGTTGCGTGTCCGTCGGCATCCATGGCGCTTAAGCCCGGGGTTGTGCCGGAAAGGGAGACCGCATCGATTCCGCCCATCAGGTCGGCCATCTCTTTGCAGCCGTTGTGGAAGGCCTTCTCCCATTTTTCCTGTTCAATATCACCGAAAGTTCCGTTGTTATAGACGTTTATTGGATAGGACTCCGAGTACTCCCGTACCTGCTTCAGATTTCCGTCCTTATCGCTTGCAAAAACCCCCATTTTCATCGAGGTGGTACCAATGTCGACTCCAAGAATGTTCATGCCCCTCTCCTTGTTCCTTTAATTGTTATCTTTTCAGCAGAAAAATCCCCCGGCAGCAGGCCGGGGGCATCATTATTGTAATAATTATAAGAGACTCTTGATGGTGTCGGCTATCTGCTCTGCCTGCAGTCCGTAGAGACCCAATAATTCATTGTATGGACCATTGCTGGCGTACTGGTCCTGGACACCGATCATATGGACCGGGGTCGGCCGCTTTGTGGAACACAGCTCAGCCACAGCACTGCCGAGGCCGCCGGTGACGTAATGTTCCTCCACCGTAACGATGCGGCCGGTGCGTTCCGCCGCTTCCAGTACAAGCTCCGCGTCCAGAGGTTTTATCGTGTGCATGTCTATCAGGCAGACGCTGACCCCTTCCGATTCCAGGGCCATAGCGGCTGTGACGGCATTGGCAAGCATGGTTCCTGTGGCAATAATAGCCACATCGGTACCGTCCATCAGTACAAGGCCCTTACCTGGTTCAAGCTGAAGGTCATCGTTATAGATTCCCGGCATGGGAGGGCTCCCGATTCGGATATAGGCCGGTCCGTCAAACTCGGCCGCGGCCTGGACTACCTTGTGAATGCTGGCAGGGTCGCCGGGATTCAGAATTGTTACTCCGGGAATAGTCCGGATAATGCCGATGTCGTCCAGGGAGTGGTGGGTCGGACCAAGATGCGAATATGTAAGACCGGCACAGCGGCCAACCACCTTGACGTTCTGATGCATATAGCCCAGATCATTGCGGAACATCTCGTAGGGACGGGCGGTTACAAAGGGGGCAATGGCAGCATAAAAGGGTATAAGTCCAGTGCTGGCAAGACCGGCGGCGTAGCCGATGGTACCCTGTTCCATAATACCGAACTCGTAGTGACGTTCCGGAAATTTTTTCGCGAAGGGACCCATACCGGAGCCCGATGAGCTGTCCGTAGAGAGGGCGATGACCTCAGGTTTTTCGGCTCCCGCATTGGTCAGCGCCTCCCCGAAGGTCTTGCGGGGGTCCTTTGCTTCGGTGAATGTTCTGTTCCAGTTTACCGTTTTCATTTCAACCCCTTCCGTGCGTTTTCCAGTATTTCCCTGATCCTTTTCAGGTCTTCATCGGCGGTTTTGAGCTCCTCGGTTCCGGCTTTCCAGTAGTGGTAGGCTGCGTCTCCTTCGGCAAAGGAGAGCCCTTTGGACTTGATCGTATCGGCAATGATAACCGAGGGCTTTCCCGCTTCGAAGGGAGCCGCTTCGATTGCTTCGACAACCTGTTCAATGTCATTTCCGTCAATGGTTTTAACACTCCAGCCGAAGGCGGCCCAGCGCTCCTCCAGGGGCTCATAGCTCATGACTTCGGTGGTTTTTCCGCCGATTTGCAGTCCGTTACGGTCCACAAAGGCCAGCAGATTGTCCAGTTTGTGGTAGGAAGCGGCCGCCGCGGCCTCCCAGTTGGAACCTTCCGCCTGTTCTCCGTCTCCCATGAGCACGAAAACACGGTTTTTCTTTCCCTGGGCTCTCAGCCCCATGGCCATGCCTCCGGCAATGGAGAGGCCGTGCCCCAGGGCGCCGGTATTGGCTTCGACTCCAGGCTGTTTTTCCATGCTGGGGTGTCCCGGAAGGGGAGACTTAAGGTCACCGTAGGTATCCAGGTAGCTTTCCGGGAGAAAACCCTTTTCTGCCAGTGCTGCGTAGAGGATGAGGCATTTATGACCCGCGGAGAGAACAAAGCGGTCCCGTTCCGGCCAGTCCGGCCGTTTGGGATCTACCTGCATGATTCTAAAATAGAGGGCCGTTAATATCTCCGTGGAGGAGAGGGCTCCGCCAAGGTGGCCGGAACCGGAGGCCTTGATCATCCTGAGGACTTTCTCCCGCAGGGACAGGGCCTTCTCTTGAAGTTCCCATTTTTCCTGTGCGCTTAGACTCATAGTGTGTGTCTCCTGCCGCTCCCTATACCTGGTGCTCTTTGGCGTAATCGACATAACGCTGAACCTTGGGTTCCGACCGGGTTCCGGGCTCCCAATCCGCCTCCAGATATGTCTTTACCATCTCCCTGGCGATTATCGGGCCGATGGTCTGGGCGCCCATGGTCATGACGTTGGCATTGTTGCTTTTTACCGCCCGTTCGGCGGAATAGATGTCGGAACAGAGGGCTGCATAGACACCGGGAACCTTGTTGGCGGCGATACTGACGCCTATGCCTGTACCGCAGAGAAGGATTCCCCGGTCGTACTCTCCCCGTGCAACGGCTTCGCCGACTTTAAAGGCTACATTGGCATAAATGGGGTCGTCGCTGCCCATGTCTGTATACTCATATCCCCATTCATCCAGGCAGGATTTAATGTAATCCTTTAGATCGCCGGCATTGGGATCGCAGCCTATTGCTACTCGTTTACTCATGTACTACTCCTTACTGTATTCTTGTTGATCCAGGATGTTTATTTTGCGCCGTTAGCGGCGTTCATAAAGCGTCTCTGGTAGGATACCACCTGATTGGCGCTGGTAAAGCGGGCCAGATATTCCGGTTCAGCGGTTACTACTACCCGACCCATCATGTCGGCGAATTCCGGATCTGCCAGAAGACGGTCGATATCGGGATAGTTGTAATCCCCCTCCATGCTGCAGAGTATCAGTCGGGTTTCCGGAAGATTGACCTGCCGCAGCATGCGTAAATTATGACGGACACCATCGAGGCCGTCAATATGTGCCTCTCCTTCGGCGCTTCTGTATTGCAGGATACGCCTGGCCATCTTCATGACTTCGATCAGGTTCATATCCTTGTCTGCAGGGCTCAGGTAGTCCTTGTCGATCATGAAAGACCTCAGTTTATCAATGTGCGAAACATCCTCGGTCAGTTCAAAAAAATCGAGCAAACGCTTCATCTCCTGGCTCTGGGCCAGCCGATGGCGGATAAAGCTGTTGATAAAATAGGGCTTGGCCTGCAGGGCCATGGCGGTCTGTTCGGCCTCGAACATCAGGGTAAAGTTGATCTTGAATCCCTTTTCCCGCAGGATCATCGCCAGGTTATGTCCCCGGAGCATGTCCTTTGTAGGGCCTTTGTCGTAGCGGCCGCCGAAACGTTTGTCGCCGTTTAAAAGCTGATCCACATTCCCGGCATTAACCGGTCCGGTATGGGGTATCTTGATAACCACCCGGTAGGGGGAGAGCATCTCCCGGAAGTGTTCCGCTTCGTCCAGAATCTTTTCGATATCGTCGAAGGGATTGTTTACCTCTACGCTGATGTCGCAGCCCGGGCCCAGGATGTCCCCCAGGGCCATCATGACTTCGTCCCGATCCTTGTACTTGTTGCCCACATTGGCCTTGGGGTTGTTGATAAAGAGGTCGTAGATAATCCCGGGGTTGCAGGTCAGGTTGGCCAGCTGGTTCTTTATGGCCGCGACCTCGTAGGGGTTGGCGCTGTCCGCGGAGAAGAGAAAGTTGGTGGCCCGTTTCTGGCTGTTTTTGTCGTAACTGATGTCCCGTGCAAGGTCGACTCTGAGAACTCCTTCGGCTTCCAGATTGAAATCGATTCTGAAGCCCGGAGGCGTCTCCTGCGGGGGAGTGGGAAAGGTCTCCAGGACCTGCTTGAAATTTCCGGTTACGCCGATTTTCCGGACAGCGGGTTTTATCCGTGCATAGGTCTGCCAGGACAGAGGAAGGTCCAGAATATGCTGCAGGTGTTCAGCGTCTTCATCGATAAGACTGACTCCCGCGGTCCCGTTGGCCGGACCGACAAGGGAGCGGAGATTTGCTGAAAGATGGGGAGTCATGGGTACAACACGACCCAGATTAGATTGATCCATGGGGATCCTCCTGTTGTTATACAATTATGAGTGGACTATCCACTGCCTCAACATAGTACGTGGATCAGCCACCTGTCAAGTAAATTGAGGAAAATTCAGACGAAACTGGGCATTTTTAAGAAAAAACAGGTCGGTGGCTTGGCCATTGCTTGATTTTGTGTCGAAGGAAGGGTACAATGATATGAAAAAAACGGAGTGTTTAATGATAAACAAGGATCCTATCTATCAACAGCTGAACCGTCTGCTTCGTCAGAAGATTTCCAGTGACAAGTACCAGGTGGGAGACAAGTTCCTTACTGAGCGCATGATCTGCGAAGAGTATGATGTCAGCCGGGCCACGGCAAATAAATCTTTGTCCAGTCTTGTGTCTGAAGGTTTGCTGGAGTTTCGCAAAGGGGTCGGGACCTTTATTCGCTCGAAACCTTCGGTTGGAAAACTGCTGAAGCTGACCAGTTTTACCGAGAATGCCAGGTACGCCGGCTATACGGCTAAATCGGTGGTGCTGCGTTTTGAGAGACTCAAAGCGAAGAATATCGAAGCTGCCATAGCGGAAAAACTGCTGACAGGCCAGGATGAAGATATCTATCGCATAGAACGGCTCCGCATGGCCAATGATGTTCCCATGATTCTGGAGCATCGTTATATTGTTGCCAGTTACTGCCCGGATCTTTTTGAACAGAGTCTGAAAGACTCACTGTACCGTTTGTTTACCGATACGTATGACCTGAACATAACCGGAATGGATGAGACAATCTCCGCTGTAACCCTTACAAGGGAAGAGGCTGAGCTCCTGGAAATAGAAGAGGGAAAGGCAGGGTTTCTGGTAACTGCCGTGGGATATATCGACGAGTATAAACCCCTGTGGTGGGAGCGGACCATCCACAAACCCGATGCCTTTGAGTATCGCTGCCAGGTCCGCCCAAACCAGGCGCAGCAGGAATTAAAAGGGCATCTGATTATCTGATTTTTCCTGAGGGGCATTGCCCCTGTCAAAAATACGAAATCTGGAGATATATATGGACTACAAAGACAAGCTGAACGGAGTGTTTCCTCCCTGCGCTACGATATTCCAGGACGGAACGGAAGCAGTGGCCTATGATAAAATCAGGGAGAACCTGGAAAAGTATAACCAGACAAAGATTCGCGGGTTTATGCCCCTGGGGACAAACGGTGAGTTCAGGAGCCTGACCGACGAGGAGTCACTCAAGGTAATTGAGGTCTACACCAGGTACCGGGACGCTTCCAAGACAATTCTGGCCGGAGCAGGAAGGGAATCAGTCAGGGCAACAATCGAAACCATAAAGCGCTACGCCGATTTGGGGGTCGATTTTGCCTCCCTGTTGCCGCCCCACTACTTTGCCGCTGCAATGAGCGATGATGCCCTTGTACGGTATTACACCAGCGTGGCGGATGAATCCCCGGTTCCTGTATTGCTCTATAATATTCCCAAGTACGCCGGTGGCGTCACCATCTCTGCCGATCTTGTTCGAAGAGTGGCGGAACACCCGAATATCGCCGGCATGAAAGATACCTCCAGTGAACCCCTCGTGCCCTATATTAAAGCGGTCCCCGATGAATCCAATTTTTATATTCTGGCCGGAACCATTAACAAGTTTTACCAGGGGCTGCAGCACGGCGCCGTGGGGGGCGTGCTGTCCATTGCCGATTATCTTCCGGAAAAGTGCTGCGAGCTGCAAAGTATCCATGAAGAGGGAACAGCAGAAGAGGCGGCGTCCTTTGACGTCTGGATACGAAAGCTGAGTTCCAATGCCGCCGGCAAGTACGGGGTTCCGGGAGTAAAAGCCGCCATGGATATTGTCGGGTATGCGGGGGGATCTCCCCGACTTCCGCTTTTTCCCCTGACGGAGGAACAGAAGGCCGGACTCCGGGCAGCCCTGGAAGCCGAGGGAATGGCCTGAATCCGAGAATTCTGAATCCGCTGTGCTAAAAAAGCCCGCTGTACCTTGCGTAAAGCGGGCTTTTTGAAATTCTGCAGAAGTACTGTTACTGGAAAATGAGTCTTGGAAGCCACATGGCAATGGGCTCTACGAAGGTTACCAGCAGCAGGACCGTAACCAGGGGAATTAAAAAGGGCAGGGTAGCTGCCGCGCAGCGCTCAAAGGGAACCTTGGCAACCCTGGAGAGCACATACAGCACCATTCCCACCGGAGGAGTGAGCAGGCCGATCATCAGGTTCAGCACCATGATAACGCCGAAGTGAATCGGATCGACCCCCAGGGCTACGACAGTGGGCAGCAGTACGGGGGTAAGAATAGTAATCGCCGCCAGAGTCTCCATAAAGAACCCCACAACGAACAGGATGATGTTGATCAGCATCAGAACCACGAACTTGTTCTGCGAAAAGTTCAGAAGGGCTGCGGCGAAGTTTTCGGTTACTCTGTTTGCTGTAAGAATCCAGGCAAAGATGGAAGCACCTGCGACAATCAGCAGGATAACCGCTGTCGATTCAATCGTCTCCATGCTGACGGCCATGAACTTCTTGACCGTCATGGTGCGGTAGACAAAACCCAGAAGAAGGGAGTAGGCCACAGCCGCGATAGCTGCTTCTGTTGGGGTAAATACACCGGTGGCGATACCGCCGATAATAATCACCGGCGAGAAGAGGGCCGGTAATCCCTTAAGAAAAGTTGTCCCAAGACGTTTTAAGGAGAACGATGAATCCTTGGGATAATGCCGTTTTTTGGCAAAGTAGTAGACCATGATGGAGAGGGCCAGTCCCATTACGAGGCCGGGAATGAAGCCGGCGATAAAGAGGGCCCCGATCGATGTTGATGCCATAACACCGTAGATAACCATGGGCAGGCTCGGCGGGATTATGGGGCCAATGGTTGATGAAGCGGCGGTTACGGCAACGGAGAAATCCCGGTCGTATCCGGCATCGTCCATGGCCTTGATCTCAATGGTTCCCAGGCCTCCGGCATCGGCTACCGCGGCGCCTGACATACCGGCAAAGATGATACTGGCACCAATATTAACGTGTCCCAGGCCTCCGGGAAGCCAGCCGACGCAGGCCTTGGCAAAGTCGAAAATCTGGTTTGTGAGTCCTGCGGCATTCATGAGACTGCCGGCGAGAATGAAGAAGGGGACAGCCAGCAGGGGGAAGCTGTCGACACCGTTAACCATGCGGTGCAGAATGACAAAATCCGGAACGGCATTGGTCAGATACACCCAGATCATGGAGGATCCACCCAGGGCTATGGCAATCGGGGCCCCGATAACAATCAGAATCAGCAATGAAATAAACAGTACAGCAATCATTAGAGGCCTCCCTGCTCAATCTCTTCAGGCAATGGATGGTCCGAGTCATTTATGACCGGAATATAGCCGCTTTTCCAGTGTTCCCAGGCGACCTGCACGCTGCGGATGGTCATGATGACAAAACCGATTAGCACCGGGAAGTAGATATAACTCATAGGATAGGGCAGGGCAGTCATTCTCTGGTTCGCCATAATAGGAATTATACGGAACGAGAGGTACATGCCGACACCGAAAAAGATGATCTTGATGATGTCTACCATGGTAGACATGACCCTTCCCACCCTGGGGGGTAGAAAGCGGTAGAAAACCTCAACATAAATATGGCCCCGCTTGCGTACCGCCATTACCGATCCCATAAAGCCCGTGGCAATGAGAAGGTAGCGTGCTACTTCTTCGGTCCAGGCAATGGAAGAATTTAAAAAATAGCGGGTAAAAAATTGCGCGAACACAACAGCCGCCAGGAACCAGAAAACCAGTAAAACAAAATAGTCCTCTATGGCGTAGTCCCGAAAGCGGAAGTCGTAGTCCTTGTTCTCCATTTGAATTTTTTCGTTGTTGTTATCGTTGTTTCTGGGCGGATGGGTATCTCCCGTGGACATATTACAACTCCTTACCAAGTCAATAGAAAACGCGGGGAACTACTGTTCCCCGCGAGATTAATAGTATAGCAGAAATTTACCTATCAGCGAATGTTCGTTAATCCGCCAGGGCCTGCATCTTGTTGTACTGTTCAACAGTCCAGGTCATCTTGTCGCCGCTGGTAAGGTGAGGAGCAACGGTTTTAATAAAGGCTTCCCGATCAACGTTCTGATTAACGGTAACGCCCTGCTTTTCGAACCAGGGAATCAGATCTTTTTCTGCCTGGTCGATGGCGTTGGAAGCTTTCGCGGCCGCTTCTTTCAGTACGTCGTCAAAAATTTCCTTGTCGGCAGCACTGAGTTTGTTCCATGTCATGGAGCTTACGATAGTAAAAAGGTTGTTGGTCATGTGCTTGGTCATATTGATGTAGTCCTGAACCTCGTAGAACTTCTTTGCCTTGATGGTGGGAAGGGGGTTCTCCTGTGCGTCAACAACGCCCTGCTGCAGTGCCAGGTAAACCTCGGCAAATGCGATGGGAGCCGCATTGGCGCCAACAGCCTCGGTAAAAAGCAGATAGATAGGCGCATTGGGGACCCGGATTTTGAGGTTTTTCATATCCGCAGGAGTATTGATGGGTTTGTTCGAGGTAACGCAGCGTGCACCGTAATAGGTTACCGCAAGTGCCTTGTGTCCGCCGGAAGCGTCGGCGTATCCGTCGGCGAGTTCGTTAAAAAAGTCGCTGTCGGCAAAATTCTTCCAGTGGTCGAAGTTCTTGAATACAAAAGCTGCTTCGGTCAATCCAAGGGGACCGTAGGTTCCGGCAAGAAAACCGCCGCCGGCATATACGATATCAACGGTTCCAAGGCTCAAGCCTTCAACAATATCAGATTCTTTCCCGAGTGAAGAAGCGGGGAAAACCTCGATCTTGTAGCGGCCGTCGGTCCGGTTTGCAATCTCTTCGGCTGCCCACAGAGCATATTCATGAAACGCTTCACTGGTTTCGTAAACATGAGCGAATTTCAGGGTAACAGGTGCTGCTTTCCCTGAGGCCTCCTTTTGACCTTCCGCTACTATTGCGCCCATCGCTACCATAACGATAAGCAGTGCAAGTAAAACTCTTCTCATTTTGACCTCCTAGTCAATGTTCTGTTATTATACAATTCTCGCATAGTCCTTTACATGGGTCAAGGAAAATCCTTTTTTCGTATACTATTTTATGCTATACTGTTCTTGACTATCGCTACTTATTTAACTAAAGATAAAATCGAGAAATCGTAAGCCACTGAACACGATAGTGTTGAAATGAGGAGTTATTCATGAAAGCAGTAATAATCGATGACCGTTATGCAAGTCACGCTCTGGAACTGGAGGAGTTTAAAAAGGCCGGGGCAGAAGTCGTTGAGATAACCGATGTAAATCCCTCGGATGATCAAATCATTGCTGAGTGCAAGGATGCCGATGCTGTTGTAGTTAATCTGGCGCCTTTGGGAGCAGCCCTGTTAAGCAAGTTTGAAAAGTGTAAGGTGATTGCCCGCTACGGGGTTGGCTACGACAGCATAGACGCTGCGGCGGCCACGGAGAAAGGGATTCTGATCTGTAATGTTCCGGACTACTGTATGGAGGAGGTTTCTGATCAGGCCCTGGCCCTTTTTATGGCCTGCGCCCGGCAGATACGCTTTCGGGATGCCTCAGTACGCAAAGGAGAGTGGGACGTCAAGGGACCGAGTCCGATGTACCGTATCGCCGGCCGCAAATTCGGCATTGTTGGCTACGGACACATTCCCAGGGCCCTGCACCGCAAGCTGAAAGGCTTTGATCTTGGAGAAGTACTTGTATACGATCCCTTTGTCGATGAAGAAGAGATTAATAAAGCCGGGGCACGCAAGGTTGATTTCGATACCCTGCTCAAAGAGTCGGACTATGTCTCCATCCATGCCCCGCTGAACGACAAGACAAAGCACCTGTTTAATGCTGACGCTTTTGCCAGGATGAAACCCACCGCAGTTCTGGTCAATACATCCCGGGGCGGCCTGGTGGATACCGCTGCTCTTATAGATGCCCTTAAGACCGGCAAGATTGCCTGGGCCGGTATCGATGTTCACGAACAGGAACCGGCACCGGCGGATTATCCTCTTAAGGCCATGGACAATGTTGTGCTCTCAGATCACAAGGGCTTTTATTCAGAAGAAGCCCAGGCGGATCTGCAGCGTAAAGCCGCCCAGGCTGCTGCTCAGGTTTTAATGGGAGAGCTTCCTTCAAGTGTTGTGAACAAGGCCGCGATCAAATAACCGTATTTGTTGACTACAGGGAATGGATACAACAAAAGGGCTGCCTGTCATGGGCAGCCCTTTTTGTCAGACCCCCAGAAAGGAGGTGAGTCCGCCGTCCACGGGGACTACCGAACCGGTAATAAAGCTGGCCGGCTCCGAGACAAGAAACACCGCCATGGCGGCGATCTCTCCTGGGGTGCCGTAACGCCTCATGGGTACCTGGGACATAACAGTTTGTCCGCGCTGCGACGGTTCGCCCGTTTTCTCGTCAAAGAGCAGAAAACGGTTCTGTTCTGTCAGAAGAAAGCCCGGCGCCACGGCATTTACCCGGATATCCGGGGAATAGTTGGTGGCCATATGAACTGCAAGCCATTTGGTGAGGCTGTTGGTCGCGGCTTTGCCGTTGGAATAGCTTATTCCCCGGGTGACCGGGAGAATCCCTGCTATTGAAGAGATATTCAAAATGGCTCCCTTCTTCTGCTTTGCAAAGATGCGTCCTGCTTCCTGGGATGTCATAACCGCCGACAGGTAGTTCAGGTCCATGATCTTTCGCATGTCATCCGGCAGAAGGTCAAAGAAAGGCAGCTCCTCCGATGTCGTTGTGGTGGGGTGGCTGCCTCCCGCGCAATTGACCAGAATATCCAGGCCGCCCAGTTCGGCGACGGATTTTTCCATGGCAACCTTGATAGAGGCGTGGTTGGTTACGTCGCAGGTAACGGGAAAGGCCTTGTCGGTTCCTAGTTTTTTCGCTTCTTCTCCGGCCTTTTCCGCGGAAATGTCCCAGATCGCGACTTTGGCACCTTCTTTTACCAGAAGCTCGGCTATGCTGCCGCCTATGGCTCCCCCTGCGCCGGTAACGACGGCGCGTGAACCTTCAAGTCCGAGTTTCATGTTTGACGTACCTCCACGATTTCTCCATCCGGTCCTTTAAAAAAGCAGATCCATACACCGGGGCGAAATTCCGTCGGCTCGCTCAGAAACTCTACTCCCTTTTCCACGAGGTATTTGTAGTCCGCCCGGGTATCTGTGGACGTGAGGGAGATATGGGTAAATCCGTTATCCGCCTGGGTAAAATCCTCAGGTATCGGACGGCCCGCCGGGGTCAGATACTGAAAAAGTTCCAGCATGAATCCTCCCAGGTAAAGATGGGCAATCCGAGGTGCTGCGTCTTTCAGGGCTACGACCTTTGCCTGGGGAAGCTTGGGGTCCGGCTCGAGACGCATTTTTACTTCGAACCCGATTACATCACGATAGAACTCAATTGAGCGTTCAATATCTTTTACGCTCAAAGCAACGTGTTCAAGTTTGGTAAACATAGAAAGACTCCTGTAAGAAAATTTATAGACAATCGACCTTATGGTCCGGTTGTATACTTCTTCAGTACCTCGCGGTTAACTTCTACTCCCAGCCCCGGTTTCTGCGGTATTGGCAGCCGCCCGTCAGCTAATTTGAAGGGAGTGGTAACAAGATCATCCCGCAGGGGATTGGGGTTCCGGTCGAACTCAACGATGGGTTCGGTTTCAAAGGGCACAGGAAAGGCTCTGTAGGGTGATTCGGGAATTATCGCCAGGGCATGCAGCGAGGCTGCCAGGGCAATACCGGATCCCCATACATGGGGCAGCACCAGCAGGTTATAGGCACTGGCCAGGGCGAGGATCTTGGTAAATTCGGAAAGTCCGCCGGCTACAGAGATATCCGGCTGTACGATGTCCAGGGTACCGCTGACAATCAGATCCCGGAAGCCCCAGCGGGTATATTCACACTCTCCGCCGGCGATGGCTATGTTCAAAACGGAACGCAGACGGCGGTAGCCTTCCAGGTCCTCCGGGGGTACCGGTTCTTCGAACATCAGATAGCCATATTCTTCCAGTATTTTACCCACCCGAAGGGCGTCAGATGCCCGGTAGGCGTGGTTGGCGTCGGATAACAAGGCGATATCCGGTCCTGCCGCTTCGCGGACAGCTGCGATGCGCTTTGCGTCTTTTGCCACCGGCCACAAGCCGGTTTTAATCTTTATTATGGAAAAACCATCCTCAACATAGGAGGAGGCCTCCTTTTTCAGATATTCCAGCACGGCGGACTCATCGTGAACATCTGCTCCCCGGTAATAACAGCCCGTTGCATAGGCGGCCACCGAATCCCGAAAGGCGCCGCCGAAAAGGGAGTGTATGGGTACTCCCAGGTCCTGACCTTTCAAGTCCCAGAGGGCAACATCGATGGCGCTCATGGCTTCAATATACGGTCCCCGGCGGGAAAAATCCCTGGTGCAGCCGTAGAGTTCCTCCCAGATCCTGGTAACCTGGTGAACAGAGCGGCCGATCAGCAAGGGCTTGAAAATCTTTTCCACCACCGTGGCAGGAGGTTCGGTGGGGCCCCACTGGCCCCCTTCACCCCAGCCTGCGCGGCCGTCGTCTGCTATGACTTCCACCAAAAGGCTGGTACGGGCAGGAAAGGCCGCCTGGGAGGAGTAAAAGCGCTTGTCCCCGAGGGGAGCTTGTAAAAGGTGGGTACGAATATCCTGTATTTTCATTGCTGCTCCTGTTACATTTACATTCCGACAATCGGTTTAAGGCGGGAAATCTCGTCGCTGTCGGCCACCATTATGTATAGATAAAGACCCGCAGTATCCAGGGAATCCATCAGCAGTTTGAGCTCGTCTTCGCTGAAGGAGCCCCGTATAAGAAGGGGGCGCTTTGCTTTCTGGACCATCTGAAAGTAGGGGACCATCTCCTTGATCGGGGGGCCTCCCACATCGTTGTTGATCTCGAAACAGCGTATTTCTTCAATTTCCAGGAGCTGGTCCAGAATGAACATGGATGTGGCGTGGAGGTGCATAAAAGCATTTTCGAAGTGACCAGCTACCCTGCGGTCCACCTGGTTTAGATATTTCCTGTATAGATCAGGGGAGATTACTGCTACCGCGTCCTCCTGGAGCCGGACAATGGAACCCGGTGCCCAGAGCTGATACTGGGCGTCGTAATACCCGCCGTGAAAAAGAGGTATGCGGTTCCAGGCCTCCTGGGTAATCTGAACAAAGAAATCCGCCAGCCGCAGCAGCAGGTCAAAGGCCTTGTCCGGCTCCAGCATTAAATCCACCGCTGTCTGTTCGTGCCCCCTGAGGGAAACAGCGTAATCCAGGGGGCCGACCAGGGTGCCGTGAGAAACGGGAAAACGTCCCCGGGAACGGTGTACCAGTTCATCGATAAACTCGATATAGGTGTTAAACCATTTACGTCCCCGGTTGGCGTCCAGGGAGATATCGGTTACCTCTTCCCAGCTCAATGAGCGGTCAGCCGCGACGATGTTTCCCGGCATTATGTGCATCTCGCTGCCCAGGGTACCGCAGCCCCAGAATATGGCCTGAGACGGGGAGGCCCCCCGCAGAATATCGTCGTTGATATCTTCTCCTTCTTTCAGGAGACGTTCCTGGTCGTTGAGAAAGTCCCGCGGCTGCACCATTTCCGGTCTCAGGACGCTGTCCTGCTTCCAGCTTGAACTTGCGGAGAACTCATCAAGGGGGAACCAGCTTTTATAGGAGAATCCGACGAGGGGTCTTTTTACGGGGACGCGGTTCCAAAACTTCCTGTAGCCTTCAATTTTTGCCGGATCGTTTCCAAAGGGGAAAGAGCTCATGGCGTACTCCTCGTCGCTCAGTGGCGATTGTATACTATGGAAACTAATCTTAGGGTTAAACAGGTGCCATGTCAATCAGATTGTCGCCAGATGAGACTGAACAATTGAATATCAAGATCTGAAAACCAGAGTTTGATTCTTTCCCGTCTACGGGGGTATCTTTACAAGGGATACTACAAGAATCTTGATCCGGAGGGAAAAATGACGTACCAGGACGAATACAGTGATTGTTCATGGGTTGGCTTTGAGGTGCTGGAAGGTTTTCTGAGAGAATGCCTTATTAACTGCGGGGTTCCCGAGGAAGATGCCGGGGTGGTTGCTGATGTACTGATTACCTCCGATAAGCGGGGCATCGATTCCCATGGAATCGGGCGGCTCAAACCGATCTACATTGACCGTATCGATCAGGGAATCCTGAATCCGGTAACCAGGGTTGATATTGTTAAAGAGACGGATACCACTGTAGTTCTCGACGGTAATAACGGCATGGGCCACGTGGCGGCAAAGCAGGCTATGCGCATGGCCATAGATAAAGCCAAAAAAAGTGGCATGGGTATGGCTGCGGTCAGGAACTCCTCTCATTACGGTATCGCCGGCTACTATGCCCTGATGGCCTGCCGGGAAGGCATGATCGGAATGACCGGGACCAATGCTCGTCCCTCCATTGCCCCGACCTTTGGTGTGGAGAACATGCTCGGAACCAATCCCCTGACTATCGGTTTTCCCACGGACGAAGAGTTTCCCTTTGTCCTCGATTGTGCTACCTCTGTGACCCAGCGGGGCAAGATCGAGATGTATGGCCGGGCTGGAAAGGAGCTTCCTCCGGGCTGGGTTATCGGCAGGGACGGGAAGACCAGGACGGATACAAAAGAGGTTTTAAAAGACCTGACAACAGGAGGAGCCGCGCTTGCTCCTCTGGGGGGGCTGGGGGAGGAGACCGCCGGTTACAAGGGGTACGGTTATGCCACGGTGGTGGAGGTTCTGTCTGCGGCTTTGCAGGGCGGGTCTTTTTTAAAAGCCCTCAACGGATTCGACGAGGAGGGGAACAGGATCCCCTATCTCCTGGGACATTTTTTTATTGCAATTAATCCCGGGTTCTTCATGGGGCTTGAAACCTTCAAGAGGATAGCTGGAGCTATTATGCGTGATTTGCGGGGTTCCCGGAAGGCTGAAGGGGAAGACCGTATTTATACCGCAGGCGAAAAAGAACAGATTGCGTGGAATTACCGTAAAGACCACGGCTGTCCTGTTCCGCCGGTGCTGCAGAAGCAGATGCAGGAGCTCAGGGACCGATGGAATATGGACTACCGGTTTCCCTGGGACTAAACACTTCCGGCCAGTTCAGGGAAACCGGCAGCTTAACAGGGCTGCTGCTGTCTTGTGCTTTTTTCGCGCTCAGGTTTTCTTCGCGTTGAGCGCGATGGTGCGGGCCACCGTGAAGGCGTGCCGGGTTGCACCTACGTCAGCAACTCCCTTACCGGCGATATCGAAGGCTGTTCCGTGGGCCGGAGTGGTAATGGGTATCGGAAAGCCGGCGTGATAGGTAACCCCCCGATGGAAGCCCATCAGTTTGGTCGCGATCTGGCACTGGTCGTGGTACATGGCGATGACAGCGTCGAAAATGCCGTCTCTCAGTTTTATGAAGACCGTATCCGACGGGAAGGGGCCCTCTGCACTGATTCCTTCTGCACAGGCCGCCTGTACCGCCGGTTCGATGGCCCGTCCTTCTTCATCGCCGAACATTCCATGTTCTCCGTTATGGGGGTTCAGGGCGGCTACTGCCAGCCGGGGTCCGGTTTTTCCGTAAGCCCGCATGGCCGTGTCAACAAAGCGGATAGCTGACAGCACGTTATCCCGGGTTATCAAGGCTGCTACGTCCCGGATTCCAACATGAGAGGTTACCCGCATGGTCCAGGACTCATCCAGGATGTTTATCTCCTCCAGGGCCTTGTGCCTGGGAAAGTGCTCCTTAAAAAGTTCCAGCTCGCTCCCGTAGGGGGAGCCTCCTTTATGGAGGGACTCCTTGTTCAGGGGAGCAAAGAGGAATCCGTCGAGTTTCTGTTCCAGAATAACCCTGATGGTAAACAGCAGTGTATCCAGTACGGCCCTACCTGAACGCGGATCAACTGTGCCGTATTCCACGGTGGCCGGGTCAAGAGTGGGGTAATCCAGCAGCAGGAAGTCTCCGGGAGTCCTGTCGATCTGATCCGGCGATTCGATTCTTCTTGAGACCGGCGGCTTGACGCCGGCAACTGAGAGACCCGCCTCCCAGTGCCGTTCGTCACCGATGAGAATTATCTTAATCCCGTCGAAGACTGAGGGATCCGACAGGAGCTTCGCGGTCAGCTCCGGTCCGATACCGGCAGAGTCTCCCAGGGTTATGGCTATGCGGGGTCTGTTGTCTGAAGGCATTCTTTACTCCTTAGATGAAATAAATGCGTGGTTTACAGCATTCCCAATGCTCTGGGGATGGCGAACACCATGAAGTCCGGCAGATGAATTACCATCGCCAGGATGGCGATTAAAGAACCGACAAAGGGCACATTTGCCTTGGTCAGGGTCCACATGTCGATCTTTGCCAGGGTACAGGTAATATAGAGAGCTGATCCCACCGGAGGTGTCTGCTGACCAATTCCCCAGCACATCATAACCACCATGGCAAAATGGAAAGGGTGTATGCCCAGTTTCGCGGCAATGGGTAGAAAGAGGGGAATGACAATGACCAGCATTGCTGTACCATGCAGGAAGGTTCCCGCAATTATCAGGATACCGGAAACAATCCAGAGAAACAGGTAGGGATTGGTCGTCAGGTTCAGGAAGGGGTTTACCAGGAGCTGGGGAATCTTTGCGTAGGCAAAAACCCAGCCCAGCAGGTTGGCAACGGAGATGATAATCATAACCTGTCCGGACAGCAGGGCCGACTCTTTTGCCGCGGCGAAAATCTTCTTCGGCGGCAGTTCCCTGGTTATAAGTCCATACAGGATTATGTAGGACGCGGCCGCTCCTGCCGCCTCGGTGGTTGTAAATACTCCTCCCATGATCCCTCCCAGGATGATCAGGGGAAGTATCAGGGCCGGGATGCTTTCCGCAAAAGTTTTTGCCAGACGTCTAATGGAGAACTTCGTTTCCGACCCATAGCCTTCCTTGATGGAAATAATCAGTGAAACCAGGCACATTGCAGCACCGATCATGATTCCAGGCAGCAGTCCGGCAATAAACAGGGTTGGTACCGAAAGCCCCACAAAGACACCGTAGAGGATCATGGGGACGCTGGGGGGGATGATAATGCCGATGGTCGACGATGAAGCGGTAACCGCTCCTGCAAAGGAGGGCTTGTACCCCTTGTCGATCATCGCGGGGATAATAACCCCGCCTACCGCAGCGGTATCCGCCATTGATGTACCGGATATGCCGGCGAAGAACATGCTGGTTACAACATTAACCATGGCCAGCCCGCCTTTCATGTGACCCACCAGGGCCATGGCGAAGTCGACTATCTTCTGGGAGAGGTTTGTCCGGTTCATCATGATGCCTACAAATATGAACAGAGGGACTCCCAGCAGGGTAAAACTGTCGACTCCCAATAAAAGCCGCTGTACTACGACGATCAGGGGAACATTAGTAGCAAAGGTAAGAAAGGCCAGGGAGGTAACTCCCAAGGCGAAGGCAACGGGCAGGTTGAGCATTATAAAAAGGCCCATCAGGCCAAAGATGAACACAACTAACATTTTGGGATCCTCCTTATCTTGCAGTCTCGCGGTGTTTCAGGGTTCGAATGATGGATATAACTGTCTGTGTTACCATCAGGATCCCGGTAACGGGAAAAACACTATAGTAGAACCAGCCGATTGGAATGTCGGTGTAAGGCATGGTTACTTCGAGGAATTCGTAGGAAAAGATAAATCCCTGCCAGGTTACGACAAGCAGGAAAATGCCTATCAGTATCTGCCCTGCGAGTTCGGTGAGGATTTTGAACCGTGGGGAAAATTTAGAGACCAGGAGGTCAAAACCGATATGTTTGTTCTCTCGCATGGCTGCATAGGCCCCCAGGAAGGAGAGCCAGACAATGAACATACGGGTTATCTCTTCGGTCCAGGAGAGGGGGTGGTCAAGCACGTATCGGTAAAAGACGGCAATGGAAACTACCACTGTCATGCCTAATACCAGCACTCCCATCAGGGAATCGACAAGCCAGTCAAGCTTCTCTTTCATTCTGTGCTCCTTTATCAGGCTTTATAAGATCAGGTTAAAAAAGAGGCAGCCCCGCGGGGCTGCCCGTGTTCCGCGAGTAAACCTGGATCAGTCGGCCAGGGCCGCGATCTGATCCATCAGGTCGCCGGCGTCCTGGAATTTGTTTTCGGCTGCAATGGTCTTCCAGATGGGCTTGGAAAGGTCCACAAAGGATTTTACGTTCGCTTCGTTGACCTGGATTCCCTTCCGGGCCATTACGTCCGCAAGCTTGGCGTCTGCTTCTGCTCCCAGCTGCCTGGTATAGCGGGCGGTTTCTTTTCCAGCGTCTACAAGAACCTTCTGCAGGTCCGGGGGCAGGGAGTTAAACAGTTCATTGTTCATGAGCAGGTGAACCGCGGAGTAGACGTGTCCGCTTAAGGAAAGATATTTCTGAACCTCGTGCAGGGATGCCTGGTAAATGGTTGCCAGTGGGTTCTCCTGCCCATCTATAATTCCCTGCTGCAGGGCGCCGAAAACTTCAGTAAAAGACATGGCCACGGGATTTGCGCCAAAGGCCTTAAAGGTGCTCATGCGCACAGGGCTTTCGGGGGTCCGGAGCTTAATGCCTGCCAGGTCGGCGGGGGTGTTTATGGGACGGATATTGTTGGTAATCTGCCGGAAGCCGTTTTCCCAGTATCCCAGGTGCTTGATGTTCTGGGCTTCCAGAGGTTTTGCAAGCTTTTCGCCCAGTTCACCATCAAGGGCTCTGCTTACATGATCGCGGTTTACAAAGAGGTAGGGTGCGTCAAGCAGCTTGAAGTAATCGTTCAGAGAAACTACGGGAGAGGAAGAGAGTCCCAGCTCCAGGGTACCAAGCTTCACGCTCTCCTGGATGTCCTTGTCGGCACCTAACTGCCCGTTGGGATAATGCTCCACAATCAGACGGCCGTTGGAATTTGCTTCTACAAGTTCTTTGAACCGTACCGATCCCTTGAAATACAAACCTTCTTCGGTATGGGTATGGGCGATTCGCAGTATTACTGGTTTTTCAGAGATAGCGGCTCCCCCTTCCTGTTCACCTCCGGCCCAGATGATGCCCACGGTGGTTAACATCAATACCATAAAAATCAGTGCTTTTTTCATTCCTGTACACTCCTTATTAAGAAAAATGCTTAATGGCAGGTAATATTTAGCAATGCCCGTGCCAACAAGGTAGTCTGTATGGTAAGTGATTATTCAGCAGATACTTAAGTGATTTCTACCTGCTAAAGGATTACCAGGAAGAGTATGTGTGGTGCAATTTAGAACGTTTAAAGTTGCTACATATGTGCCAATATGATACAGTATGCTATGCTCAAAATTACCTTCGTTATTCCCTATTACGATCTGGAGGAAACGGTTAACAAGTACCTTGCCGATGCCAGACATCAGGATGCGATTTTTAATACCACCCACATAGTCGGTACCGAAGATGTAAAAAAACTGAAGTTCGACTGCGATATTATTATCGCCCGGGGAATAACCTGCGCCGCCTTGCGGGAGTATCATCCCGAAATAACCGTAGTGGAAATACCGGTAACAGGATACGACGTGATTTGTGCTCTGGATGAGTGCAAACGGCGCTTCGGAGCGAAGCGCATTGCAGTGATCGGGGCAGTAAATATGGTATATGGATCTCCGATTCTCAACAATATCATGGATATCGAGGTGATGGTCTACCGTGTAAATAAAGAAGAGGATGCCTCATATTACATCCACGACGCCGTGGAGCGTGGTGCCGATGCCATTGTGGGCGGGCTCATGACCTACAACTTTGCCCTGCAATTGGGGGTGAATGCAACCTGGGTAAAATCCAGGGAGGATGCGATCAAGCAGGCGGTTGACGAGGCGATCCGGACCAGTGAGATTAAGGAGAAGGAAAGGGAGCGGGCCGAGTTTTTTCAGATCATCATGGATTATACCCACGAAGGAATCCTTGCTGTGGACAGGTCCGGTCATATTACCGCGGTTAACACATCCGCCGCCAGAATGCTTAGTCCCCATAGAAAGATACTGGGTCGTCCGGTGGGGGCTGTGCTCTCTTCCAATGCAATCTCCAGGGTTCTGGAACGGGGAGAGGAGGAGTTGGGGGCCCTGGAGCTTGTGGGAGAAACCCATGTGGCGGCGAATTTTGTTCCCATTAAGATCGATAACGCGGTTACCGGGGCGGTGGCAACCCTCCAGAATGTCAGCCGCATCGTAGAAATCGAGAACAAGATTCGCAAGAAAATCCTGACCAAAGGTCATGTTTCAAAATATCGGTTTCAGGATATTATCGGCGGGAGTCCCAGGATTAAAACGGCCATCAGTACCGCCGAGAAGTTCAGCCGGGTCGATGCAAATGTGCTGGTCTACGGAGAGACGGGCACTGGAAAAGAACTTTTCGCTCACAGTATCCATAGCATGAGTGCCAGGTCCCAGGGACCCTTTGTGGCGGTCAACTGCGCGGCCCTGCCGGAACAGCTGCTGGAGAGCGAACTGTTCGGCTATGCCGAAGGGGCTTTTACCGGGGCTATGAAGGGGGGAAAGGCGGGTCTTTTTGAAATCGCCCACGAAGGAACCATCTTTCTCGATGAGGTTGGGGAGATTCCCCTTACCCTGCAGGCCAAGCTGCTGAGGGTCCTGCAGGAGCGGGAGATAATGCGCATTGGTCATGACCGGGTTATTCCGGTAAATGTCAGGATTATTGCTGCAACCAACAAGGATCTGGGACGTATGGCCAAAGAGGGAAACTTCCGGCAGGACATTCTCTTCCGTCTCGATGTACTGCATATAAATGTGCCGCCGCTACGGCAGCGGCGGGAAGACATACCCCTGCTTATTGACCACTATATGAATCTCTATCGTACCAGAATGGGCCTTTCCGGAGTCATTCTGAGTCCGTCTGTCCTGGAGCTGCTGGAATCCTATTCATGGCCGGGGAATGTCAGGGAGCTGGCCAATCTTTGCGAACGCCTTTCTGCACTGTGCGAAGGAAATATCATTGACTGTGCCGATATTGAGGGTCTTTCTGCGGATGCAGTGGAGAAGCCGACCTGCCCTGTTCCCGAAAACTTGGATGGAGAGGCGGTTCCGGAGCTTAAAACCCTGGAAAAGCAGGCAATTATTGCAGCGGTGCAGGCCGCCGGAGGCAACCATTCCCAAGCTGCCCGGAGTCTTGGGATCAGCCGCAGTACCCTGTGGCGGAAATTGAAGTCCCTTAAGCTACAGAAATGAAGCCTTATAAAGGGTTGAGAGGCAGGGTCGCAATTACCGTGGTCCCTTCTCCGTGGACGCTGTGGATCTGCAGTCCGTATTCATCTCCGTAGAGCAGTTTTAAACGTTTGTTTGTGTTGTACAAACCAATGTGGGATGCCAGGTCCTTTTCTTCCCGCTCTTCTGTAAGGGATTCGAGGATATTTTTCAGAATTTCCCGCGGAATCCCGCTCCCGGTATCCTTAACTAGTATCTCCATGGCTTCTCCCGCTGAACGGACTGTTATATGTATGGAGGCAGAACCCTTCATGGTCTTGATCCCGTGGTAGATTGAGTTTTCCACCAGGGGCTGCAAAAGCAGTTTCATTACCCCGCATTCAAGGAGTTCATCGTTGCAGTCCCATACCACCTCGAACTTGTCGCGATAGCGGACCTTCTGTATGGCGATGTAGCTTCTGGTATTCTCTATCTCTTCTTCCAGGGAGACCTCCCGCTGGTCGCCCCGCAGGGAATACTGCAAAACGTCGGAGAGACTGGTGATCATCTCGTTGGCTTCATTGGGGTTACCGGTAAATCCCATAACCTTCCAGTTAATGGTTTCCAGGGTATTAAAGAGAAAATGGGGGTTCATCTGGGACTGCAGCGCCAGAAGCTCTATGGTCCTGGTTCTGTACATCCGCTCCGAAAGCTGTACCTTAAGATAGCTGCGCTCAATGAAGGTCTTCAGCAGATTCTGGACAATGTAGCCGTATTCATCATGTACACCGGAAGGACCTGAAGGCAGGGGCTGATCGTTTTCTGCGGAATCTATAATTGAGATAATATTCTGGATATTGCGGTAATTACGCCGTGTCAGAACGTAGGTTATAGCGAGGCCCATCAGGGCGGAAAATATGAAGACGCCGAAGGTTATGAGACTCAATCTGGAGGGGATATCGTAAATAATGTCAGATGGGACAACAGAGATATACTGCCAACCGTAGCGCTTTGACATGCGATACGATACAGAATAGCGACCGTTTGACGCTGCGGGTGTTTCTGTTATGGAGAAGCCTTCCGGCGGCGAACCGAACATTATATTTCCGTCTCTGTCGGTTATAAGTATTCTCTGTTCCGGATAGATGCGCAGGGAGCTTAAGAGGTTTTCAATATAGTCGGCGTTAATGTTAAGAACGATTACCCCGTCACTGCGTCCTATTCCCGACGAGAAGAGTCTGCGGTAGATGCTCAGGATTTTCTTCGACTCCCGTTCAAAAGCGTACTGGCGGACATCGCGGACCTCTGTCCACATCAGCGAGCCCGGCTCACGAGTCTGGAAACGGACATACCACTGGGTATCGAAAAAGCTGTCCACAGATGTGAGTCCTTCGGTTGTCGCCAGAAACCTGCCATGATCGTTGTTTAAATAGACATAAATGGAATAGATGTAGGGGCGGGAATTAGCCGGAGCATCAATAAAATTCCTGATCATGGCAAGCTTATCTATTTCAGTATTTGACAGACTGTGCGGGTCGTTTCGTAAAATGCGTTTCAGCCCGAAATTAATCTCCGGATTTGTCCCGAAATTCAGATTAAGAGAATCCATCTCATTGAGCATTACCTCAATTGCCGCCATTATCTGGCCAAGCAGAATGGTGTCCTTTCGGTCAATTTCGTCACGGACAAATTTTTGGGTTATGGCGATGGATATGGATCCCAGCAGCATGAGAGAGACAAAGAGGGGCACCAGAAAGAGAGCAAAATTCCGGAGAAAGAACCGTGACTGATTGTGTAGGGTCATGGAAGGTCCTTTTTCCTGTTCTATATACCGGGGTTATTCAGGTTCCGGTATTCCCTGGGGCTCATTCCAAAGTGCTGTCTGAATGCCCTGGAAAAACTCTTGGGAGAGCTGTATCCCAGCATGTGGCTTATCTCGTGGGTCCGGTAATTTATACCCCGTAAGAGTTTGGCGGCTTTGTCCATTTTTACCGAAGAAAGGTAATCGGAAAAGTTTTCTCCGGTAATCTGCTTATAGAGTTTGCTTAAATAATGGGGAGTCATCCGTACCAGATCGGCAGCATTTTCCAGGCTCGCATCCTGGTAATTCTTGTCAATATATTCCTTGACCGCGGTAATGATCCGTTCCTGAAGGCCTCCCTTCCGGCCTTCTCCCGGACTGCTTGTTTCGGGTTCCGGCTGCGCTGTGGCCGCCCGCTCCTCGTCGAGTTCTTTCTTCAGGTGCAGGAAGACCTGGCTGAGTTCGGAGTATTTTGTGGGCTTGACTATATAGTTCTTTACCCCGAAGGAGAGAGCTTTGCGGGCGTATTCGAAATCCCTGTGCCCGCTCAGGAAAACCACCTTAATATGCGGCTGTTTCTCGTGCAGCTCCCGGGCAAGATCGATGCCGGTCATTTCCGGCATCATGATATCGCAGAGAACGACATCTATACTGTTTTCCTCGATATATTCCAGAGCCTCCCGGCCGGTTTCACAGGTTGCAGTAACAGTATACCCTGCTTCGTGCCAGGGAAAGAGATTGCAGAGACCGTTACGGATCTCGTATTCGTCATCAACTATCAGTAGTGTGTACATCTTCGACCGCGATGAACATACTATCATCACTCTCTTAAACCCCGCAATGTCTTCAGGTTCGCAAAACGTAAAAAATGTTACCTTTCCTAAAATATGTATCCTTTTCGGCAGGCGATGGTTTATAGGGGACAATTCTTATTCCCCTAATGCTAAACATTGGCTCTTATGCGTTTTCCCAGGGGATGGTACCATTTTTACTGTATTTCAATTTATTTATCCTTAAGGAGGAAAAAATGAGAAAACTTCTTTTACTGTCCCTGGTTCTTGCAATGTCTGCGGGTCTGGTTTTTGCCGGAGGGCAGGGAGATGCCGCAGACGGAACTTCTGATCAGGTGACCTTACGGTTCTCCTGGTGGGGCGGTGATACCCGGCACAAGGCTACTTTGGCTGCCATCGAAGCCTATGAGGCCAGGAACCCCAATGTAAAGATCGAAGCTGAATATGGTGGATTCGACTCGTATTACCAGAAGCTGGTAACCCAGCTTGCCGGTGGTTCCGCGGCGGATGTAGTCCAGATTGATTACAAATGGGTACACGACCTGGCTGCTCAGGGGCAGGTATTTGTGAATATGAATGCCCTCGGCGATAAAATCGACATGAGCGGGTTCGACATGAACTTTACCCGGGCTTACGGCGCCTCCGGAGACTATCTGCTTGGACTGCCGACAGGTTTGAACGCCATGGGTCTGACTATTAACCGGGATTTTATGGATAGAAACGGGATTACACCCAGCGATGATTGGACCTGGCAGGATATTCTTGAGTTCGGACCCAAGCTTCAGGCAGTTAACAAGAACTTTTACTTTGTCGGAGTTCAGCCTCAGCAGTTTACCTACATTGTTAAGATCATGCTGAAGCAGATGACGGGAAATAACTTTATCAAGGATGATCTGAGCTTTGGTTTTACCAGACAGCAGCTGGTTGAGGTCTTCAGCTATCTCAGAGAGGCTTTTAACAATGGTACCTTTGCACCCCTGGAAGAGACCGTTCTGTACGACGGTAAAGGATGGGAGCAGGCACCCACATGGCTGAATGAACAGTACGCGGCCTGTACTTCCTGGGCTTCCAACGTCGTAACATACAAGGGCGCAAGCGAGTTCGACATGGGAATCGCGCGTTTCCCCATTATGGAAAACCCCGTTAATCCCGGTCTGCTTACCACCCCTTCCCAGCTGCTCGCTGTTAACAGCAGGTCCGTCCACCAGGAAGAGGCGATCAAATTTATCAACTGGTTCTTCAACGATGAAGAAGCTATCCGGATTCTACGGGATGTTCGCGGTGTTCCTCCCACGAGCAAAGCCCGGGAACTGCTTTCCGCGGAAGGGAGCCTTGACCCGGATGTTATGCACGGAATCAATGTTGCTCTTCCTGACAGCGGTGGTCCCGAGAATGGTCCCAGCCTGAACAAGGAAGTGGAGACCGTACTGAAAGATTACATTCAGCAGCTTGGCTACAAGGTGCTTTCTCCGGAAGAAGCGGCCACCGAACTGATGGCTGATCTCGAACAGGTTGTTGATCAACTTCGGTAACGTACAACCAGAACCTGTTCTCTGAATCAACACCCCCTCCGTTCCGGAGGGGGATAGATATAAGGATATTGTGATCATGAATACCGCAATGGCCAAACTCAGAGTAAGGAAGAGGTATAACTACGCCGGACTGCTCTATATAAGCCCCTGGATAATCGGGATGCTTGTATTTCAGTTGTACCCTTTCATCGCTTCTCTGGTTTATTCGTTTACGACATTCTCCATATTGACGCCCCCGAAGTTTGTGGGATTGCAGAACTTTATCAAGATCTTCACGAATGACAGGATATTCTACCAATCGTTAAAGGTCACTCTGATTTATGTTTTTATTGCCGTTCCGGCAAAGCTGGCTTTCGCTCTGTTTATTGCCATGGTATTAAACATTAAAATCAAATATGTAAACTTTTACAGGACCGTTTACTATATGCCTTCCATCCTTGGCGGCAGTGTCGCGGTATCCATACTGTGGAAATTCCTTTTCGCACGGCGGGGACTTATAAACCAGTTTTTGCTGGACATCGGACTGCCTTACGTTGACTGGCTGGGAAGTCCGAAGTGGGCTCTGTATACAATCAGTCTGCTCACGGTCTGGCAGTTTGGTTCATCCATGGTAATTTTCCTGGCCGGACTTAAACAAATTCCCGGTGAACTCTACGATGCGGCAAAGGTCGACGGGGCCGGGAGAATCCGTACATTCATGAATATTACGCTGCCGCTGATTACCCCGATGATCTTTTTTAACCTGATTATGCAGATGGTCAACGCATTTCAGCAGTTCACTGCGGCCTTCGTTATTACAAACGGCGGACCAATGAAAGCAACCTACCTGTACGGCGTTATGATCTACGAGAACGCCTTTAACTTTTTCAAGATGGGATACGCCTCTGCCCTTTCGTGGGTGCTGTTCGTTATTATGATGGCCTTTACCGCGATGGTCTTTAAGTCGTCGCCTTTCTGGACCCACTACGAAGACGGGGGGGAGTTCTGACATGGCAGCTGACATTAGACGAAACAAGGTAGCGGCATATATTTTTCTCTCGGTTCTGGGAATTATAATGGTATATCCGCTCTTATGGCTCCTGGGATCTTCCTTTAAAACAAACCACGAAATATTTACCTCCCTTGGTATTATCCCCAATGAAGTTATCACCGACGGATTTGTTAAAGGCTGGCAGGGGCCCGGACAGTTTACCTACGGAAGGTTCTTCTGTAATACCTTTCTTATGGTTCTCCCTACAGTAGCCGGGACGGTAATATCCAGTGCCCTTGTGGCGTATGGATTCGCACGTTTCAGGTTTCCTTTTAAACGGATTCTGTTTGTGCTGATGATATCCCAGTTAATGCTTCCCAACGCGGTTATCATTATTCCCCGTTATATGCTCTTTAGAAGTCTGGGGTGGCTCAACACATATTTGCCGTTTATTATTCCGGCGATGTTCGCGACATACTCCTTCTTCATATTTATGATGATTCAGTTTGTTCGGGGAATTCCAAAGGAACTGGACGAATCCGCGTATATTGACGGCTGTAACTCCTTTACCATCTTTTCGCGAATCATGATTCCCCTGCTTAAACCGGCGCTTTTTTCGGCAGGGATATTCCAGTTTATCTGGCGCTGGAACGACTTCCTTAATCCGCTTATCTATATTAACAGTGTAAGGAATTATCCTCTGTCTCTTGCTTTGAGGATGTCCATGGATATAACAGAAGCGGTCAACTGGAACCAGTTGATGGCCATGTCCCTCTTGACCATGATTCCTCCGATTCTGATCTTTTTTTTCGCTCAGCGGTATTTTGTTGAAGGAATCAGTACTACAGGTCTCAAAGGTTAGGTCTCGACTTTTTTTATACCCAAAAAGCCTGTTGCGTATACAGCAGGTTTTTTTTTCGCCCGAAACCTGTGCTTTACTGTGCATCTGTATTTATGGCACAATATCTATCTCGATTAAGGAGGCAGCATGAATAATTATTCCAGATTCTCTAATAAAACAGCCATAGTTTCCGGTGCCGGTTCCGGAATAGGTCGTTCCTGTGCGTTGCGCCTGGCAGCAGAAGGCTGTACGGTTGCGGCGGCGGATGTCTCGGAAGAGGCCTTATCCGAAACTGTCGCTGAAATTACAAAAGCTGGAGGTGAGGCCTTTGCCCTGAAGGTAAACCTCGCCTCTGTTGAGGAGATATACGCCGCTGTTGCAAAGGCTGTGGAACATCTGAAACACATCGACATTCTGGTTAATACCGCCGGAGTGGTACAGAGTAAGTGGTTTCTTGATGTAACAGAGAAGGATTGGGACTTTGTTATCGACATCAACCAGAAGGGGGCAGCCTTCCTGATGCAGGCCGTGGCAAAAGAGATGGTAAAGCGCGTACCGGAAGATCTGGTGGGCAGGACAAAACCCGGCCAGTGCTTCGGAAAGATCGTAAACTTCTCTTCCATTTCAGGGCGTTCCGGCAGACCCCTGCAGATTCATTATGCTTCGTCAAAGGCTGCCGTAATCAGCCTGACCCAGTCCGTGGCTCTGGCTCTGGCCCCCTACAGCATTAACGTAAATGCCGTATCTCCCAGCGTTGTGGATACCCCCATGTGGCGCAGAAACGTGGAGGATAAAATCCGCAGTGTTGGAGAAGAAAAGGCCCAGACAGAAGTTGATCGTCTGATTGGCAAGATCCCGCTGCTGCGTCCAGGTACTCCGGACGAAATGGCAGATGCTGTTCTGTTTCTTTGTTCCGAGGAATCCAACTATATTACCGGCCAGACCCTCAATGTGGACGGTGGATTTGAGATGAACTAATGTCCCGGGATACGATCTTTGATACCCCCATGCAGACCGTTGCGCCCTTCGAGTTTAACAGCGAAGTGGCGCTGGTTTTTGATGATATGGCGGACCGGTCCATACCCTGGTACCGTCAAGTCGAGCAGATGAGTGCCTCCTTGAGTGCCGAGTTCTATCAGGCCGGCAGTGTGCTTTATGATTTGGGATGTTCCACCGCCACAGGTACGATTATGGCTGCAGAGGTTCTCGCGTCCAAAGGTTTTGAACATCCTGTTCTGGTCGGAGTGGATAATTCGCCGGCAATGTGTACGAAAGCCAGGGAGAAGCTGGACGGTCTTTACGGTGAGAAATCCCCTGTAATAATCCGTATGGAGGCGATTGAAGATACCTCGTTAGAGGATGCCAGCGTGATAATACTCAACTACACGCTGCAATTTGTTCCTCCGTTGCGGCGGGAAGCCCTGGTGCGAAGGATATACTCTTCTCTGCGGCATAACGGCGTACTGATTGTCTCCGATAAAACTACTCAGAGTCATACGGACCTTAGCAGGATCTTCATAGATAAATACTACGACTTTAAACGGGCCAACGGCTATTCGGAACTGGAGATATCCCAGAAGCGTGAGGCCCTGGAGAATGTTCTTATTCCCTACTCGGTACAGGAGGAGGAGGCTCTCTTTTTCGACGCAGGTTTTGCCTCGGTGGACCGTTTTTTCTGCTGGTATAATTTTTCTTCCTTTGTCTGTCTAAAGCGCTGAGGATTATCATGACACCCGTCGATTTTGGTCAAATCTACCGGGACCAGTGCCCGGCCGAAGGATTGTCTTTGCCCAGGCAGGAAGCTGAGCAGGTCAGTGCCTTGCGGGACCAGCGAAGCAGTCAGCTTAACCGCCCCTACAACCGGCGCTGGTGGCGGAACGCCGCACGCCTGCCTGTATTCGTGGGAAACGATTACTGCATCAGAAACGGGGCTGTCCGATTCGGCGACAGCCTCCGTCTGGACGACGGGGAGCAGCGGGTGTTGCGTGCAGCCCTGGAAGATCTGAAATCATGGCGTAAAGGTCCTTTTTGCTATGCCGGGATCGAAGTGGACGCGGAGTGGCGCAGCGATATTAAATGGAAGCGTGTAATGGAGCTCGCGCAGCCGGAGATCCGGGGATGCCGTATAGCCGATGTGGGCTGTAATAATCTCTACTATATGTACCGGATGCTGGAGCACGATCCTGTCCTGGTAGTGGGCTGTGAACCGGTGGAACGCTATTTTTTCTACTACTATCTCAACAACAAATTTTACCGGGACAGCCGCCTGGCTTTTGAGCTTTTTGGGGTCGACGATCTTGCCCTGTATGGCCCTTTTTTTGACCTTGTCTTTTTCATGGGGGTTCTGTATCACCGCCGGCACCCCCTTCTGGCTCTGGAGAATCTTGCTGCGGCCATGCAGCCCGGGGCCCATCTGGTTATCGAAACCGCCGGAATACCGGGACGGGATGAATCCTGCCTCTTTCCTGGAAAACGCTATATGAAGGCCCCGGGGTGGTGGTTTCTGCCTACCGCGGCAGCTCTGAAGAACATGCTGGAAAGAAGCGGTTTTGAAAAGGTCCGCATTCATGAGGCTTTTCCCATAGACCACACCGAACAACGGAAAACCGAGTGGGTCGATACCCAGTCTCTGGAAAGTTTTCTGGACCCGGAGGATACGCGGAAGACCGTGGAAGGGTATCCTGCTCCCTTAAGAATGTATGCCTCTGCCTACCGGCGGCTCTGATTCTTTCTGTTTTTGGAGAGGATGAGGATTACAAAGTCGCTAATTTTTGAATTGATTTTCTTGCTGTCCTCCCTGAACCGTTTAAGCACTGCATCCAGATCATAGCTGTTGTCCGCTGTAAGAAGGGGGGTCCTGTTTTCCGTAAGGTTTTCCTCTCCGTCGCTGACCTTTGCCGCACGGATTCCGCTGCCCCGGCGCCAGATAAGCATCTGCTCCTGGGCAGGTTTTCCGTATCCCAGCTGAAATGAACTTATTCGCTTGCTGCTGTCGATCCAGACAAAAAGGTCCCAGTAATCATCGGTAAACCAGACTTTAAAATCTTCACCCGGGACCTGTCGCACATTTAGTATTCTGTACATCATTTGTAGTTCAGTATACCCAGAAGGATAGCAAATTGACCAGTTTTTCTTTACACTGAAAAACATGAGTGATCACATTATTGAAGGGGTCGGAATCGGGTCCGTCTGGAATTATTTGTCTACACCTCCCGGCGAAGTACGGCTGCTGCAGTTCGGACGCAGCAGGGTGTGGATATGTCGCCGGGAGTCTGGCTGGCGATTGGCGCTGGATTCCGCTGATCAGTACGGTGTGGCCATGGAAAACCGGCCTCCCCTGGAGGGATCGTTCCGTTTTTCCGTTGAGCCCAAGCCCGAGGATCTTGCCTGGTCAAATTATTTTGTAAACGACGATAATGATCTTCTGGTGGCGGAGGTTTCCCTCCCTGACCGACCCATTGCCGCGCAGCCCCTTGAATCTATCCTGCTTCCTGATGGTGAAGCCGCCCAGTTTACAACCCTGATCCCCCTGGTTCTGAACCTGAAAACCCTGCGGAAAGAGCGTTCATTAATGAAGGTTTCTTCGATGCTTTTGTCAAAAAACCTTTTCGGGGCTCCCGACTTAGGAGAAATCGTGTATTCTTCTCCCCTGGAGGTGCGGCATCGTACCGACGAGCTGGATGTGCCCTATTTCTGTGCCAGGTGTGACATGAAGGTCGTGAATATCTCCGGCGAGACCCTCGATTTCAGCCGCATCTGTATCCGGGTAGAGCATCTGGGCCTCTATCTTTCTGCACAGGGGTTTATTACTGATGATATCATCTTCTCATTCCGGGGCAACGAACATTCCAGCTCTCTTTCCTTTAAAAAGAAGGCCGAGGGACCATCAGTCCGCAGGGTTTCTTATCCTCAAAATCCAAGTCACAGCAGCCTGATACGTAAAAGTTTCGACTTTTTCCGTAACCTGGCCTCCTATTACTGAAATTAAAGGGATAGAAGAATGCAGAATTTACTACGCCTTGAAACAATACAGTGGGACAAGCTATTCGAAGGCGGAATAGTGCTGGTACTGGGAATCGCCTTTGTGCGTATAATTCTCATGCCGTTAGTGGCTTTATTCTTTCGCGGGGCCTCCCAGCCGGTTCGCCTTGGAGCACGAAAACTGGTCTGGTATACAGGCCTTTTCTTTGTTGCTGTTGGCGCTCTTTCCCGTATGGGGGTCCAGGTTACCGGTATACTGGGGGCTGCCGGAATCGCGGGAGTGGCAGTGGGCGTTGCCTCACAATCCTCCTTAAGTAACATTATTGCCGGTTTGTTTCTGGTTTCCGAGAATGCTTTTACTATCGGAGATGTAATTAAGGTTGAAACAACAACCGGTGTAGTGTACGCAGTGGACCTTCTGGCAGTCCGGCTCAGGACCTTCGACAATACCCTTATCCGTATTCCCCACCAGAAGCTTATAACTTCGGTGGTGACGAATATCACCAAGTTCCCGGCTCGGCGCATGGATTTTATGCTGCGGGTTCCTTACGGAACAGATCTCGCGCTGGTAGAGAGTCTTTTGCGTCAGGTGGTCGGCCGGCATCCTCTGGCTCTGAACAATCCTGAAGCTTTTGTAATGTTTACGGAGTTTTCCTCCTCAGGCGTCGAGGTCCTCCTCGGAGTCTGGTTTGAAAAGAGTGATTACGTCGCCGTTAAGAACGGTATTACCCTGGATATTCTTAAGGCCTTTGCTTCCCGGGGCATTGAATTGCCCTATCCCCATATTGAAATTGTTAATGGCAATACAAAGGAAAACCATGGCAGTAATGTATCCTGAGGTGCTTGACCCGGAGCAGATCGAGTCCGGCGCCGAGATTTTCATGTTTGAACAGTTCAAAAAGCAGCTGGATAACTCTTTTCATGTATTTCACAATGTTACCTGGACAGGAAACCGCAACCTGAGGGGAGAGTGCGACTTTGTGATCTTTAAACGGGACCGCGGGTTTCTTACCCTGGAGGTTAAAGGCGGACGAATCGAGAATATTGATAATGCATGGTTTTCGGTTAACCGTTACGGACAGCGAATCAGAATCAAAGACCCGGTGCATCAGGCCAGATACGCCCAGTATGCCTTTCGCGACCTTTACCGGAACCATTTCAAGCTCCCGTTTTCCGGCATCTTTTCCTGGGGGGTCTGTTTTCCGGAAGCGGTAATCAGCGATAATCTCGGGCACCGGGACCTGAACGAGCATAATGTACTGCACGCGGGAACCCTTGATCATATATATGACTGGATCCAGGGGCTGTTTGACTACACCCGCCCCCAGGATGACAGGCGCTTGACACGGGAGGAGGGAGAACGGTTTCTTTCTCTTTTTAAAGGGAACATGGTACTGCACCGTTCCATGCTGTTTGCCATGCGGCGTCAGCAGGAGGAACTTGAGTCGGTGGACCGTTTTCAGGATTACCTGCTGAACCTGTTCGACGACAAACGCCGGGTCGGCTTTCAGGGAGCCGCCGGTACCGGCAAAACCTGGCTGGCAGTAAAAAAGACTATGCGTCTGGCCGACGAGGGGAAGCATGTGCTGTTTCTTTGCTTTTCCTCAAACCTTCGCTACGAAATCATTCGAAAACTGGGAGGCCTCTCCAGAGTTACCATTGAAACCTTTCATACCTTTGCATTGAAAGTCCTTTCTGATTTTTTATCGGCCATACTCGACGAGAGCGGCAGTCGAAGGGAGTTTATTTCTTTTATGCACAGGCTGTACATGGAGACCGGAGAAGAGGATTTTTTTGATCCCGGGGGTGACTTTCTCGAGTATCTCCGCTGGATTTCGAAGATCCCCTGTGACGTTGATTTACGGGCTATTTTTCGTAAAAAGCAGGTTTTGCAGGACGAAATATTTGTCCGGGTTCTGAATACGCTTTTGCCCGGTTCCCCGTCGGATTCGGGCTGCAGTGAGAACCGGGATTTCTTCTCCGACCGCCTTCCCTCGGCGCTGGAGATTATCTTTCACGAATACACATTAAAGGACACCTTCGATGCCATTGTCATCGACGAAGCCCAGGACTTTGAGGATAAATGGTGCGACTGCATAGATTACTTTTTTACGAACCGGGACGAGAGGTTTATCTATATCTTCTATGATGATAACCAGTCGATTTTTCAACCCGATACCAGGCTCCCGGTTGTAAAGCTGCTGGCCTCAAAAGAACTTGGGGACTATATATTCCGGTTGAAAAATAATCTGCGGAATACCCCCAGTATCCTGGACTTTGCAGTAAAGAAAACGGGTCTTGGTGCCACTGCTATTCCCCTTGATATGTCCGGGATTGATCCGATGGAGAGGGACTTTTCCAGCCGTGGAGAGGCCGCTCTCTTTGTTGAGGAGACAGTGCGGACCCTGCTGCAGGAGCATCAGCTCAGCCGCAGCATGATCACGATACTTTCAAATCTCAGTTTCGAGAACTCCGCGCTTGCCCAGACCGGATCAGTCTGCGGATACAGACTCGAAGCGGAAATAATGACCCATTCCAAGGGAATCCGTTTTCGGACGATAAGCCAGTTTAAGGGCCTTGAGTCGGATGTTGTCATTCTTTTACTGGATTATGCGGGTACTCCCGGGGAGCAGCACCATAACATTACCGATGAGCTGATCTATGTAGGCTGTACCCGGGCGAAATATCTGCTTTACGTGGCCAATATTCTTTCCGGGACCTGATGAGAAACGCCAGAAAAGATTTTTGTTGCGGTATTTAAAGTTCCATGTTAGCATTCTGTTAACAAAAAGGAGGAGCTCTGCAGAGGGTTGTCCGTTTGCGGAGTTTTTTGTTAGAGTCGGGGGCGGTCTGTCAGGCCGTCCTTTTTTTGTGTTTCTTTATTTACCTTTTCATTCAGCTTTCCCATTCTCCTTCCTGCCGGATCTTTCCCTTGCTCAAGAAACTGTAAAAACGGCTTCCATGAAAGATAAGATGATCCAGTACCGGAATCCCCAGGAGCGTACCGGCTCTGATCAGGCGCAGGGTTATTTCATGGTCCTCCCGGGAGGGTTCAAGACGGCCTGAAGGGTGGTTGTGGGCACAGATAAGGGCGGCTGCGCAGTTTTCCAAGGCAGGCCGGAAGACTTCCCTGGGGTGAACCAGGGTCCTGTTGACTAATCCCACAGAAACAATGTGGATTCCGATAACCTCATGGGCCCCGTTTAAGGGTATGCTGAGAAAATGCTCCTGCTGCCGGTCGCCGTAATGGCGGATCAGCGGAATCAGGTCCTCCGGTGACCGAACGGCTGCTTCGGCGGGGCGCATTCTGCGGCGGCAAAACTCCCAGGCGGCGATAATCTGGGCAGCCTTCGCTGTACCCATTCCCGGAAGAGTGAGCAGATCCCGGTAACTGGGGGTTCCCTCCAGGTTGTCGAAGTAGTGCAGAAGTTTCCCTGCTATGGTATCTACTCTGAAGGTTTTGTTGCCTGAACCAAGAAGTGCCTTTAAGAGGTCGACATCCGCAATCCTGCCCGGGCCCCCGGCGGCGATACGCTCCCTGGGGCCCTCTGTCCCGGTCTGGTTAAACCCAGACGAATCATATACCGTTTCCATATAACAGATAGAACCCCGGTAAAGGGTTTTTGCTTCAGGAAGAAGTTTCTGTCAGGTGATGTTCTCACCCTTGGCCATCAGAATCTTTCCTGAGCGCACCATCTCGACAACACCGTAATGGCTGCAGATGTTATGAACCGTATCCAGTTTTTCCGAGTCGCCGGAAACCTCAAAGGTGATTGTTGCCTCACTGAGGTCGACGATTTCTCCGCTGAATGCGGAGGCAACCTGAAGAATCTCGGTCCTCTTATCGGGAGGGCAGTCAAGTTTTATCAGCAGGAGTTCTTTCTGGATCACATTCTGGCTTGTATTGTCGGTGGCGTGGACAACATCCACCAGCTTGTTCAGCTGTTTCAGGATCTGGTCCAGAGTCTTGGAGTCACCCGAGGCTACTATATTCATCTGGGAGAATTTCGGATCATGAGCGCCGGATACAACAAGGCTGTCGATATTGTAGCCCCGGCGGGCAAAAACCAGGGAAACCCTGATAAGCACTCCCGGTTTGTTTGCTACGTAAAGACTGATTGTATGCTGACGATAATCCTGTTGGGCGGCTGTACTCATCAGGTTCCTCCTGTTGGTTTGGCAAGTCTGCCTGTTTTCGGCACTTCCAGCAGCATTGCGCTGTACGGCGCGCCGGAGGGAATCATCGGGAAGACATTGTCCTCTTTTTCTACCTCCGCATCTATTACACAGGGCCCGTCGTTGTATTCCAGGGCATTCCTGAGAACCCTGCGTACATCGGCGGAGCGTTTAATGCGGAAGGCTTTACAACCGTAACTCTCGGCAAGTTTAACAAAATTGGGATTGCCTTCCATATCTACTCCGGAAAGACGGTTATCGTAGAACATGTTCTGCCACTGCCGTACCATGCCCAGATAGTGATTGTTGATAATCAGGACCTTCAGAGGGAGCTTGTGAATGACCGCGGTGGCCAGTTCGTTCAACGTCATCTGGAAACCGCCGTCCCCGACTACGGCAATTACCGTCTTGTCCGGAACACCCAGGGCTGCTCCTATGGCGGCAGGAAAACCGAAGCCCATGGTTCCGGCGCCGCCGGAAGAGATCCACTGGTAACGGTGTTTTATCAGGTAATACTGGGCAGCCCACATCTGGTGCTGTCCGACGTCGGTGGTAACCACTGCTTCGCCGTTTGTAAGCTTGTAGATTTCGTCAATTACATGTTCCGCTCTCAGCTTGCCTTCCTTGCGGTATTTCAGTGGAAAGTTGCGGCGAAAACGACGAATCTCCTGGATCCAGGCAGAGGTGTCCCCGGGTTCTGCAATGGCAGCAATGGCTTCGACAACGTGGCGGGCATCCCCGACTATGGCGCAGTCCACCGGAACTGACTTGTTGATCTCCGAGGGGTCAATATCGATGTGGATCTTTACCGCGGAAGAACAGAACTCGTCAAGTTTTCCGGTTATTCTGTCGTCCCAGCGGGAACCGATGGACATTATAAGATCACACTTTTCCACTGCCTTGTTGGCATAGGCTGTACCGTGCATGCCGAGCATGCCGAGGTTAAGTTCATGGGTTTCGGGAACGCATCCTTTACCGAGGAGGGTATTTACCACCGGGACCTGCATCTTTTCGGCCAGGTAGCTTACCGCTTTACCGGCGTCGGATATAACCGCGCCGTGCCCTGCCAGAAGAAGAGGGCGTTCTGCCCGGTTGAGCATTTCTGCTACGGCCTCGATATCCTCTGCATTGCCTTCCCTGGGAATGGTATATCCCGGTAGATGAAAATCCTCGTTGATCGCCGGATCAATCAGGGCACTTGAAACGTCCTTCGGTAAATCGATCAGAACCGGTCCGGGGCGTCCGGTAACGGCCAGGTGAAATGCTTCACGGACAATCCGGGGAATATCCTGCGGCTCTTTTATCAGGTAGGAGTGTTTTACTACGGGGTAGGATATTCCTGATACATCAGCCTCCTGGAACGCGTCGAGTCCGAGGTTTCCGGTCAGCTGCTGGCCGCAGATTATTACCATGGGAACCGAGTCCATATGTGCGGTCATGATCCCTGTTATGGTATTTGTCGCGCCGGGACCGGAGGTAACCAGAACAACCCCGGGTTTTCCCGTGGCTCTGGCAAAACCATCGGCCATGTGGGTGGCCCCCTGCTCGTGACGGGTAAGAATCAGCTTGATCGGGGAATCCACCAGGGCGTCAAAAACAGGTATGGCGTTTCCTCCTGGATAGCCGAAAAGATATTCGACTCCCTGCTGTTGGATGATATCCACCAGTACTTCGGCGCCGGTACGGAGGTTTTTGGTCATTTTCTGTCTCCAATTTTGCTGTATTTGCTGTTATCCCGTGCCAAACGGAGGATAACAACCGGCATTGATGAACTATAGGCCCAAGGGTTATGAGCTGTCAATATAAAAAAACCAAAAAATTGGCAAAACTACCAATTATGTTCACGAAAGGATAAATTTTGAACCAGAATAATAGGAAATTGGATGTATCATGAAGAAGCGGTGCGAAAAAGTAACGACATAGACCACAAATATATCCAATAGTAGAAGAAGTGCAGAAAATTGTGCAGTAATACTTGTTCAGGTAAAGACTGTTGACTTTGGTTGACAATTCTCGAACCTGTCTCTACAGTCACTAGTTATGAATCTACGCAAAGTATTAAGCCCGGAGGTAGTCTCTCTGGGATTGAAGGCTTCTACCAAGAAGGAAGTTATTGAAGAGCTGATCGATCTTCTTTCGCAAAGCGGTAAAATAAAGGACCGGGAAGCAGCTCTCCAGGCGGTACTCGAGCGGGAGTCCAAGATGTCCACCGGTATTCAGCATGGTGTTGCCATTCCCCATGGCAAATCCGGCGCGGTTGACGATCTTGTGGCTTGTGTGGCTGTAAAACCTGAAGGAATCGATTTTGAGTCCCTTGACGGGGAACAAAGCAGAATCTTTATCATGACCCTTTCGCCTTTAAACAAGACAGGTCCACATGTGCAGTTTCTGGCAGAGATAAGCCGTCTGTTAAAGACCGCGGAATCCCGGGAGCGTATTCTGCAGGTTACATCAAAGCAGGAACTGCTTTCCGCATTATTGGAGTAAGCACGATGAACCATATCATGACTCGTCTCATGCTGCAGCTTGCGGCGGTAATTATAAGTTCCAAAATATTGGGCCATATTTTTACCCATACACTGAGACAACCCCGTGTGCTTGGGGAACTGGTAGCCGGTATGATAATTGGTCCCTATGCTCTGGGGGCCATTGTCCTGCCCTTTTTACACGGGCCGCTTTTTCCGATCTTCGATGGAGTTCTTCCTATACAGCCGGAACTGTATGGTTTCGCGGTACATGCTTCGATTATTCTGCTGTTTCTCTCGGGGCTGGAAACTGACCTCCCCACTTTTCTGCGCTTTTCCGGCCTCGGATCGGTGATTGGCGTCGGCGGAGTGGTTGTCTCCTTTCTTTTCGGCGACCTCGTGGCGGTGATGCTGCTTCCTCAGGTAAACTCCTTTACCGATCCTGTGGCCCTTTTTCTCGGAACCCTGTCTACGGCGACTTCTGTGGGGATTACCGCCAGGATCCTGTCGGAGAAACACAAGATGTCATCCCCGGAAGGGGTTACCATCCTGGCTGCTGCCGTACTGGATGATGTGCTGGGAATAATCCTGCTGGCGGTGGTGGTCGGTATTTCCAAGGCCTCCGGCGGTGCTCCCCTCAACTGGGGCGGGATCGGTATTATAGCTGGCAAGGCTTTCGGGTTCTGGCTGGTCTGTACGGTCATCGGAATCATTATTGCTCCAAAACTGACCAAGGGGCTCAAGCACTTTCAGGGAATGGATACCATTGCCGGTATTGCTTTTGGACTCGCCCTTATTCTGGCGGGGCTCTCCGAGACTGTGGGGCTTGCCATGATTATCGGCGCGTACGTTACCGGTCTTTCCCTTTCCCAGACCGATATTGCCCATGAAATACGGGAGAATCTATCGGGTCTCTATTCTTTTTTTGTGCCCATCTTCTTTTGCGTTATGGGCATGATGGTGGATTTCAGCTCTCTGATACCGGTTCTTGGTTTCGGTCTTATCTTTTCCCTGACGGCGATTGCCGGGAAACTGATCGGCTGCGGGCTGCCCAGTCTGCTGACCGGTTTTAATCTGCGGGGGGCCTTTCGCATTGGTGCAGGAATGCTCCCCCGTGGAGAGGTAACCCTGATTGTCGCCGGTATCGGGCTTTCGTCGGGGGTAATCGGTAAAGACCTGTTCGGCGTAGCAATCATGACTCTGCTGGTCGCCAGTATAACCGCGCCGCCTCTGCTTATCCGCAGCTTCAACGGCGGCAGCGGCTATACAAAGCGCAGAAGAGGGGAGAAGCCGGAAGCTTCCCAGCAGTCCTTCGATCTCGAGTTTCCTTCCCAGCGTATGACCGACTTTATCCGTCAGGAGATGCTCAAGGCCTTCAAGGATGAGGAGTTCTTTATACACCGGGTTGATTCGTCCCAGGATCGGCTCTATCACATCCGAAAAGACGATATACTGATAACCCTGGTGCAGAAAGATAATACGATTTCTGTCAGGACTGCACCGGAATACGAACAGCTGGTCCGTCTGCTCCTTTTAGAAGAGATCCTCGAACTGAAGGACCTCTTGAAATCCATGGAGAGCATGAAAGATCCGGATAAAATGGGGGCCAATCTGCTGATGGGACTCTTTTCCGAGGGGTCCTCCTGAGGCGGGTGTTACGGATTACGCTTCGTAAAGTGCAAAGTACTCATTGTTTAGCCGCAGCACTGTGGCGCTTAAAGAATCGACCTGCTTGAGGAACTCGCTGCCGGAAAGTCCCGAACAGCGCAGGGACAGGGCCTCCAGCTCTTCGGGCTTGCCGGGCAGGGTGTGTATCTGTCGGTCTTCGTATAGCTGCAGGAAATGCTCGATGCGTCTGAAAAACCGGTAGGCATCATTCAGACTCCGCTGGTCCGCAGGTTGGAGCAGCTCCCTTTCTCCCAAAAGAGTCAGAGCTTTCAGGGTAGTACCACAGATCAGCTCCGGGTACTCCGGCGCGTGGATGAGCTGCAGGCCTTGAATCAGGAACTCTATGTCCCGGATGCCCCCCGGGCCGTTTTTTATATCCCGTAAACCACGCAGAACATCCCGGTTTGTTCTGAGGGCTGCCTGCCGGTTATTTCTGATGGCTGCGACGATCTCCTTCGGGTCTCTCCATTTACCTAACAGGGGATGCAGATGATTCTCAAAATCCGCGGCGGTCTTCGAATCAGGATCGATGAGTCTGAGTTTCAGAAGGGCCTGGAGTTCCCACGGGGCGGCTTTCTTTCGGTAGTACTCCTCCAGGACCGGGATTTCAGCTGTCAGGTCTCCGGAGCGGCCGAAGGGCCGCAGCCGGTAATCAACGCGGTATCCTGCCCCCACGGGCGAGGGCACGGCCAGTAGTCCGCGGGTCCGTTCCATCAGCTTTCGTCCCTGCTCTTTATCCAGGCATCCGGCCCCGGGACCAGTCCGCAGAATACCGATCAGATCCAGATCTGATGAGTAGTTCAGTTCCATTCCTCCCAGCTTTCCAAAGGCTCCCATAACAACAGGGACTTCCCCTTCGCCGCCGATCTCCAGCCAGGCGTAGTTCAGGGCTTCACGAATCTGGCTTTCAGCAGTAAGGGATAGTTCACGGGTAATCTCTTCCAGCGGGGCGCCGTAGCAGATGTCCCGGGTTCCTATACGCAGGATTTCTCGTTTCCTGGCCCTGCGCAGGGCGGCAATAAAGAGTTTTCTGTAGGGGGCCTTGCCGATTTCATCACCCAGACGCCGCTGGAACTCCTCCCGGGTAAGGGGGCGGTGTATAAAGGCCGGGTCGGTTATTTCTCCGAAGAGTTCCGGTTCCCGGGCCAGGATATCGCTCAGATACTGGCTGCCGGAAAAAAGACGCATCAGCAGGTTTATTCGAGTCGGCTGCGAAAGCATCTGCCTGATCAGTTCTTGTCCCTCTTCAAAGGCAGTGGCAAAACGCTCCCAGTTGTTGAGGGCCATATCCGGATCGCTCCGTCGCATCAGCTCCTGGACTGCCAGAATCGCCACAGATACAAAGGTCTCCCGGTTTCCCGATTTCTGTGCCAGACTCTCAAAATTATGGACTCCCCGCCTGCAGTTTCGAAACCCGTAGCGTTTTAAAATCTCCGCTTTCAAATCCCCGGGTTTTTCCGGAAAGAGTATAAGGTCGGCAATAGACTCTGCGCCCCGGGAGGGAAGGGATTCCCGGCCGAGATAATGCTCAACAAAACCCCGGACCCGGGCTGTGCGCTCTTCGAATTCGGTTTTCAGCTGTTCCCTGGGAGACATATCCTGCTTTCTCCGATAGCCCATGCGCCGGGCCAGGTGGGAGAACTCATCGGACTCAAAATCCGGAAGAAAGAGGTCCCGGGCAGAGCCCCTGAGCATGCGCAGGGCGTTTATAAGGCGTCGCAGGAAGCGGTAGGCCCAGATAATCTCCTGCGCTTCGTCAGCGCGGATAATACCAATACGGGAGAGTTCCTCCAGTGCCTGGTGGATACTGGGAGTACGGAGGCTCAGGTGCTCCGTGCCGTGTTCAGCCTGAAGTATCTGTACCGTGTACTCGACATCCACCAGGGCACCGGTGGAAAACTTGGCGTTAAAACTGCCAACCCGGTTTTTCTCATCCAGCTGCCGCTGGCGCAGATTCCGCAGTTCCTCCAGGTTCAGAGACCCGTGGGCATAGACGATCTCATCCCGGATAATCTCCACCCGGTGTCCAAGATCCCGGTCGCCGGCTACTGCCCGGAGCCGTACCAGGGCCAGGCGTTCGAAAGAGCGGGCCTTTTCACGATAGTAGGAGGTAAAGCGTTCAAGACTCGACGCGTGGGGACCGGCGCTGCCGTGGGGACGAAGCCGCAGATCGATACGGAAAATCCCTTCCTGTTTTGTCCTGATAATTCCCGCTGCTTCTTTAACCATTCTGTCAAAATATTCAGCGTTGGGAATACGATTTTGGCCGTCAGTGCTGCCGTTATCGGAATAGACGCAGATGAGTTCGATGTCCGAGGCATAGCCCAGGGCCTGCCCGCCGAACTTGCCGAGTCCCAGCACCGTAAAGGGCACATCCAGTCCTGCCACGGTACGTGGTCGGCCGTATCGGGATTCAAGATGTTCCTCTGCCAGCAGAAAAGCTGTGGCTGCCACCGCTTCGGCGAGGCGGGTAAGATTACGGCTGAACCGGAGAAACTCCCCCCTGGGCTCGAGAATCTGCTGCAAGTCGAGTTTGAAGATCTCATCATCCTTGAACTGGTTCAGGCAGTCGACTTTTCCCTGGTAGCTGGTCTCCCTGGAGAGAGCAACCTGCAGCCGGTATTCAAAATCCTCGCGGGTTACCGGAGTATCGAATCCTGCTCCTGGAATCCGGTTTCCGCCTCCCAGCAGAGGAATAATGTTTTCATACTGCAGCCGGATGAAATCCTCCCATAGAAAATCGCTCATTCCCAGCAGCTTGGCCAGCTCCTTAAGAACCTCCGGGTTTTCCAGCAGGTCTTTCCACTGTTCCGGGTCTCCTGAGCGGGACAGTTCCTCAAGGAGGGATTCGAAGCGGGTAATCGCCGCATAGGGTGCAGGTGCCTCACCCAGGAAAAAGGTAAACTGTTTTGTCAGGAGTATGGAGAAACGCAGAAGGTTCAAGGCCCTCTGGTCTTCTATTTTTTTTCCCTCAAGATCCAGCAGACCAAAACGGTCGAGAATCCTGCCGCGGGTTGTGTTGATCTCGACCCGTTCAACTGAAAGGCCCTGAAGAGTAATGGCGGTGGTAACGGAATAGAGAAAAAACGGACTGTCCTGGGCGGTCAGTTCTATCCAGGTGTAATCGGGAAGATCACTGCGGACCACGAGGTCCATCGGCATCAGGACGGATTTTTCTTGTGCGGTGAATCTGTTAACGGCAGATGCAACCCATTCGTTTACTGTGCGCCGCGCGGTGGCAGCTCTGTCCGGACCGGTTCGTGTGAGCAGAGGGGGAATCAGCTCTGCCAGGTGTTTGTTCAGCCGCTGTTGAAAAGAAGAGGCGGTTTCTCCATTCCCGATTGTTCCGCTAAAGCTGTCCAGAATGCCCCTGCCGGGTAGCGCGGGGTTTTTTCGTGCATTTTTTCCGGGATTTTCCGGCAGATTAATACTGCGTATCCGGGCGGAGCTTATTTCCATTCCCAGGGACGACAGGACTCCGGTTAAAAGAGAAAATATTGAGGGCAGGTCATAGGTGCTGATGGTAATTTCCAGCCTGGCTGCGGAAGCAGGCCTGATTTCCGTAATAAAGGGATGCTCGGGACCCAGTGCTCTGATCTGTCGTTCACCGTCCATTATGGTTTCCTCTGTTCTGCTCTGCAGGCTGTATCAATTGTAGACCCGGATTAAGCTGATTGAAAGCGGAGAGGGTAAAAAAAACGCCCCTTTCCCTGATTCAGGGAAAGGGGCTCTGATTGCAGGGGGCTCCCTAAATATCGTAATAGAGGGCGAACTCCCAGGGGTGGGGCCGCAGGTCAAGGGCTTTGACCTCGTGTTCCATCTTGTAATCTATCCAGGTATCTATTACGTCCTGGGTAAACACATCTCCCCGCAGCAGGAACTCATGGTCCGCTTCAAGGGCTTCCAGGGCCGCCCGCAGCGATCCCGGTGTTTTGGGTACCTGCGCCAGTTCCTCCGGCGGCAGATCGTAGATGTCCTTGTCCAGAGGACTGCCGGGATCTATCTTGTTTACAATTCCGTCGATAGCGGCCATACACATGGCGGCAAATGCCAGGTAGGGGTTGCTTGACGGATCGGGACAGCGGAACTCGAAGCGCTTGGCCTTCTCCGAAGAGGAGTACATGGGGATTCTGACCGAGGCCGAGCGGTTGCGGCTGGAGTAGGCCAGATTGACCGGTGCCTCGAAGCCGGGAACGAGGCGCTTGTAGCTGTTGGTGGTGGGATTGGTAAAGGCCAGCAGCGCGGGGGCGTGCTTCAGAATGCCTCCGATGGCCCACATAGCCTCCTGGGACAAACCTGCATACCCGTCGCCGGCAAAGAGGTTTCTGCCGCTCTTCCAGAAGGACATGTGCACGTGCATGCCGGACCCATTGTCGTTGAACAGCGGTTTGGGCATAAAAGTGACGGTACGGTTGTACTTCTTTGCGGTATTCTTGATTATGTATTTATATTTAAGAACATTGTCCGCCATCTCCACCAGGGGGGCAAAGCGCATATCGATCTCGCACTGACCGCCGGTGGCAACCTCGTGGTGCTGGGCCTCGATGGAGATACCGATCTGTTCCATAACAAGCATCATTTCGCTGCGGATGTCCTGCAGGCTGTCTGTGGGGGGTACGGGAAAGTAGCCCTCTTTGTAGCGCGGCTTGTAGGCCAGGTTGGGGTTTTCCACTCGTCCGGTGTTCCAGCGGCCCTCAACGGAGTTCAGGTGGTAATAGCCCTCGTGTTCATTCTGATCAAAACGGACATCATCAAAGATAAAGAACTCCGCTTCGGGTCCGATGAATACCGTATCGGCAATACCCGAGGCCTGCAGATACGATACGGTTTTGCGCGCGATGTTGCGGGGGTCCTTGGGGTAATCCTCTCCGGTAATCGGATCGCAGATATTGCAGACCATGACCAGGGTCGTGTGCTGAAAGAAGGGATCAATAAAAGCAGACTCAGCCACCGGCTTTACCAGCATGTCCGACTCATTTATCGCCTGCCAGCCCCGGATACTGGAGCCGTCGAACCCGAGACCTTCGGAAAAAGTCTCCTCATCGATCTCGTGGGCAGGTACGGAAAAGTGCTGCCATAGTCCCGGAAAATCCATGAAACGGAGGTCCACTACCTCCACATTTTCCCGTTTCATAAGTTCCAGAACGTCCTTAGGGCTTGTAATTTCGCTCATAACAAGTTTCCTCCAGGTATTTAAGATGATTACCGCAGGCAGGCTGCATCATCTACGCGGACAGCTGCTTCCGCGTGCGTTGTCTGTACACTATGCGGCACAATATTAACAGGGGGCCCGTAAAGAGCGCCCCGTATTAATCAAGCGATCGTTTCTATAGTCTGAAAAGCAGGTCCTCATAGGTTGGAAAGGGCCAGTGGTTCCTTGCGACCATGGTTTCCAGTGCATCGCCATGGGCCCTGACCTCCTGCATCTTTTCGAAAACCCTGAATCTGAAAGCTTTACCCATCTCGAAAAGGTCGGACACAGCCTTCGCCGCCTCAATTTCTTTTTCCAGTTCGTCGGTTGTGCTTTTCAGTTTCCGGATCTCCGCGGAAATCCCGTTAAGTACCTCGACCTGGGCCGAGATGTCTGCTCCGGCGTTTTTCATGGAGCTCACAGAATCGGCCAGGGTTTTTGCGTAAGCTGTGGCTGCGGGAAAAATCTGCAGCTTCGACATCTGGACCATTACATTGGCTTCGATAGTGAGCTGATGACAGTATTTTTCCAGATATACCTCGTAACGGGATTCCAGCTCTTCTTTGGTAAAAACCTTATGCTTTTCAAACAGTGCCACGGACTCCGGAGTAATCAGCTCCGCGATGGCTTCCACTGTAGTCTTGATGTTCGGAAGACCCCGTTTTTCCGCCTCGGCGATCCACTCATCGCAATAGCCGTTGCCGTTGAAGATGACCCTCTTGTGTGCTTTCCAGGTCTCTTTTACCAGCTTCTGGATGGCGGCGGTTTTGTCCTTCGTCTTTTCCAGTTCATCTGCATACTCGGAAAGGATCTCCGCAACCGCGGTATTTAATGCCACGTTGGGACCGGCAATTGATTCAGAGGAGGGGACCATGCGGAACTCGAACTTGTTGCCCGTAAAAGCAAAGGGGCTGGTCCGGTTCCGGTCCGTAATGTCCTTCGGCAGTTTGGGCAGGGTAGTCACCCCGAGTTCGAGTTTTATCCCGGCGCTGCCGGCGGAGGAGTTTCCGTCGGCAAGGTTCTCCAGCACGCTCTGGAGCTGGTCGCCGAGAAAGATGGAGATAATCGCGGGAGGGGCTTCATTGGCCCCAAGACGATGATCGTTTCCGGCATTGGAGGCGGCCATCCGCAGAATCCTGGCGTACTTGTCCACCGCTTTAATGGTGGCGGCCACAAACAGAATGAACTGCGCGTTGTCCTGGGGGTTGTCCCCCGGTTCAAGAAGGTTCTGTCCGTCATCGGTACCGATGGACCAGTTGTTATGTTTTCCCGATCCGTTTACGCCGGCAAAAGGTTTTTCATGAAGCAGACAGACCAGCTTGTGCCTGCTGGCGACCTTTTTCATGGTCTCCATAACAAGCTGGTTGGTGTCGGTGGCTACATTGGAGGAATTGAAGATCGTCGCCAATTCGAACTGGCTCGGTGCTACCTCGTTGTGCTGGGTCTTGGCGGAAATTCCGAGTTTCCACAGTTCGTAGTTCAGCTCCCGCATAAAGTCCGCTACCCGCTCCTTGATGGAACCAAAGTAGTGGTCATCCATCTCCTGGCCCTTCGCGGGCATGGAACCAAAAACAGTCCTGCCGGTTAGCATAAGGTCGGGGCGCTTGTTAAAATACTCGGCATCGACCAGGAAGTATTCCTGTTCGGGACCGACGGTGGTGATGGCCCGTTTACTGGTTTCGTTCCCCAGGGCCCTGAGCACCCGTATGACCTGCTTATTGATGGCTTCCATGGAGCGCAGCAGGGGGACCTTCTTGTCCAGGGCTTCGCCGTGGTAGGAAATAAAGGCGGTGGGAATGTAGAGGGTCACACCGGTATTGTCTTCTTTAAGAAAGGCGGGGGAGGTAGTGTCCCATGCAGTGTAGCCCCGGGCTTCAAAGGTTGCCCTTAAGCCTCCGGAAGGAAAACTGGATGCATCGGGTTCACCCTGAATCAGTTCCTTGCCGGAGAACTCCATAATGACTTTACCATCCGAAGTCGGGGAAATAAATGAGTCGTGCTTTTCTGCTGTAAGACCCGTCAAGGGCTGAAACCAGTGGGTGTAGTGGGTAGCTCCCTTTTCTATTGCCCAGTCCTTCATGGCGTTGGCAACTACCTCTGCCACTTCGGCCCTGAGTTCGGTCTCCCCGGCCTGTACCTGTTTCACAATCTTGTAAATAGTTTTTGGAACCCTTTCCCGCATGACTGCGTCGTTAAAGCAGTTGCAGCCGTAAATCTCGGTAAGCGGGTTGCTGGTAAAATCAATATGAGTGCGTTCCACATCACGCTCCTTGGTAAATTATTGCTACAATTATTCTGCAAGAATCATGCCACGAATTCCTGGAAATAAATTATTGCTTGTAATGGAAGGAGTTGTGCTGCTTCTATGAGATAGTATGGTAATAAAGGAGTTCTGAAACGGCTACGAAAATGTAGGTAAAAAAACCGGGAGCTACCAGAAAGTAGCACCCGGTTTTTCTTACAGCCGGAAAAGCAGCTCCTCGTAGGACGGAAAGGGCCACAATTCTCTGGGAATAAGGCTTTCAAGCTTGTCCGCATGGAGCCGGAGTTCCTGCATGGCTGGAAAAACAAGCTCGCGATACGCCCTGGCGTTTGCTTCGCATCCTGAAACTCCCCGGGCCCTGGCGATGGCGTCGGCAAGCTTGTCGCAACCTCGCTTAAGGAAAAGGGCGGTATCGTTTACCTCCTTCAACAGGGCGAGATGGTCCTCAACCGCAAGAGATGTGGACACCCTGCGCAGGGCATCTATGCTCCCGGACAGTCGCCGGATGTACTCCATAGCCGCGGGGTAGATCTCGGTGAGGGCCATCTCCAGGGAGATGCTGCCTTCTATGTTTATCTGCTTGGCGTATTTCTCCAGATAAATTTCACTGCGGGAGTGGAGCTCTTCGGATCGAAATACCTTGTGCCGGTCGAAGAGTTCAACCGAGGCCTCGCTGATAATCTGCGGAATCGCTTCAACTGTGGATGTAATGTTGGGCAGGCCCCGCCGTTCGGCTTCAGCGAGCCACTCATTACTGTACCCGTTGCCGTTAAAGATTATCCGCTTGTGTTTGCGATAGGTTTCGGCAATGAGCAGGGGGATCAGCTTTTGCGGTTCCTTGGCTTTTTCGAGGTCGTCGGCAAAGCGTCTCAGGATCTCCGCCATGGCCGTATTAAGCACAACATTGGGGCCGGCAACCGATTCTGAGGAGGGCACCATGCGGAATTCAAACTTGTTCCCGGTAAAGGCAAAGGGACTGGTCCGGTTCCGATCGGTAAGGTCCTTGGGAAGCTTCGGCAGGGTAGCGACACCTGTTTCCAGAAGAGAGGAGATATCTGCATGCTTCTCTTTCGTTTCGTCGGCGAGTTCCTCAAGTACTTCCGTCAGCTGATCTCCAAGAAAGATCGAAATAATTGCCGGCGGGGCTTCGTTCGCACCCAGACGATGGTCGTTGCCGGCGTTGGCGGCGGACATCCGAAGTATGGGGGCGTACTCATCCACAGCCCGGATGGCTGCTGCAAGGAAGAGCAGGAAGCGGGCGTTCTGCCGGGGGTTTTCTCCCGGCTCCAGCAGATTGATTCCGTCGTCGGTGGCTATGGACCAGTTATTATGCTTGCCCGATCCGTTTACCCCGGCAAAGGGCTTTTCATGGAGCAGGGCCACCAGGTTGTGCCGCAGAGCCACCCGTCCCAGGGTCTCCATGACCAGCTGGTTTGTGTCGGAGGCAACGTTGGAGGTATCGAAAATACAGGCAATCTCAAACTGGTTGGGAGCAACCTCGTTGTGCTGGGTTTTGGCGGAGATCCCGAGCTTCCACAGCTCCATATTGAGCTCTCGCATAAAAGCGGAGACCCGCTCCTTGAGGGCGCCAAAATAGTGGTCTTCCATCTCCTGACCTTTTGCCGGCAGACAGCCGAAAACTGTGCGCCCGGTAAGCATCAGGTCGGATCGTTTGTCCGCGTAGCCCTTGTCGACGAGAAAATACTCCTGCTCGGCTCCCACGGTAGTTATGACCCGCTTACTGCTGGTATTTCCCAGGGCATGGAGTATCCGCATGGCCTGGCGGTTCAGGGCCTCCATGGAGCGCAGCAGAGGGACCTTTTTATCCAGCGCTTCGCCGTGGTATGAGACAAAGGCAGTGGGAATGTAGAGGGTAACCCCGGTGCTGTCCTCCTTCAGAAAGGCCGGCGAGGTTGTGTCCCAGGCGGTATAGCCCCGGGCCTCGAAGGTCGCCCGTAAGCCGCCGGAAGGAAAACTCGATGCATCGGGTTCGCCTTTGATAAGTTCCTTGCCGGAAAACTCCATCATTACCCGGCCGTCCCCGGTGGGAGAAATAAAGGAGTCGTGTTTTTCCGCCGTCAGGCCCGTAAGGGGCTGGAACCAGTGGGTGTAGTGGGTAGCTCCCCGCTCTATGGCCCAGTCTTTCATCGCGTTCGCTACAACCTCGGCCACTTCCAGCGTAAGATCGGCATTGCCCTCCTGTACTTCCCGTATGGCCTTATAGATACTTTTGGGTAAACGCTGCTTCATGACAGCATCGCTGAAGGCGTTGATTCCGTATAACTCCGGCAGCGGTGCTTCCGACATATCCAGGGGGGTCATATCTCTGCTCCTTTCGGTCCGTGATCCCGGTCCTTTATTCCGACTATACTCTGTATTTTCCTTCCGTGTTAATACGAAAATTGTTATTCCTGGGGACAGGGGCAGGTCGGATCAATATATACGCGGTATTTTTTGACAAAACCAGTGGGACGATAGGTCATCTTGGCCTGTCTGAGTCCCTGGTCTCCCAGGTCCTGTTCCCGGTTAATGAACGAGATATTGTGGGGAAGAATGGAGGCAAAGGCCTTGTTGATAAACTGATAGATCCCCTTGTAGCTGCCCACGGCCTTTTCGAAATGGACTACGAAACCCTTTCCCCGGGCAATCGGTTCTCCCAGTACATAGGCCGCTGGAACCCCATCCGCGTAATAGAGATACCCGCAGAGATCCAGAATGTCTTTGAGTTCCAGGGCTTCGACAGCCGCCGCTGTATCGCCTGGATCATCACGGTCATCCGCCCATTGCCGTGCGACGGAAAAGGCGTCTTTAATATTATCGGCATCGATTTTTACTTCCGAATATTCATAGTTATTAATGAACTGTTTTACAAGATTACGCTTTTTGTGGTACTTCTTTCCCGGAAGGTGGGCCAGGTCTTTAGTAAGATAAAGGTAGTCAAAATTGTCGCGGTCCTCAATGACGCAAAATCCCTTACGTTCAAGATCGATCTGACCCGCTGCGGCATAGGGTTCGGCCAGGTTCTTGATATACAGATGGTCCGAAAAAAGACTGATCAGGGTCTCATCGTCGGGGAGCCCAAATGGGAGCATGGCGAAGTCTTCACCCTCTTTCCTGCCGGAGATAACAATTCCGCCGTCATTGAGCCGGCTCAGCCGGTAGTCGTAGGTCTTGCGAAACAGAAACAGGTTGGCAAATGTAAACTCCGAAATGCCGAATTTGAGATGAGATAATTGTGGGTGGAGCTCGTCCCGCATCTCCAGTTTTATAGGCGAAAACTCAGGATAGCTTGGTATCTGCATGGCACCAATATAGATAATCACCTACTAAAAAGCAACAGATCATGGTATACTCGCCGCACCATGCAAACACCTGAACGGATTTCCTCAGAAAAACTTTTACAGCGTTTTATTCGCTATGCGAAGATCTGGACCACTTCGGACCCCCACGGAACAGGTTCTCCCACTACCAGCCGCCAGTGGGAGCTTCTGCATCTTCTGGCCTCGGAACTGGAGGAGATGGGGGTCGCCGTCGAGCTGGATGATCAGGGTTTTTTGATCGGCCGCCTGTCTGCCCGGGGTGTCGGTCCCGGTGCGTCCACGGTTGGATTCATGGCCCATGTGGATACCTCCCCCGATGTCTCCGGCAAGGATGTTTCTCCCATCATCCACCGCAGATGGCAGGGGACTGCCATTGAGCTTAAAAATTCTGTGATCCTTGATCCGGAGCGCATGACCGACCTTGCCTCGCGCAAGGGAGACACCATAATCACCTCCGACGGCACAAGCCTGCTGGGTGCGGACGACAAGGCCGGTATTGCAGAGATTATGGCTGCCATTGAGTACCTCCAGGCCAATCCCGAGCTCCCCCATGGGCCTCTGGAGATTATCTTTACTCCGGATGAAGAGACCGGCAAGGGGATGGACCGTTTTCCCCGGGACAGAATACAAAGCCGCTGCTGTTACACCCTGGACGGTGATGAATCAGGTACGCTGGAAGCGGAGTGTTTTACCGCTTACCGGGCTGATATCAGCTTTTTCGGTGTGGCAGCTCATCCCGGACGCGCCCGGGGCCGGCTGGTCAACGCGATAAGCATGCTTGGAAGTTTCCTGGGGATGCTTCCCCGCAGTGAAAGCCCCGAGGCCACTGACGGGCGATACGGCTTCTATCATGGTGTCGAGGTATCAGGGCATACGGAAAAGGCTGAACTGACGATGATTCTGCGGGATTTTGAAATGGATGAGGTAGAGCGCCGTGTAGAGGCCCTCAGAAGCTTTGCCTCCGCCCTGGAGGCCGCCTATCCCGGGGGAAAGGTAAAGGTAGCCTGGGTAAAGCAGTATCTCAACATGCGCGATGCCTTTAAAAAGGATCCCCTGGTTGTTGATCTGGCCCGCAAGGCTGTTTCCTCCCTGGGTTTGAATCCGATAATGACTTCTATCCGGGGCGGTACCGACGGGGCCAGGCTTTCGGAACTGGGGATACCCACGCCGAATCTTTTTACCGGCGGGCACAACTTCCACAGCCTGTCTGAATGGGCGTCCCTCGAGGTTATGACCTATGCTGCCGAAACAATATTAGCTTTGGCTCTCTTATGGGGTGAAATTGAAAGCCCGCCCCCTTCGTGATAAATTTCCGGATCAGATAAGGAGAAACGTAATGAGGTTTACCGCGGCGGTTTTGAGGCGAAGAACAGTATTTATTCTGGTAATGCTGGTATTCTCTATTGTTCCTTTTGCAGTCACGGCTCAGGAGGTCGGCAGGATTGAGTACCTGGAAGGAATAGTAGATATTCACCGCGGCGGTGAAATAGTTGAACTCTTTTCTTCGGATATCGGCTTTCCCCTGGAAGCAATCGACACGATTCAGACCGGCTCTGACGGAAGGGTGGAATTCAGTCTTTCAACCCTTCGACAGCAGGGGACCAGCATCAGTGTCGGCAATAACACCAGTTTTCGGGTGGAAACCAGCCTGGAAGAGGGGGGCGCAAAAACAAGAATCGAGGTGTTTACCGGCTCTCTGAGCCTCAAGGTGGCCCGGCTCAGCGGACGTGAAGAGCTTTCTGTTAAAACCGAGAGCGCCGTTATGGGAGTGCGGGGAACGGAGTTCGAGGTTGTTACAGCTCCCGACGGCGGTGTACTCGTCCTTTGCGAAGAGGGGAGTGTCAGCTGCCAGGACCAGAATCAGCGGGAGGTTATTGCTTCTGCGGGCCGCGGGGCGGAGAAGGTTCCGGGACAGAATATCAGTCCCGTGGTTGTTGAGCCTGATGCACATGACGAGTTCAGGCGTCAGTGGCAGGAGACCAGGATGGAGATCTTTCGAGCCGGTGCGCCGGTTTTTTTCCGCGCCTATATTAAGCAGTTTCAGCAGGTTGAACCCCGGTTTGCCGAAGCCTATACAGACCTTGAAGGGTTTCAGGCCAGGCTCGAAGATTACGCCCGGCGCAGCAGCGACGGTTCTTCCCCCCTTGGAAGTGGTGATCTCTACCGTTTTCGCGCCGAAATTTCTCCTTCCCTGGCGCGGATGCGCAGCATTATACCCCTGTATCGACAGACGTTTTTCCGCCTCGCAGAACTTTCCCGTTATCTCGATGAGTCCGGGATTGAGCGGGACGAGGCAGTGGGCGGTGTCCGTATTTCGGATTTTTTCCGGAACTTTATGCGGCGTCGCCATGAAGAACGGACCCGGATTGCCAGGATCGAACACTGGTTCAAACTCTATGGACAGCTTGGCGGCGAAGGCCAGGAGAGTCTGATGGAGGAGTTTTTCGGTCCAGGAGAAAGCAGCCTGCTGGAGGAGTTTTAATCCTCCCTTAAAGAGTAGTATATTATTAATAAACCATGAAGATGCGGCGAGCGGCTACAGCTTTATCCTCAATTGTACTCGTCCTGATCTGGGTTCTGTCTTTTTCAGGATGCGGCGAATCAGGGCTTATGGATATCTATGCCGTTTCAAACGCAATCCGGCTGAGTACGATACCCGCGGGCTCAGTGCTTGAACCGGGGGACCAGATACCGGTCAGCCTGGCATCTGATTCAGACTCAACCCTGCCGGACCTTCTTCTGGTAAGCGTGCACAAGGGCTCCGGTGCTCTGATTTCAACACGGGAATATGACGTCAAGGCTTCGGTGGTGCTGCTGGAGACCACTGATCTGGTCCCGGGCTACTACATCGTTTCTGTCAGGTCCCGGAATGAGGATAGCGACGAGGCGGAACTGGAGCTTCCCTTCTTTATCTCCTCCAGTGCCGGTAATATAAAAGGCATCAGCGCGTATCCCTCTACGGTACTGCCCGGAGAAGGAATGGTATTCTTCGCTGATCTGGAACAGGGCGCGGTGGAGGATCCCTATATCCGCTGGAAAGCGGGGGGCAGGACCATAGCGGCGGGTCGCGTAGCAGATGGTTTTCAACTCGCGAGCTGGCAGGTCCCTGGTACCCCGGGAATTTACCTGGTTACAGCAGAATATTTTCCCTTTCCTCCTCCGCAAAATGGCAATTTTTCCTTTTCAGGAGCGGAAAAGCGCGGTGAAGCTTTTGTTTCAACCGATCAAGGTACTCCTCGTGGAGAGCTGGGGCCTTGGGAATCCTACAGTTCTCTCTTCCATTTCCGGGGCACCTTTCAGTCAAGCGGCAGTACAGAGCTGCCGGAGCCCCGCATAGAGGGTAATCCTCTTCTGGCCCTTGATGCCGAAATCTTCGGTTACCGTTTTTCGGCAGAAGAAGCCCTTGTTTTCGATACCAGTCTGATTCCGTTCAAAAACGGGAAACCGGAAGCCTTTGTTCTGGAGATGAAGGGAATATTTTCAAAAAGCGGTGCGGTCTTTACTGTTCGCGATCAGCAGGATAATCAGGTAATCTCTCTTGAGCGGAACGATGACGGATTCCTTTTAAAAGGTAATGATTTTTATGCTCCCATGCCTCTGCTCCGGACAGAAGCCGATGTTCCCCTCTATCTGGCCTGTGTGCTGGAACCGCATGCATCTTTACAGCGGCTGCGCTGGTATGCAGACGGGGAATATCAGGGCGAGGTCAGTTTACCTCCAATAACAGGATTCTTGGGCAGCAGCTTTAGTACGATTATCGGAGGAGGCTTTTCCGGGCTGCTTGATGAGTTCGGAATCCGGTCTGTGGAATCCCCTTCGGAGGGCGGAATCTACGGTTTTGCCATGCGGGAGCGTTACGGCCGGTCCCTGGCAATGGCGGAGGGCTTCGATACTCCCGTTCCCGATGGTATTATTGTTAACGACGATTCCGGCAGCAGCGAGAATGGCGAGCCGAGCGTGATGATCATCGGGAGGAACAATCCGGCCGGGTTCATTATACCCCTGCAAAGTGCCGCTGGACGGATTATCCTCTCGTTTATAGACCCGTCCGTCTCTGCTGGTATCAGTTTTAAACTGGGAGAGGAAAAGACTCCTTCTGTTTCCCTTGCCGCCGGGGCAGACGGCAAGGTGTTACTCATGATCTCGCGCCGGGAACATAACATTATTATCAGCCATGACGATTCAGTTCTTGCATCTCTTACGGCGGAAGGCGGTCAGGAGGAACTGCAGCTTTGGCTGGAGGCTGTGGACAGGACCCTGCGGCTCGATTCCATTCTGGTACTAAAGGGTGAGGACCGCTTAGCATTCCAGCCTGCGGAGACGGGGGGTCCCTCCTGAGGTCTGAAATTCCGGGGATGAGCATACTCCTGAAAACAGCTGCAGTGTTCAGTTTATTGCTGCTGATTCCCTTTTCCGTGTTACCTGAGCAGACGGTTCCGGGGCCTGTGGTGCTTCATGTCAGAGAACGGGAGATTGTCTTTTCTGTAGATCCGGCAATGGAGCTCAGGGTCGGTGATGAAATGTTTGTCCATTCGCTGGTAAGAGAAAACCGGAAACCGGGAGGGGGGCAGCCCGCAGCTCTCGTAAGTATTACGGAGCTGTATCCGGAGGCAGGGATCGCCCGGGTTGTCTATGGAAAACCCGGGATTGATGATATCCTGATTCCCCGGTCCGCATGCGGCCTTGATGTGCAAAGCTATGTCGGAGGGGTCATACACTTCTCCGGAGCCTTGACAGCGGTTCCGGGTATCCGGGTTGCAGGGACACGGGGGTTCTCGGGATTGTATCCGGTAGCGGGGCTTGAGTTTCCGGTAGCGGAAGGAGCTGTTCCGGGATTTCCGTTTTTTCCCTATGTGGGAATGCAGCTAGTCTGGAACATAGGACGACTTCAGATCATACCATCGGGTATGGCAGGGGTGGGGCTCTATTTTCCCCGCGAAGGGGAAGACCCGATTAGCGTGGACTATGTCGGAGGTATGGGCGAGATCGGAATTACCTGGCTTGTTCTCGATTCCTGGCGTGTTCTCCTGGGGATAGGTTACTGCACCTGGGTCGGAAGGGCCGGTCTTGAAGAGGATGATCGTTATGGTTATAACGGAATAACCCTGAAAGGGGGTTTGATTTGGAAGATGTAGCAATCTGAGCGCTGCTCGTATCAAGGAGTGCTGAATATACAATGGCGCGTACAAGACATATAACCCGGCAGGTAGTGCTGGCTGCGGTATCGGCTTTTATTTTTTCCTGCGCGACGGTGGAACAGCCGTCTTCCGGAATTCCTGATGGAGAGGAGAAGGCTCTCTCTGCAGAGTATTCCGCGCCCCTGGTGTACGGTCAGGGAGAGGGTACGACTGAGGACCGGGCCATGGAGACGGCCCTGCGGGACGGAGCACGAAAAGCTGCGGAAGCCCTGCTGGGGCCGGGGGCGGCACTAAAGAACCAGGAAGCCCTGGATAAGCTTTTTTCCGGACCGGTGTCCATTAGAAACAGTATGTACCACGAGAACAGCATAGAGGTTCTCGGTGTCGAGGATTCACCCGGCTCTGAGGGCCGCACCGTGGTTATCCGGGGACGCCTGGATCTTCCTGTGCTGATAAACCATCTGCAAAAGGCAGGATTCCCGGAAGAGCTGCTTCCCGGGAGTGGCAAAGAGGCACGACTCAGCGATGAGACCATGCCTGCCTATGCTGCACCGTATCTTGTCAGCCAGCCGGTGGTACCAAAGTCCGAACCCGGAACGTCGGCCCAGGAAACACAGGAGCCTGATTCCGTGGATATAACCGGATTCAGCCGGATCAAACTGAATGACGAGGAAAAAGAACGGCTGACGGAATATCTGAACAGTATTGTTTTTATGATACATACAGGCCGGTCAGCGGAAAATCGGGGCCCCTATGATATCGAGGCAGCCAGGGTGCTGGCCGGATTGTTAACACAGCACGGGTATGCCTGCCGTTATCCTGACCAGGTCGAAGTTATACGTGACGGACAACAGCAAACCTACCTTGAAGAGACCAATGGAGAGGTCCCGCTGCTCCAGTGGACTGCGGCAAAGTTGACAGCGGATATGTACCTTGAAGTTGATTCAGAAATAAAGACCCGCCGTGACTCCGGCGGATTTTATGCCACCGCTTCGGTAGAGATTAACCTGATAGATACCCTGAGCTGGGACAAGGCTGCATCCCTCTCTTCCAGGGAATCGCCTCCCGCTTTCAGTGCCGAATCAGAACAGGAGGCTGTCGGTTTAGCCCTGGGAAGCGTTTTTCTTGAACTATTACCGGAGCTGGTAGCTGAGGCCCGGGAGTCCTATGGACGGGCCATGATTCAGGGAATCCCCTATGAACTGATCCTTCTGAATTCCCCGGGGCAGCAGGCAGTAAAGCGTTTTCTTCAGGATCTGGAAGGCGGGGTCCGAAAAATATCCCGGCTGTCCGCCTCTTCCGGAGAGGCCAGGTTCAAGGTATGGTTCCTTGGTTCCATAGAGGATCTGGAATCCCTGGTGTATACACTTACACCGGGAATTGAAGGTATGGAGAACTTTTCGCCGGCGTATCAGCGGGGAAATGAGCTTGCTTTTTATGCCGGTCTTTTTTAATTATCACTGCAGGTAATCGCGTAATGGCCCGTTGGAAACCGTACTTATACCTGATACTCGTTCTACTCATTGTTTGTCTCATCGCTTTGACCGGATGTGCGTCCGCATCAGGTTCCAAAGCGGATGCGGCTTACCAGGAGGGTGATTACGCGGCACCGGATGTTTCAGGGGTTGTGCCGGCAGTCGAAGGAGATGATTCTCCTGTACCCAGCGAGCAGAAAGGAGACCGCCTTCTTGCAGCGGACAGGCCTTATCTGGCGCTCAAGGCATATCTGGCAGCCCTCAGCTCCGAGAGGTTTTTGTCAGGGGACACAGAAGAGCAGATTGTGAGAGTTCTGGAGAAAAGTCGCAGGATAGTAGAAAAGATCAGAATAGAGCCCCTGACTGCCGGAATGACAGTTGGGCTGGGACGGCCGTTTCCCTCTTCCTTCGAGGCCCGGGTCATCTACGGCGAACAGGCTGATGGACTCTCCGATGTGAGACTTCTGGTACGGCATACGATTCCCGGCGTTGCCATTCCAGGCAGCGAATCCCTGCTCCTCTTTTTCTCTGCCGAAGATGGGGCTGTATCATATAAACCCCCGGTACCTTTTTTTCGGGGCAACGGCGCTGTCCATATATCTCTGGATCTCGAGCGGGAACTTGCAGGTATCAGTGAACCTGTCTTTCCCGGGACTCGTGCCGCGGATGCCTTTCATGCCCTCAAACGCTCCGTCAATACTGTTCAAGCGGTTTTCCCGTACCGGGTAAAGGAGGCGGAAAGCAAAATCGTGCTGGGAGTCCTGATTTCAGATCGTGATAATGCGGGTAATCTGACCGGAGGCAGTTATACTGCTTCTGGTATTGCCGGGGTTTTTGATTCTGACCTGTTTGATGTGAAGATTCTTGAGCCCGGGATGGAAGGCTACGGCGAAAATCCGCGGGAGATTGCCCGCCGCCTGGGGGAGATCCACGGGCGCGCCGGCTGGCTTATCTACGGAAATACCAGGATATCGGAGTACGCGGAAAAAGAAGGGAGAATTCATATTACCGTTCTCGGTTCGGCCCAGGCGATGCATTTTGCCTCGGAGGGTATTTCCTATTCAACCGGGGAGATGAAAAAGTCGGTTATCGGCGGGAACTCCAGGAGTACGGTTGTATCAGCATACCGGCAGCTGGGTAAGATCCTGGGTGCAGAATTCAGTGAACGTTTAAAATGAGCAGATCTTCGGGGCGGTTTGAGATTATTCCCGCTGCACCGGCAGAAAGACAACGCCGGGCTTCATCGGAGGAATCCACGGTCCAGCAGAGCCGGGGATGTCTTCCGGATACCGGTCCTTTGATAATGGCGGAGGAGGGTTTTCGGAAGTCTGCTCTGCTGTAACTGCAGGCCGCAGCGAGAGGCAGCCATGAAGGCAGCGAACCGGCGTCATGGATGAGTCCGGCCGGGATCGACGGCAGCACCTGTTTTGCTCTGCGCACTATCCGGGGATCAAAGCTCGAAACAGCGATACCTTCATGAAGGTCCAGTTCGTCCAGAAGTTCAGCCATTGCCGCCGGAATATTCAGGGCCTCCCGAAAGCGGTAATACTTGATCTCTACATCAAAGAGAACCGATCCTCCGAAGGCAGAAAGGACCTCCCGCAATGAGGGAATGCCGCTTCCCGTGTATTGCGGGGCTTTCCATGTGCCCGCATCCATTTGCTGCAGTTCCTTCATGGTAAAATCCGTGACGCTTCCGGAAATACCGCATATTCGTTCAAGGTTACTGTCATGAAATACAACAAGTTCTCCATCGGCGCTGAGCTGAATATCCAGTTCTATTCCGGGAATCTGCTGTTTTACCGCCAGTTCAAAGGCCGCCATGGTGTTTTCCGGGGCCCGGTAGGAGCAGCCGCGATGGGCGAATACGAGAGGTCTGGCTGTTTCTGGAAATAGTGGGATCATTGTAACCTTCCGGAATGTCCTGCTGCGCTATGGACCTTTGTATAAGATTTATTGTACCAGCATGGTACAATACAGTCTATTGCCGGTCCAGTTCAATATTTCTGGCACCATGAATGATGACACCGGCACTAAGTATTCTCTTCACAGAGGTTAATGACCGCCAGTGAGAATTGTAAAAAAGATTGCTTCTACGACATTGAAAACCTCTCTTTTTCTCATTGCCCTTTTTTTCTGTACTGTTCTTCTATCCGGGATAATGTTGAACCTTAAAGAGCTCTCCAATCAGACAATCACGGTTCTCTCCGACTGGAATGCTCTTGACAGTGTCACCAATGATGTCCTGTATTATCGGCTTGATGCTGTAAACCGGCTGGAGCGTATGGAAAACGAATGGATAAATGCTACCGTCAAGCTGGACCAATCCTTCAAAACCCTCAAACAGAATAGCCTGCTGCATTTTCTTCCTCAGGATATTTCCTATGAAATAGAGCAGGCCTGGTATGTGTGGCTCTTTACCAAAAAGAAACTTGAAGAAGGACAGACCATTTACAGTGACATTATTCACGGTGAGCGGGCAGAGGAAATTCTTTTTGAGATGGACAGACAGATCTTCTATGAAAAGCTTCTGAACCTTATCAATACTTCAGACAGCAGGGAAGAAAGAAATGTATTCAGAAGTTTCCTGGCTCAAATGTATGTGATGAACATTACCGGGGGTAATTTCTCCCAACTGCTGGAATCCATCAGCAGAAAAATCCCGGGAAAGATCGATTCTTACATTTTTATTATGGTGATCATTATTGGATGCAGCATGATTATGGTGATCCTGGTATCTCTGGTCTCTGCCCGCAAGCTTATAGAACCGATCAACAGGCTCGCGTCGGAGGTGAGGAATATGAGCGAAAGAGAGTATCCCCGCCGGCTGGATACGGTACTCATTCCTGACAGCGAAGATGAGGTAGGGATCATTCATAACGCCTTTAACCGAATGGCGATGCGTATTCATGCCTTATACGAGGAATCATTGAACAAAGAGCGGGAAACGAGAAAGGCGCAATTCAAGGCTCTGCAGTACCAGATTAATCCCCATTTTCTGTATAATACCCTCGGGACCCTCCAGATGACTGCCGCCGTTCGGGGTGACCGTGAGATGTCGGAAACGATTCAGGCTCTCAGTCGGCTTCTGCGCAACACAATATCTAAAAGTGACCGGCTTATTACCGTGCAGGAAGAACTTGATATTATGGACGATTATATCGCTCTGATGCAGATCCGGTACAAGCATCGTCTGCAGTATTCAACAAAACTCGATGATCAGGCAGGGGAGTATTTTATTCCGGCTCTGGTGCTGCAGCCTTTGCTGGAAAACGCCGTATTGCACGGCTTGACTGCCAGGCTCAATTCGGAGAATTCCAACGCGATGTTATCGGTGGAAGGAAACACAGTTAATGGCGGATTGGTTCTGTCTGTTCGGGATAATGGCTCCGGAATTTCCACTGCACAGCAGGCCCGGCTTCTCTCTGTACCCCGGGATCAGCCGGAGACAGGAGGCGTCTGCATCGGTCTGAAGAACATTCATGATCGGGTAGTCCTTCTGTTCGGTAATGAGTTTGGGATCAGGATTGATTCTGTGGAAGGGGAGTATACATTAATTGATGTCCACCTTCCGCTATTGATGGAGGAGAAAGATGCTGCGGCTTTTAATCGTTGATGATGAACCAATGTTTCGGGAAAGTCTTGTTCAGGCAGTTGACTGGGGGAAATTGGAAATCGAGGTTGTGGGCGAAGCATATAACGGCTGCTCAGCCCTTGGAATCCTCGAGGATACTGCTGTTGATGTAATAATTACCGATATTCGAATGCCGGAAATGGACGGGCTTGAGCTGATACGCCGTGCGTCGGTTCTGCATCCGGATATTCGATACATTGTACTTAGTGCTTTTGATGATTTTATCCTTGTAAAGCAGGCATTTCTGCTGGGAATTGTGGACTATTTACTGAAGTCGGAAATCCGGGAAGATGACCTGGCAAAGATACTGACCCGTCAGGCAGCAGAGATACAGCGCCGGGCTGTACAGCAGATCCCGGGAGCAGCATACGCGGCTGAAGCCGGTCGGCAGTTCACGCGGCAGATGCTTCGCAGTTGTGTTGAGCGCCGACTGCATCTTCCAATGGCCTCCTTGCCCGAGAAATACGCTGCCTCAGTTTTCGCAGGAGGAGTCTATTCTGTTGTTTTGGGCATCCATTTCAGAGACTGCCATATTTCCACGGATCAAATTTACGCGCGGCTCTCTGAAAGCTTTGAACTTCTGGAAAAAATCGTCGATCAGCATTCAGGCTGGATTGGGTATTCTGAACAGCAAAGGTATATTCTATTTTTCTTTTCGCAGACAAAACTAAGCTGGAGGGATTTCAGTTACGAGACGGAAAAACTTCGCTGCGAAGTAGAACACGAGTTACAACAGATATGTTCATCCTGTACAGTCAGCGCCGGATTCAGCTCCCTCAAGCAGACAAGTGTTCTCAGCAGAATGAAGGGCGAAGCGGAAAGGGCTTTTCAACTCTACTTTATCAGAGGGTGCGGTAAAACCTGGGGGTACAATCGTTATCTTGAAAGTTGTAACAACGCCGAATTACCTGATAATAGATTGTTTCGCCGTTTCATCGAGTTTATTAAAACGCGTGACATTCCGGGAGCTGTTCAGCACCTGAAGGAATTTCAGCTTTCTCCTCCCGGGTTGCGTGGCTCTTCTGTTCCAGAGGTTGTGACTCTTTTCAGCAAATACCATTATCATCTGCTTTCCTACTGCGAACAGATGAAAATTGATGAAGATCCTGATATCCGGGAAACTCTGGACCATTTCCTGACTCTCCTTGCTGCAGCAGCGCCGTTAAACGATTTAAACGAATGGCTTTCTGATATTCTTAATCTTGTACTTGCTAAGACACAGGGCAAAAACTCTTTAGTTAACAGGGTTGTAGGCTACATAAAGAATAATTATCATCGGGAGATTTCCTTATCCGGAGTGGCAGAACACTTTAACGTGAATCCAAGTTATTTGAGCAGGCTTTTTTCCCGGTATATTGAAAAAGGATTCAATGCGTATCTTACCGAGGTTCGTGTTGTAAAAGCCCGGCATCTGCTGGAAACAGAAAACCTGCGGGTTCACGAAGTCGCCCAGTTGGTGGGAATCGGGAATCCTGAGTCTTTCAGCCGGATTTTCAAGCGGGTAACAGGAAAACCTCCCAGGGATTACCTGATGGGAAATCCCGCCCTTCCGGATAAGGATGTGCAGATAATTCGGTAAAACGGTAAAGAAAAAGCAAAGAAAGTAAATATTCGTCATGGCCTTGTGTAGCTTCACACCATAAAATTCTGTCCATGAAGTTGTTTTCCCGAATACTGGCAGCTGTCTTTTTTTCCATTACTCCATTTCTATTTGGAGCCGGTATCGCCGAAACTGAAACCTTTCCTGCTCATCCTGTAACAATTCTTGTCCCCTATGCCCGCGGAGGCGGTACTGACTATGTAGCCAGAAGTATCGCGGGCGTTGGTGAAAAGTATCTGGGGCAGGTAATTTGTGTAAACAATATTCTCGGGAGCTCTGGTGCTGCAGGAATGGTAGAGGGAGCTGCGGCGATTCCCGACGGATATACCGTAACAATGATTACACGCGAACTGGTGTCTCTTCCTGCGGTTGGGGTCGCTGATATAACCAAAGATGATTTTCAGCTGTTATGCCTGCTGAACACTGATCCAGCGGTCCTGGTTGTTCCCCGGGACTCATCCATGGATTCTGTAAAAACCCTCGTTGATGAGGCCCGCGAGAATCCGGGAAAACTTCGTTTTGCCAGTGCTGCGAAACCGCATTTTTATATTCTTGATTTCGAACGAAAGCTGAATATCAATTTTAACAAGATCCCGTACAACGGAGCTGCTCCTGCAATCCAGGCTATGATAGACGGGCGGGCCGATTTTGGTCTGGTTAATCCGGGGGAACTCAAACCGTGGCTGGAATCGAAGGAAGTACGGTGTATCGCCATAATGGATAAAAAACGGAGCGTGTTTCTCCCGGAAGTTCCTACCTTTCTGGAACAGGGATATGATGTTACCTCCTATACCTGGCGCGGTCTGGCGGTTCCTGCCGGAACACCCGCGGCTGTCAGAAATAAGCTGGAAGACACCTTTGCCTCTGCCGCGAAAGACCCCGCATTCGCACAGGTATTATCACAGGGTTATTACACCGCCGCATTTCTTAATTCCGAGGACTTTTCTCTGTTCATTGATGAGGATTGGCAGGTTGTCTCCGGTTATGTCTGGTAGCCTGCAGTGACCTGTTCGCAGATAAGTGTATTTCCCGGCACCCGGTGCCTTGGATGATAAATTTTTTTTGTAAAGGAGTTATTGATGAGTAAATTCTGGAATGCAATTGTCGGACTCTGTCTGATCACCGCGATGAACACGGTTCTCTGGACCGAAGGGCAGGAGGAGAAAAAAGTATCATTTCCGACAAAGGATGTTACGGTTATCTGTCCCTGGTCTGCCGGAGGCGGCACTGATACTATCCTCAGGGCCCTGGCCAAAGAGACAGAACCTTTTCTGAGAAAGACAATCACCGTTACAAATAAAACTGGCGGTGGTGGAGCGGTTGGTCATGGTGCGGGAATTTCTGCAAAGCCCGATGGTTACACTGTGACCATGATAACCTTCGAGCTTCTTTCCCTTCCTCCCCAGGGGCTGGTTCCATTTACCTACGAGGATTATGATCTTCTGATGCGGGTAAATATGGATCCCGCCGCGATTACTGTCCCCGTTTCTGCGCCCTACAACACGATTGAAGAGTTCATCGAATATACCAAAGCTCATCCTGGTGAGGTGAATGTAGGCCACTCCGGACCAGGCTCGGTCTGGCAAATTGCCGGCGGAATTTTCCAGGAGAAGGTAGGTATCAATGTAAAATATGTTCCCTACGACGGTGCCGCGCCGGCGGTGGCCGCCCTTGTGGGAAACCATATTCAGGCGGTATCAGTCAGCCCCGCGGAAGTTCAGGGGCAGGTCGAGGCCGGAACCCTCAAGATGCTGGCGGTTATGAGCGAAGACCGGATTCAGAATTATCCGGAGGTACCGACCCTGAAGGAAAAAGGTATTGATGTTTCCTTTGGCACATGGCGCGGACTTGCAGTTCCCAAGGGAACCCCTGCTGAAGTTCGCAATATTCTTGCTGAAGCTTTCAAGAAAGGAATGGAATCAGACTCCTTCAGAACCTTTGCTGCTAATGCGGGACTTGGGCTGGCATATCTGCCGGCTGATAAATTCGCGCAGTTTTTAGAAGTTTCTGCTGATAACGTAGCAACGGTCATGAAAAATCTTGGACTCGCTAAATAGAAAAGCACAAGGAAAGCCCCTTCAAGGGGCTTTTTGTTCAATTCTGGGGCATAAGTAGTGAAAAGATCCAACATAATTTTTGGCAGTATTGGCTGCGGTCTCTCTTTGTATGTTTTCTGGGCTACGAGCAGTTTCCCGACGGATGCGGTAATGAACATCGGACCGGATTTTTTCCCCCGTCTGATTGCTGCCGGATTATTCATTTTTAGCGGGGTCCTGATAGTGAGCAACCTCTTGTCCCGGGAAGAAGACACCGTTGTACGCTTTGATATAAAGGATCCGGGGGTTCAGCGTGCAGGAATTGCATTACTGGCCAGCATTGTCTATGGCCTGCTGGTTGAAACCTTCGGTTTTATTTTGACAACGATTGTTTACCTGGTTTTTCTTATGTATGTAATGAAGCTCCGCAAGTGGAAAAAAATGGGCCTTGTAGCTGTTATGGTTTCCCTGCTGGTGTTTTTAGTCTTTCGCGTATTTCTGCATATTACACTGCCAGACGGATTCTGGGCATAAAACAGGGGAGGCCGCATGCAGGTTGAGCTATTAATCAAAGGTTTTATAAGTGTTCTTCACTGGCAGACACTCCTTATGATATTTCTGGGTGTCACCGGTGGTATAATGATCGGGTCTCTTCCCGGTTTGACGGCCACAATGGGGGTAGCCCTGCTGGTTCCGTTTACATTCGGACTCCCTATTAATCAAGCAATGGGTATGCTGCTGGGGATTTTCTCGGGAGCTATTTACGGCGGCTCAATATCTGCAATTCTTATCCGGACGCCGGGAACCCCTGCCGCCGCGGCCACTCTGATGGACGGGTATCCCCTTTCGGTTAAAGGAGAGGCCGGCCGGGCACTGAGTATGTCGGTGTTTGCCTCCTTTGTGGGAGGATTTACCGGAGCGCTCATTATGACGTTTCTGTCTCCCCAGATCTCTAAAGTCGCCTTGAAGTTTGGGACCCCGGAATATTTTTCCCTGGCTGTGTTTGGTCTGAGTATTATTATCTCGGTTTCGGGGAATTCTGTTATCAAGGGCATTATTGCCGGCCTTTTTGGGCTGCTTGTTGCGACCATCGGTTTTGATCCTATTTCAGGGTTTCCCCGCTTCACCTTCGGATCTATGGATCTCTTTGAAGGCCCCGCGTTTATTCCGACATTAATCGGTCTCTTTGCCTTTTCGGAGGTGTTCAAGGGTGTTGAAACGATCATTAAACAACAGAAATTCGAGAATAAAATCAACCGATTCCTGCCTTCCTTAAAGGATCTTAAATTGTCCTGGAGGGCGATTGTAAAGTCCAGTATCATCGGAACCTTTATAGGTTCAATCCCGGGTGCCGGCAGCGATATCGCCGCCTTTGTCGGATATAGCGAGGCTAAACGGACTTCAAAATACCCCGAGAAATTTGGAACCGGTGTAATTGAAGGTGTGGCTGCGGCGGAATCTGCAAACAATGCCTGCACCGGCGGCGCCATGATTCCGATGCTCTCTCTGGGGGTCCCGGGGGATGCGGTAACCGCCATCCTGCTGGGTGCTTTTGTAATCCAGGGATTGCAGCCGGGACCTCTGTTGTATAAAGATCACATGGATGTTGTGTACGGGGTATTTGCGGCTATGATGCTGGCGAACGTAATGATGTTCTTTGTCGGCACCCTTGGGGGAAAGCTTTTTGCCAAGGTTATCTCAATCGACAGAAATATTCTGCTTCCAGTCATATTCGTGCTTTCCATAGTAGGGTCGTATTCCATGCGAAACAGTATGTTCGACGTCTGGGTGGCTCTCGTCTTTGGTGTGCTCGGATATTTTTTGCAGCGCTATGATTTCCCTGTATCCCCCATCCTGCTGGCTCTGATCCTCGGTCCCATGGCGGAGAGTAATTTGCGGCGTTCTCTGGTTATTTCCAGTGGAAATCCGGCAATTTTGATTACTCGGCCAATAAGCGTCCTGTTTCTGGTTCTTGCAGTACTGTCTCTGGTTACCTCTGTTCTGAGGCAGAGGAGATACTCCCGCAATGATGGGTCCGGGCCATCAGAATAGGAGAATATTTGCTCCCCTTGCGGGACGGACCCTGAAAAGGGTATTCTATCGCACTTATGAATCCCATCTCCTATGATACCAATGATCCTGTTGTCGCCCTGGCGAGTCCCTGGGGAGAAAGCGCCGTAGCGGTTCTGCGGGCCTCTGGAAAGGGCAGTCTGTCCCTGCTGGCGGGCTGTTTCTCCCGTCCTGAGGCCCTTGCTTCAGCCGCAAGCCATACCCTTGTTCACGGTATCCTGCGCAACCCGCAGACCGGTGAGGCAGTTGACGAGATTGTCTGTGCTGTGTATCGGGACGGCCGGGGATATACCGGTGAAGAGGCGGTTGAAATCTTCGCCCACGGCAGCATGCCGGGAATCCAGCTTATTCTTGAGACTCTGCGCAGCCGGGGATTCCGGGACGCCCGGCCGGGGGAGTTTACCCTCAGGGCCTTTTTGAACGGGCGTATGGACCTTACCAGAGCGGAAGCGGTTCGGGAGATTATCTCCTCCAGAAGCCGGGCCGCCCATGGCATGGCTCTGCACCGCCTGGAAGGCAGTATCTTTCGCAGGATTGACACATTTAAGAGTGACATCAGGAAACTTCTGGCCGCTGTTGAAATCCAGCTGGATTATCCGGAGGACGAGGTTCCTTCAGCAGAGCTGATACGGAAAGATGATATTATCCGGGTTAAAAAAGAACTTGAGACCCTCGCGTCCACATTCTCTATCGGCAGGCTGTACCAGGAGGGGGCCAGAGTAGCCCTGAGCGGCCGTACCAACGCAGGGAAATCCTCCCTGTTCAATCTTTTTGTCAAGGAAGATCGTTCCATAGTTTCCGATCTGCACGGTACCACCCGGGATTTTGTGCATGAGCAGCTGAGTATTCGCGGTATCCCTGTGACCCTTTACGATACCGCGGGTTTGCGGGAAGCCGAAACCGGGGATGCCGTTGAGCGGGAGGGCATCCGCCGCAGCGGCCTTGTAACCCGGGAAGCGGACCTGATCCTCTACCTGGTAGACGGCAGCATTGGACTTCAGTCCGGAGAAATCGAGGGAATTGATCCGCAGGAGTCGATCCTGCTGTGGAACAAGGCAGATATCGCAGGGCAAAAGGCCCCGGAGGGTTTTTTGCCGATCAGTGCAGTCACCGGTGAAGGCTTTACCCCCCTGGAGGAGGAGATATGCCGGCGACTGTCGGGAACGGAGCCGGCTGCTGATGAGGCGGTTATAGATTCCGTCCGGCAGCGGGATCTTCTGCTGCAGGGATCGGCTGCCCTGACTCAGGTCCTGGCAGGTGTGGAGGAAGGCATGCCTCTGGATGCAGTGGCGGTTGACCTGCGGGATGCCCTGGATGCTTTGGGAGAGATCACCGGAGAGGTTACGAGCGCCGATGTCCTTGAGGATATGTTCTCCCGGTTCTGCGTCGGAAAGTGAGGAGCTCAATGGACCATGAGATAATTGTTGTCGGCGGAGGACACGCCGGCATAGAAGCAGCTCTGGCTGCGGCACGACTGGGGTTCAGGACCCTTATAATCACCCAGCACCTGGACGCGATCGGACGGCTTTCCTGCAATCCGGCGGTGGGAGGTCTTTCCAAAGGCAACATCGTGCGGGAAGTCGATGCCCTGGGCGGAGAGATGGGTCTTTTAATCGATGCAAGCATGATTCAGTACCGGATTCTGAATCGCCGGCGGGGACCGGCAGTGCAGGCCCCAAGAGCGCAGGCGGACAAATACCTTTACGCCTGGCTGGCGAAGGAGCACCTGGAAGCCCAGAAAGATCTTGACCTTTTTCAGGACACCGTTACCGGGCTTATTATGGACGGTCCCGGCAAGCCTGTCAGAGGCGTGGTAACCGAGCGGGGCCGGCGCTTCGAAGCGAAAGCAGTCGTTCTTACTACCGGAACCTTTATGGAGGGCCGGATTTTTATAGGGCCGTATAGTGCAGCTGGAGGACGGCTGGGGGAGCCCGCAGCAATTGGACTGGGAAGCTATTTGCGCTCCGCCGGTTTCAGGGTCAGCAGACTCAAAACCGGTACTCCCGCCAGGGTGGCCCGCTCCAGCATCGACTTCCGCAAGGTTGAGGAGCAGCCCGGAGATGACAGGATGCTGCCTTTCTCATTCCGCAACTCCTCGGTTTCCCGGCCTTCTGAGTCCTGCTATATAACCTATACCAATCAGCGCACCCATGATGTGATCCGGCGGAACATGGAGTTTTCTCCCCTCTACTCCGGAAAAATCGTCGGTGTGGGGCCCCGCTACTGTCCCTCCATCGAAGACAAGGTGGTCCGCTTCCCTGACCGGGAACGCCACCAGATATTCATCGAGCCTGAGGGGTACATGAGTGAAGAGATGTACCTGAACGGCATTTCCTCCTCTCTGCCGGAGACCGTGCAGGAGGAGTTTCTGCGTACCCTGCCGGGACTGGAGAATGTGCGGGTAATGCGTCCCGGCTACGCGGTGGAGTATGATTTTCTTGATCCCAGGCAGCTTTTCCCCAGCCTGGAAGCCAAATCGACTCCGGGGCTGTTTATCGCCGGGCAGACTAACGGTACCTCGGGATATGAAGAAGCTGCCTGCCAGGGCCTGATAGCCGGTATAAACGCCGCCCGTAAGCTGCAGAGCAAAGAGCCGGTGGTACTTTCCCGGGCCGATGCCTATACCGGAGTTCTTATCGACGATCTTGTGACCCTTGGTACCGAGGAGCCCTACCGGATGTTTACTTCCCGGGCGGAGTACCGCTTGTCCCTGAGGCACGACAATGTGGATCTGCGTCTGGCGGATATCGCGGCGGAAATCGGACTCCTGGGCCCGGAAGCCCTGGAGCGGCTGGATGAAAAGCGCGCGGGAATAGAGGATATCCAGGAACTGCTGCGGCGCAGGCGGCTGGATGAATCAATGCTTCCCGGACCCGAGTCGCCCCTGAAGCAGCATATTGGTAAGAGGCTGTTCGATGTTATGAAAACCCCCGAAGGTGAGCCGGAGCAGCTCCGTTCCCTCAACATGGAAGGCGGGGCACTTGAAATCTATCCTCAGGACTGGTTGAGTGTTGCTGCTCTGGACATCAAGTACGAGGGGTATATTCAGAGGCAGGAACGGCAGGTCGCCCGTTTCAGAAAGATGGAAAATATCCGTATTCCCGACAGCTTTGATTACACTCAGGTGGAAGGGATCTCCACGGAATCCCGGCAAAAACTGATGCAGATCCGTCCGCTCAGTGTGGGGCAGGCCTCCCGTATTTCCGGAGTACGGAACAGCGATATCGCAGTACTATTGGTGTATCTGGGGCGGAGAAAAGAGTCATAATGGATTATAGAGAGGAACTTGCCCGGGGACTTGCTTCAATTGGTCTTGAATACGAAGAGGAGCAGATAGAAGCTCTGCTTTCATACCTGAAGGAACTGCTTTTCTGGAACAGCAGGTTTAACCTGATCAAAACCCGGGAATCAGACCTGGTACGCCGGCATATAATCGATGCCCTGGCGGCTGTTCCCATAATCGGACGGAGCATGAACGGGACAGCGCGCCTCGCGGATGTAGGGTCAGGTGCCGGTATTCCGGGTATTCCCCTGGCGGTTTTTTTACAGGGAATACAGCTGCTGCTTATTGAACGTTCCGGAAAAAGGGCGGGTTTTCTGCGGAGCGCGGTAGTCGCGGCTGGTTTAGGCAAAAGGTCAGAGGTTATTCACAGCGATGTCCGTTCCTGCGGTATAGAGGCGGACGCGGTGGTTATGCGGGCCTTTAAGCCCCTTCCGGAGGCTCTTGCGCTAGTGCTGCCCCTGATGGGAAACGGCGGTACCATTTTTGCGTTCCACGGACGCCGGGAGACAATTCAGAAAGAACTGGAGGATCCCCTGGTAAAGGAGTTTCGCTGGATCCTTCATCCCCTGCCTTCGGGGGCAGGGGGAGAAGAACGCCATCTGCTTCAGGGCAGTCACGGTTCCGCCTGATTCCTTAGAACCCCGGCGGCATATAGCCCGCAGCAGACAGCAGCACTGCTGAGATTGTTCCGATGCCAATAAAAGGTCCAAAGGGTACGCGGAAACGGCGGCCAATCCGATGGCCGATGTAGAGGGGCAGAAAGAGCAGAAGGGCGGCAAAAGAGGCAATGCAGAACGCCGGGAGCCACTGGATGCCGGGCAGCAGAACTCCACTGGATGCTGCGAACTTTACATCACCAAGCCCGATGCTGCGGGCTGTGAATCTCCGCATGAGCAGTAGAAATCCCGAAGCCGCCGCGGCGCTGAGAATCGGCAGGAGCAGAGCCTGGCTGCCTGATACCGCCGTCAGTGCCAAAAGACTGATCAGGCCAGCCGAAGGAGAGAAAGTCCGGGATCCTGCGGTTGGTAATATCAAAATAGATTACCGGCAACAGCCAGAGGGAATAGATAATCAATCCCGGAGGTATGTATTTTTCCATGGGGGTGCGGGCCGTTTAGTCCACGCTGCGGGAATGCCCGACCTGGTTCAGACGTTTCATCAGGTCTTCCTTTTCTATCAGGTCGATTAGCCGGGCTTCAACAAACTGATGAGCGCCGTCGGAGAAATCACCGGCACTCAGACAGAAGCCCCTGCCTGCTTTTACTTCCTTGCTGTGGGAGTAGAGGTCCCGGAGAATGAGTTCGCCCACGGTATTCGTTGTGCGTACAAAGCGGAACAGAACCAGGTCTTCCCATTTTGATGTGCTCACCTCTGCCAGAATATCGGCGTATTCACTCTTCTGAACCGAGACATCGACTATCTTAACCTTGGCTTTCGGAAAGAATGTGTTGACCACCTTGCGGCAGAGGGTGACAAAATCGGATGTTCCGGATATCAGATAGGTTTGCAGATTCTGATTACCGTGGAGTTCCCGGTATTTACGCAGCAGGTTGGGAACATCCCGGTACACCGGCTGGACCGAGTGTATCTCCTCCAGAAGGCGGAGGGCCGGACCAATCTCCTGCTGCTTGATGTAGGCCGAAGCAAGACGGTATTTCAGTTCCAGAAGAGTCTTTTCGGGTATTTTCTGGTGCCGCAGACCGATTTCGAAGTCCAGCATGGCCTTATCGTACTGGTGCTGGTTCATGCGGATCGTCCCGGCGAACAACGCTGCACTGGGCCCCAGAACCGGATCGGCCCTCAGGTGAGAGAAAATCTTGATGGCATTATCGTTTTGTCCCAGCTCATGATAACACTGGGCAATGGCAAAAAGGGATTCCTTGTCGTCTGGTTCCAGATCGATGGTTTTTCTCAGGATAGCGACTGCTTCGTTAAACTTGTTCATGCGGAAAAGGCTGTGTCCCAGATAGCGCAGGGTAGGAACGTGTTCGCCCTTTTCCTTGCGGGCCAGGGTCAGTAACTGTACTGCTTTTTCGTAGTTTTTCTTGAGATATTCAAGGTATCCGAGATTATAATTCACCTCGAACCCTTCAGGATTCATGGTCCGGGCTATTACAAGGCTCTTGTAGGCCTCTTCGTACTGCTTCATGCGCAGCGCCGACAGGGCGTATTTGAGGGTGATGTCAAACTCGTTGAGCTGTTTGTTGGTGGCGCAAAGATCCATAAGAACCTCGAAGGTCCGCATGGATTTGTCGAAAACCTGTTCGGAAAAGTAGAGTTCCCCCAGGGCCAGCAAAGCATCGGCATCCTTTGGGTTCTGGGCCAGACGCCGGTTGGATTCCTTGATTATCTGGTTTCTGTCTTTGCTGCGAACTTTTCGGCCGGGCTGTCGCTTTTCCCTGTTGCTGTCTCCCCTGGAAAGGACCAGCAGGATTCCGGCTCCAAATACAACAATAGTAAAAGGTATCAAAAAAACAAGGACATCCATAGTAGACCCAGTATGTATTGCCGGGTCAGTGATGTCAAGAAATGAAAAACGATTGACAAAACATCCCGCTGAGGCTACGCTTTTATCTATGAGTTCCGTAAGCGATACAACTACCGGCACAATCGGGATTAAAATCGCCAATGGCGCGTATTATCCAATACTGCAGGAAGGCAGTTCAGCCAAAAAACGGCTTGTTCTGACCACGGTAAAGGATAATCAGTCAAGTGTGCAGATCGATTTATACAAAGGCCGGGGAGAAGAAATAGAAGACGCCGTATATATAGGCAGTCTGGTAATTGAAGATATCGAGCCGGCCTCCGGCGGCGAGCCGGAAATTGAACTCTCCCTGGGCCTGGACAGTGAGAATAATCTTTCCGCGACTGCCGCCGACAAATCTACAGGGGACACACAATCCCTGAGTGTCAGCCTCGAATCTCTGGATAATCTGGGAATATACGATATTCCGGAGTTTGATCTTGAAGAAGACTTCACTCCGGAATCTGTTTTGTCCAGGGAGGAGGAGACCCGTCTGCATGATGACTATTCTGATGATCAGACCCATTATGCCGGCCGGGAAGGGAAGAGTCGTCTGCGTTTGTTTGGCTTGATACTTTTGCTTATCGGTCTTGCACTGTTGACTGCTTTTCTTCTTTTCAGCTATTTCGGCTCCGGTGAACCCGATTCGGAACAGACAGCGGCCCAGGAACCGGCTGCAGAAGCACCTCCAGCCCCTGTTTCTCCCCCCATTGTACAGGAACAGCCGGCTGAGCCGGTTCAACCATCTCCTCCTCCGGCTCCTGAGATGCCGGATACCCCCAGCGCAGATGCTACAGGAGTCTGGTATCAGCTGCAGTGGGGAGATACCCTTTGGGACCTCTCTTCAAGTTTCTACCGGGATCCCTTTCTGTATGGACAAATCGCCGCTGAAAACGAAATCGCCAACCCTGACCTTATCTTCGCCGGTCGGGATATATACATTCCGGATCCCCGCCGATAGTTCCGCATCCCATATTCAGTAAAACAGAGTCAATATGAGAATCTCTTGTCGCTCATTAACGAAGGTTCCCCTTATTCTCCTGTTTCTGCCCATTCCGATATTTCTGCTGCTCTTTTCCTGCTGCACGTCCCCGACGATCTGGGGGTATCCGGTCGAGGAATTTTATGATCTACTCCGATCAGAGGAGCTGCCTCAGCTGGCAGAGATGAATGTATCCGCCCTCTCCCTGGATGAGCTGGAAAATCTTGGAGCAGGAGGAGCACTGTTCCTCTCATATTTCCCCTTCGCCGACAGTGATGCCGCTTTGCAGCTGCGCCGGTACGAGGCAGAAAACGGTGAGGAGCCCTATGCTTCCTTTGCTGCCCGGCTGCTTGTTAAGGAGCTTAGTGAGAGGAGAGCCTATCAGCAGCTTCTGACACTGGAAGATGACCTGGGCCCGCGATACGGCAATTTCTACCCATGGCGACGGGCGATCGTCACTGCCGCATACTGGCACAGACAGGATGAACGGGCCCTGGTCCTGCTGCAGAAACTGATAGATGATTTCCCCGATCAGACAGAAGGTGACCAGGAGCTTGTTCTGCTAAAGACTGTTCTGCGCCAGCGTACCGGAGATCCGGACTGGAAAGCCGCTTTCATTCGCTTTTTCCAGGATTATCCTGCCGGTCCGTATCATGTACGGGCTTGGGACTATCTGAGAATAGAAGATTTTCTGGAGCAGTTCAGTGAGGACGAACGCCGGCTGCTGCGGGGGGTAGATCTGGTTGCGCGGGGTGAGAGGGCCCGGGGATTTGCTCTTCTCCATGAGCTGGTCTCAGGCAGCGCTTTCAGCATGTACCTCTCTCCCGGTCTCCTGCACACCCTCGCCGCCGCCGCGGATACTTCTGCAGCAGCAGGAAATCTTTTAGAGCTCTACAGCCGTATTTCCACTGAAAATCCCCGTTTCAGCCGGGAGATCAGCGAACTTTCCGCCTTTCTTCTGCGCCGGGAGGGCCGGCATCGTGAGGCTCATTCCCTGTTCAGCCGCCTGGCGGAGGACGGTGATCAGCGCTTTCTCTGGTACGCCTTTTCTTCTCTTGTTCGTTCAAATACAGCTGCCGCACTGAAGGAGCTTCCTTTTCTTGTGGCAGCTATGCAGGATCCCGCCTATTTCAGGGATATACTTGCTGATTTCTGTCAGCAAATGGCCCGTTACAGGAACTGGGACGGAATAGTCCGGGCCTATCGCGTTCTTGACGGATCTGTTGGAGCTGATATTTTGAGTCCCTACGCCTATATCGCTGCCAGAGCTTCCCAGGAGGGTATAAGCCGACTGCCACTGGACCTTGAGGGGAATGAGATTCTTGAACGTCTGGCCCGGGGAGAATACCCCGGCCGCGGCGGCGCGGTGGCTCCCGATGCTTCTCCCGATCCCTATTACCGGTTACTGGCCGCGGCTGACCGGGGAATTGATAGTGAACCTGAATCGGTAAAACCGCAAACGGCACACTCTCCGGGAAGGCTGGATCCCCTGGTTGCCGGATTATTGGACTATGGTCTGGTTTCTCAGGCCCTTGAACTGACGGAGGATGCAGAAGTCTCAGAATACGCTGCTGCCGGGGTAGTTCAGGCCTTGTACAGAGAAGAACGCTACGAAGAGGGCCTCCGCCTGCTTTTAAAGCGGTCCCTGCCTATGGAAAGGTTATATTTCTACCCCCGCCCTTTTAAAGTCAGCACCGAAACCCAGGCGGAAAATCAGGGAATTCCCCCATGGCTCCTTTTTTCACTGATGCGGCAGGAGAGCCTTTTTAATCCCGCTGCTGTTTCTCATGCCGGGGCCATGGGACTTACCCAATTAATGCCTGCTACTGCCCGGGATGTTGCCCGTCGGCTGCGGCTGGAAAATCCCGGAGACCTTTTTGATCCCTATGTAAATCTGCAGCTTGGAGCCTGGTATCTTCGCCATATGATGGATCGTACCGACAACCTTTCCGATGCCCTTGCCTCCTATAATGCCGGCATAACACGCCTTCGCCGCTGGCGTCAGTATTCACCGCGCTTGCCGGATGATCTCTTTCTGGAGACCATTCCCTTTCAGGAGACCCGGGACTATGTGAAGCTGCTTCTTGTATCATCCTGGCATTACGGGTATCTTTATTATCATGTCCGCGGGGAGGAGATTGTCTTCCTCTTTTTTCCCCGTATGTAGACGGATCAAGGAGTTGTCTGTGTCATTTTTCGAAGCTGTTCTCCTGGGATTTCTCCAGGGCATTACCGAGTTTCTTCCCGTCTCAAGCTCCGGTCATCTTGTCATTGCCCGGCAGTTTCTTGCAATCCGGGACATCCCGATTCTCTTTGACGTTCTGTTGCATGTTTCTACCCTGCTGGTGGTAAGTCTTGTGTTCAGAGCAGGCATTGTTCGTCTTATATGCAGCTTTTTTCGACTTGTAACGCTGCGATCTGTTGATTCTGAAGACCGGGGGACCATTTTCGCGATAATTGTGGCAACTTTTGTAACCGCTGTTCTTGGACTCACGGTGGAATCCTTTTCTCCCGGGGAGCATCCCCGTCTTGTTGCAGGCCTTTTTCTCGTAACCGGGGCGATTCTTTTTCTGCCTAAGGTCTTATCCTGGGGAGGCGGCAGCAGGGTTCCGGGAATTACAACCGGTTTGATCGTTGGTGCCGCCCAGGGGCTGGGCGTTTTTCCGGGGATTTCCCGTTCCGGCATCACCATTACAGCCTCTCAAGGTGCAGGTCTCTCCCGGGAACGTGCAGGGGAGTTCGCCTTTATCATATCCATACCTGCGATTCTCGGCGCCCTCGTGCTGACCTTGCGTGACCTGGAGAGCCTGAGCGGCAGAATCGATCTTCCTGGTCTGGCGGGAGGAATGCTCAGTTCCTTTGTGGTGGGTTATATCAGTTTGAAACTGCTCCTTCGCCTTGTCAGGAGGGGGAACCTGCACTATTTCAGTTTTTATCTGGTCCCTCTTGGACTGATAAGTCTGTTTTTATTCTAGGGTATGTTTGCAATATCCGGGTAAATATCAGCCTCTCTTGAACCGATATTATAAAGCATAGGAGGTCTCTCATTTTGGGTAAGCGGGTAGTTTCTGGCATCCTGGGATTTATTCTCATTTTTGCCGCTTTGTGGATCGTCCTTTCCGTCTCTCTGTTCGCCCTGAACCGTGAGAGTACCGGAGGGTTTTTACTTGTTCCCGGCGCGTTTCTGTATGAGCGCTTTCTTTTCGCGGCCTATTATTTGGGAGTATACCTGCTGGTTCTCGCTTATCTGAGCTTTTCCAGGGAGTTCAGGCATCAGTCGGTGCTTTTTCTGGTGTATACCCTTATCCCCTTTATAACCGCTGCGATTCTGTTTCATGTTATCATGAGTCCCGGTTTGAACGGGCTTGAACAGTTTTTCATTCTCGGCTTTGGCGGCAGACGTCCGGCAGCTCTCGTACTCCTGCTCTTTTTACTTGTAGAGATTCTTTTAGGTTATCGTGTAACCCAGGCAGGGGAAAAGCGGATATCCGGTGAGAAGGAAGCAGAGGAGGATGCATCAGAAGATTTTAGCGGTGGAGCGGATCTGCTGGATAACGGTCTCTTCCCTATTCGCCGCCATGAAAATTTTGACCAACAGGCCTCTCCTGATGTATCAGAAGGAAGCGATGTAGAGGAGCTTTCCGCCCTGACAGAAGAAACGGAAACCCTGAACCTGGACCGGGACGCCGAAGGAAGAATGCGGTTTTCCGTTGGGACTCCGGCTTCACCGAAGGAATTTCCGTCTGAAGATGCCGGCTACGAGACTGCCGGGGAGAACGGGGAAGACGAGCTGGAGGAAAGCTGGGACGTGGACCTGCCTGAAGAAGAACAGCAGGAGTTTCTGAGCGATGATGCTGCCAGCCTGTATGAGCTTCCTCTGGAGCCCGTTTCACCTGCGACTGCAAAGCGAGAGCATTCCGAACCCGGGAACGATGAGCTTTCCGAGATCGTACCCGAGGGAGAACCGGGAAGTCTGAACAGACTGTATGTAAGCGATGATGATGACCCTTCGATTCGCGGTATGGTCCGGGATATCCTGAACGCGGAGGTGAGTGCTCCGCTGCCCGGGCCCGAGCCGGAAGAAGATGAGGACGTTCAGGAACTGCCGGAGGAACTGGATCTCGAAGAGATAGAACTGGCGGATGAAGAGCTTTCTCTCCTTGCCGAAGAGGATGAGGATACGGTTAGCAGTCTTGAAGAAGAAGCCGATGAGGTTGAGAGCGTATCCTATGATATACCGCTGGAAGAGCCGCTTGAAGAAGATCAGCTGGCGCTGCTGGAAGAAAAATACGGCGACGATGACCTCTTTCCGGAAGATCCCGTACCGGCAGACCCGGATGAAGATTTTCAAGACGCTCCGGAATTCCGGGAGGAAACAAAAAAAAAATCCCTTGAGCCTGAGCTGAAGACTCAGGCAAGGAGCAGGAAAAAACGCTACTCCGTTCCCGTCGATGAACTGCTTGAACATTATAACGATCACGCCTACTGGGTTGTGGATGATGAGACCCGTCATGCAGGAGAGGTCCTGCGGAAGACCCTGGAGGAGTTCAAGATCGAAGCGGAGGTAACCGGTATCCGGAAGGGACCGGTTATTACAATGTTCGAGATACTCCCCGCTCCGGGGGTAAAACTCTCAAAGATTACCAATCTGGCGGATAATATCGCACTCAGACTTGCTGCTTCCAGTGTGCGTATCGTTGCCCCGATTCCCGGAAAACATGCTGTCGGTATCGAAGTGCCGAATCATACCCGGGCAATTGTCTCTTTTCATGAGATGATCTCCGACGAGACGTTCCATAAAAAGCATTACGAAATCCCGGTTATTCTGGGCAAGGATATCGCCGGAGGAGCACAGTTGGTCGATCTGATCAACACCCCGCACCTGCTGATAGCCGGAGCCACGGGCTCGGGAAAATCGGTGTGCGTTAACTCGCTTATTTGTTCGATCCTGTGCAAAAAGACCCCGGAAGAAGTCCGCATGCTGTTGATCGATCCCAAGATAGTTGAGCTCAAGCTCTATAATGATATTCCCCACCTGCTGACTCCGGTTATTACTGAACCCAAGCGGGCTTTCCAGGCCTTGCAGTACTGCCTGAGCGAGATGGAACAGCGCTATTCCCTGCTCGACAGCCAGGGAGTCCGGGATATTCGCTCGTACAACCGAAAGGTCAAGGAGCGCAAACTGGCCACCAGACCGCTGCCGTACATCGTTATCATTGTCGACGAGTTCGCCGACCTGATGGCCTCAACCGGAAAAGAGCTGGAGTCGACCCTGGCCCGTCTGGCCGCCATGTCCAGGGCTGTGGGACTGCACCTGGTCCTGGCCACCCAGCGTCCTTCCATCGATGTAATAACAGGCCTGATCAAGGCGAATATCCCTTCAAGAATCGCCTTTATGGTGGCGGGAAAAACCGACTCCCGCATTATTATCGATACCGTGGGGGCAGAGAAGCTCCTGGGTAAAGGGGATATGCTCTTTACCTCCGCCTGGGACCCGAACCCGGTGCGGATCCAGGGGGCCTTTCTCTCCGAGGATGAGGTGGGCAACATTGTTTCTCATGTAAAGACCCTGGGAGAACCCGACTACATTGACGATGAGATCTTCTTTGACGAAGACGAGGAGGCCTCGGGGCTCTTCGATGAAGGCGGGGAAGACCCTTTAATGAACAAGGCTCTGGATGTTGTGTCCCAGGCCGGGAAGGCCTCCGCCTCCTACCTGCAGCGGCGCCTGAAGATCGGGTATAACCGGGCCGCGCGGCTTGTGGAAGAGATGGAGTATCGTGGTATTGTCGGGCCTCAGAACGGCAGCAAGCCCAGGGAGATCCTTCACGTTCCAGACAGAATAGAACAGACCGTGGAAGGTTAGAACCAGTATGGATATGCTTGATCTCGATTACATTGCCTCACGCCTGGAGGCACTGGAAGAAACGATTATCTTTGTCCTTATAGAACGAATCCAGTTTATGCTGAACCCCTTCTGTTACCGTGCCGGCCACAGCGGATTTGCCGGGGAGAATGATGAGAGCCTCTTTTCGCTGCGACTCAAGGCCCAGGAGGAGATGGATGCCAGGTTCGGACGTTTCCTTACCCCCGAGGAACGTCCGGTCAACAGGAATCTCCCCCCATCACTGCGGGACATAATCGTTTCTCCCCGGGGATTAAACATAGACGACTACGATCGGGTAAACGTAAGTCCCGAAATCACGGCGGCCTACCTTAAACTGCTTCCAGAGATTTGCGCCGAAGGCGACGACGGGCAGTACGGCTCAAGCATTGAGCGGGATGTGATCTGTTTTCAGGCATTGGCCCGGCGGGTCCATTTTGCCTCCTTCTATGTCGCTGAAAGCAAATACAGAAAGGATCCTGAAGTTTACGGAGCCCTTATTCGGGAAGGCAAAGCAGAGGAGATCGGCAGAAAACTTACCCGTCCCGAGGTGGAGGAACGCATTCTTGAACGGGTCCGGACAAAATCACGACGCCTTCAGGAGATCAGTGATTTCTCTCTGCGCCGTGTCCTGGACCCTGATGCGGTGACGGAACTCTACCGGAACGTAATAATTCCCCTGACGAAAGAGGGAGAGATCCGCTATCTTTTATCCCGTTCCTGATCCCCATCTTCCGGTTCGAAGCTCAGGCACACCGAATTTATACAGTAGCGTAAACCCGTCGGCTGCGGGCCGTCGCTGAAAACGTGCCCCAGATGGCTCTTGCAGTTTGAGCAGACAACCTCGGTGCGATTCATGGAGTGGGAGCTGTCCTGATGCTCCTCGACAGCCTTCGGCTTGAGAGGTTGAAAATAACTGGGCCAGCCCGAACCGGACTCGAATTTTGCTTCTGAGCTGAACAGCTCCTGTCCGCAGGCGCGGCAGTAATAACGGCCCTTTCGCTTTTCGGCGTACAGAGCGCCGCTGAAGGCCCGTTCTGTGCCTTTTTCCCGCAGTACGTGATACTCAAAGGGACTCAAGTCTCTTCGCCACTGCTCTTCTGAAGATTCTTTTCTATTCATGACTCTCAGAATATAATCATTTTTATAAGGAAAACAAAAACCCCTTCTCCCAGCGGGGCCGTTCGTGTATAATGGTCCTTTATAAACGGCAACAGCAAAAAAAGTCCCCGCGGCAATAGGCCGTCTCGTAAATTGTGCAGCTGGTGAGAGGACAATATGCTGGAACCTGCTTTGAAAAACCGAAAAATTGAACTCTTGGCGCAGAACTTCCGTCCTGATGAAATTGATGAAATCGGACGTCTCCTCTTTAAACGATACAACAGCCATTTCCTCACCGGTACGGAAACCCATTTTACCCTTTCTCCCCGAAAATGTGCTGCCGCTCTGGTTGATGAGTGTATCGACAAGAACCAGATGGACAAACTGATCGAGCTGATTGTCAGCCTGGATGATCAGACTATTCTGGGGCGCCAGGTCAGGATAGAAGGTCTTGAGGAGTTTCTGAACAGTCTTGCTCATACGGGTATGGTCTATGATTTTCGAAAACGGCGGCTGGTCAAGCTTCGCAAAGACCTTGATCTGCAGGCTAACTGGGGTTCTCTGAACGAGGGGAAACGATACGCCATAACCATTATGAGTCTTGATGTGGCCGGGAATTCCGCCATGGTCTCCAGGTACGGAAACAAGGTTATGGAGAAGGTTTACTTTCATCTAAGAAAATTCATTGAAGACCGGATAAACAGATATGACGGGCGCATCTGGAATTTTGCGGGTGATGGAGGTATTGCCGCTTTCACCTTCAGGGGACATCAGGACAGAAGTGTCCTGTGTGCCTTCGAGATCCAGAGATCTCTGCCGGTGTTTCATCTGCAGACAGACTCTCCCCTTAAAGAGCCTCTTGCCCTCAGAATCGGCCTGGATACAGGAAAGATCAAGTTTCTTAATCAGACGGGGAATATCGTCTCCGAGGTTATAAATTACGCCAGTCATCTTGAAAAACAGAACACTCCTGCTGGAGGGGTTTCAATTTCCGGGAGCCTTTACAATGAGGTAAGCCCTAGAATTGCTTCTGTTTTCGAGTGTGCCGGGGATTTTGAAGGGCGTGGGGCCTACTGCATGCCGAATCGTCTGGACCTGCTGTAATACGAATGAATATTTTTTAAAAAATTGTAACTTTGGAACTCGTACGGGGTTAGGAATAATGAGAGAGTTTTCTTTTTCATTGACCTCCTTTGGCCCCCCGGGTTTTACTCCTTTTACCGGGGGGTCGCTTTTTTTCTGATCCCCGCACTAATCAGAAACCGGAAGTCTTCGTGCTCCCAGGTAGCGGGCCCGGTAATAAGGGGAATCCAGGGAAGAAATTATTATTCCATTGCGTTTTTCGCCTGATGCGGCATGTATGAAGCGTCCATCCCCCAGGTAGATACCAACGTGACTCGCACTCCAGCCTTCCGTATTAAAGAAGACCAGGTCTCCTGGTTCTTCTTTTCCAGTGGTAACAGCTGTTCCGTAGCGGTACTGGTCGATCGACCGTCGGGGCAGGTCAGGTACCCGTTCGGCATAGATTGTGTAAATAAAGCCTGAACAGTCCATCCCTTTCAGATTTGATCCGCCCCAGATGTACGGGATTCCCTTAAGGGAGACTGATTCCAGAATCACCGCCAGAGACAGTTCTTCTGTCTGATCATCCGCCGTCGCCGCTTGGGTTGACAAGAAGATCAGGGAGATAATGAGTGAGGCTGCAGATATTTTCCCGGCTGCCGTCATACTTAAGTATTATTATCGGCAGCCGGCAGTGATGAATGAGAGCTGCTGTCAGCGGAATCTTAAAGCTTAAGCAGCCGTGCGTAGGCGTTGAGCAGCGCTCCCCGTTTCTCCGGTGCTCCAAGTACCTGATTTGTCAGGATTTTCCCCAGCTGAACTCCCTCCTGATCAAAGGAGTTGATATTCCAGATGAAGCCCTGGAACATTACCTTGTTTTCAAAATGGGCAAGCAGGGCCCCCAGGGCTTCCGGGGTAAGCTGGTCGGCGTATATAAGGCTTGACGGACGGCCTCCGGGGAAGTTCTTGTTCAGGTTGCTGTTCTCTTTACCGGCAGCAAATGCCACAATCTGGGCTGTCAGGTTAGCCTTGAGCTTCTGCTGGCTCGTGGAACCTTCGTATTCGGTGTCGTAGCCGGTCTGGGAACGGATAAAGCCGATGAACTGCAAAGGAACTATATCCGTTCCCTGGTGGAGCAGCTGGTAGAAGGAGTGCTGTCCGTTGGTGCCTGGTTCGCCGAAGATTACCGGCCCCGTGGAATAGCCCAGAGGTTCTCCGTCGCGGTTAACCTGTTTGCCGTTGGACTCCATGTCCAGTTGCTGCAGATGGGCGGGGAAACGGTGCAGGCCCTGACTGTAGGGCAGAATGGCGGATACCGGAAATCCGCAGATGTTCCGTTCCCATACTCCAATCAAGGCATCTGTAAGGGCTGCGTTGCAGTGGAAATCCTTTTCCATTGCGGCTTTATCCGCTTCGTGGGCTCCGGCGAGCAGGCGCTCGAATATCTTCGGTCCAAAGGCCAGGCTCAGCACCACACCACCCACGGCGCTGGTGGAGGAGTAGCGGCCGCCGATATAGTCGTCTATGAAGAATGAGTCCAGAAAGCCCGGAGACTTTGCCAGCGGGCTGGTCTGGGAGGTTACCGCCACGAAGTGGCGCTCCGGATCAAGACCCGGGATTCCGGAGGAACGCATCATTTCTGTAACCAGGGTGCGGTTGGTGAGGGTTTCCTGGGTAGTCCCGCTCTTGGAGACGAGAATAAAGAGGGTCCGCTCCAGGTCCAGGCTGTGCAGAACTTCCTCGGCATCATCAGGATCCACATTGGAGATGAACCGTGCGGCCAGCTGAGGCGGCCCCAGTTCGGTGCGGCACCAGTTTTTCAAAGCAAGATAGAGTGCCCGGGGCCCCAAATCGGAGCCTCCGATTCCGATCTGCACCACCGTAGAAAAGCTCTTTCCGGTGGAACCGGTAATCTCTCCGGAGCGGACCCTGCGGCTGAACTCGGCGATGCGCTGCTGCTGCTCCCGGTAAAAGGCCCCCAGATTGCTGTCTGCTTCGCTTACCGGCCCGATGAGTTCCCCCCTGGTAAGATGGTGCAGCACCCGGCGGTCCTCGCCGGTGTTCATTCTCTCGCCCGCCGCCAGGGCGCGGTATTTCTCGATGCATCCGGTCTCGGCGGCCAGGTCGCTGAGGATATTCAGGACGCTGTCGTCGACCTGTTTTGCCGCATAGTTATAGGTAAGTCCGCCCCCGGCGGCTATGCTGTATGTAGTGATTCTTTCTTCGGAAAGAATATCCGGCAGCAAAAGTCTTTCCGTGCCGGCGGAGTACTCATCCTTCAGTTTCCGATAGGCATCGGTCCGATCCAGATTTGTGAAGTTCACCGGGGGCTCCTTAAGGTTTATTTGTCGTGGTAGGTGGCGGCCACGTGTTTCATCTCCGGGGCCTGTCCCTCCTCGGCATCTATTCTCTTATGTACCATGGCCTCGACACCGGTGGCAAGTCCGTAGAGGTTGATAAACCCCGTGGCGTCGCTGTGGTCATAGGTGGACTCACCAAAGGATGCCAGATCCTCAAGGTAGAGGGAGTAGGGGGACTTCCTGCCGGCTATGATAACATTCCCCTTGTAGAGAACCAGGCGCACTGAACCGGTTACGTACTGATACGCCTTATCCATAAAGGCGTCCATGGATTCCCGGAAGGTGGTGTACCATTTTCCCGCATACACTATTTCGGCATACTGCTGACTCATTTTACGTTTAAAGCCCAGGGTATTGAAATCCATGGTCATCATCTCCAGTTCCGCCAGGGCGGTCAGCAGGATTTCGCCGGCGGGGGTCTCGTACACACCGCGACTCTTCATTCCCACAACCCGGGTTTCTACCATGTCGACCCGGCCGATACCGTTTTCAGCGCCAATTTTATTCAATTGAGAGAGGATTTCCACCGCGCTCAACCGTTCGCCGTTAATCCCCACGGGAAAACCCTTTTCAAAGTCGATGGTGATCTCCGTCTCCTTGTCCGGGGCCTCTTTTGGGGATTTTGTCAGCTGGAACATCTCGTCTTTGGGTCTGTTCCAGGGGTCTTCCAGGTCTCCGCCTTCATGGCTCATATGCCAGATGTTCCAGTCCCGGGAGTAGATATTCTGTTTGCTGATGTTCCCCAGGTGGATGCCCCGTGCCTGAGCATACTCAATGGCGTCTTCCCGGCTGCTGATGTCCCAGAGCCGCCACGGGGCAATAACCTCGAGCTGGGGGGCAAGGGCCTTGTAGGTCAGCTCAAAACGTACCTGGTCGTTACCCTTTCCGGTACAGCCGTGGGCAACGGCGTCGGCGTTCTCCTGCAGTGCGACCTCGACCTGGCATTTCGCCTGCAGCGGCCGCGCAATGGAAGTTCCCAGCAGGTATTTCCCTTCATAACGTGCCCCGGCCCGGACCACGCGGAACAGAAAATCTTTGGCGAACTCTTCGCGGATGTCCTTGATGTAGAGTTTAGAAGCCCCCGAGGTCAGGGCCTTTTCTTCCATCTTGTTCCAGTCCTCGTCCTGACCCACGTTGGTACAGATACCTACGATCTCGGCACCGTGATAATTTTCTTTAAGCCAGGGGATGATGATCGATGTGTCCAGCCCGCCGGAATAGGCGAGAACGATTTTCTTGATTTCTCTTGTGTGTTGTTTCATGTTTGTCTCCTTGGCACGTATTCTGTTTCTTCAGCTAAAACGGCGGCGATAATATCGCAGCCTTCGTCGATCTGATCTTTTTCAATAATCAACGGCGGTGCAATCCGCAGGATATTGGTACCCGAGCGCAGGGCAAGGAGTCCCCTGTCCTGCAGCTTTTCTATCAGGCTGCCCATCCTGAGTTTTGCATCCTTTTCCGGATATCCGACGGCTATTCCGGCAAGCAGCCCGTGCCCCCGGACTTCTTTGGCCAGCGTCGAGCTTTGGCAGATTTCTTTCAGCCGGCGGTGCAGATGCTCACCTGCCTCCTGTACCCGCTTAATGAAGCCGGCGTCGCAGATAATATCCAGGACTGCTCCCGCTACTGCAGTTGTTACAGGACCGCCGCCAAAGGTTGAGGCGTGTTCGCCGACGTTAATCTGCTTGTTGATCCGCTCCGGCACAAGGACCGCTGACAGGGGGAGGCCTCCCGCCAGGGGTTTTGCCAGGGTAACCATGTCGGGATTCAGTCCCGCCCAGCTGCAGGCCAGGATTTCTCCGGTCCGACCCAGCCCGGTCTGAACTTCGTCGGCAATCAGGACAATGTCCATTTCCCTGCAGATGCTGTTCAGGGCTTCGGCGAACCCGGGCGTAACAGACCGTAAGCCCCCTTCCCCTTGCAGGGGTTCCACGATTACCGCAGCATAGCTGTCGTCCAGGTTATTTTTCAGGGCATCGACATCATTGTAGGGCAGAGCTGTACAGCCGGGAACCAGGGGACGGAAGGGGTCCTGGTAGGCCGGGGTATGAGTCGCGGAAAGGGCTCCCATGGTCCTTCCGTGAAAGGCGCCGGAAAAACTGGCAATCCGATGGTGTCCTTCGCCTTTTGTACGCAGGGCGTAGAGGCGGGCGAACTTGAGGGCCGCTTCTACTGCCTCGGTGCCGGAGTTCCCGAAGTAGACAGCGTCAAAGTTTCCCAGATGCATCAGTCGGCCGGCACACTGCAGAGCCGGTTCGGTGGTGTAGAGGTTGGAGACGTGGACAATCTTCTTCATCTGTTCCGCTGCAATCGCGGCCAGATCCTCCCGTCCGTGTCCCAGGGCGTTAACTGCTATCCCGGATCCGAAATCCAGGTAGCGGTTACCGTCGGCATCAAAAAGATAACAGCCCTTACCGTGATCAAGCAGAAGCAGAGTACGGGCGTAGTTGTTGGCGAAGGGTGGATTGTAAACAAGTTTGAAGGTCTTGTTTTTTGCGTAATCCTGTTTATACATGCTTTTATCTCCTTTGACCCTTTGTTAACGGTTTAGACTATTGCAGCCGCAGGTGGGTTCCAGAACCCTGCAGCAGGGACTGCAGGTCTCCCTCTTTGTCGCAGCTTCCTATGATTATCTCTCCGATTCCCCGGGAAAGACCCTGGAAGGAGGAGCGGACCTTGGGAATCATGCCTCCGGCGATCTCTCCTGCGGCAATCTTTTTCTCCGCTTCGACTGGTTCCAGCAAAGGAACAATCTCTTCGTCCAGCAGAATTCCGGGAACATCGGAAAGGTAGACCAGGCGGGAGGCGTTTACCGCAGCCGCTATCTCCAGGGCGGCCTCATCGGCGTTTATGTTCAGGGACTCTCCCGCGGTATCCATGGCTACGGAGGAGCAGACCGGCAGATACCCTCCCTGTATAAGGTCTGAAATAAGCGTTCCGTCGGTTTTCACAATCCGGCCGGTACGGCTTTGAGGCGCCGCGGCTTCAGCGATCACCATCCCCGCGTCGCATCCGGAGAGTCCTACGGCCCGTACTCCCCTCGAGGCCAGGGAACGGACGAGCAGGGTGTTCATTCTGCCGGCGAGGACCATCTCGACCACGGCCATCTCCTCCTCGCTGGTACTCCGGAGACCGTCGATGAATACCGGTTCCAGGCCGAAAATCCGGGAAATCCGGCTTACCTCGCTTCCCCCCCCGTGGACTACGGCCACTACGGTTTCACGGCGAATCTTCTCCAGTTCGCCGCAGAGGATCTTCAGACTATGAGGTTCAGCCAGAGGTCGTCCGCCTATTTTGATGATACAGATTTCAGCCATACTCACACCATTCCAGATAACGCCAGACCTGCGGTCACATCAAAACCAAAGCGGATATTCATGTTCTGGACTGCCTGGCCGGAAGCCCCTTTTACCAGATTATCAATACAGGAGAAGAGGTAGAGCCGGTTCTCCTGCAGCCGAAAGGCGATATCGCAGCGGTTGGATCCCCAGACTTCCCGTGTCTGGGGAAGTTTATCTTCCAGGAGCCGTACAAAAGGCTGCCGGTCATAGACTTTTTGATAGACCTGACGGATTGCCTCTTCCGTAACACCGGCTTTCGCCTTCAGGGTAGTGCTTACCGCCATCCCCCTCCGTAAAGGGGCCAGGTGGGGGGTAAAGTAGAGCTCCTCCGGAATTTTGTTGACCTGCAGCTGGTCGGTCATTTCCGCCCAGTGGCGGTGACTTCTTCCGGGACTGTAGGCTCCGGCGTTCTCGCTGCGTTCGCAGAAAAGATAGTTCTCCTGGCTCTTTTTTCCTGCCCCGGAAATTCCGGAGATCGCGTTGACCACAACCGGGCCTTCCGCCAGCCCCTCTTTCAGAACAGGCAGCAGGGGCAGCAGGGTGGCGGTGGGATAGCAGCCGGGATTGGCGATAAGATCCGCCTTTTTAACAGCTTCTTCATAAATTTCGCAGAGGCCGTAGACCGGCGGAAAGGCCGCCTCGGGGGCGGGAGAACCGTAGGCGGCGGCAAACAGTTCCTTGTCGGTGAGACGAAAATCCGCCGACAGGTCGATGACGATGCTTTTTCCGATAAAAGGTGCGCATACCTTCGCGGAGGCCAGGTGGGGCAGCCCGGCAAAAACAATGTCCGGCTTCTCCACGCTCATCTCTTCGATGCTGAGGTATTCAGGACGGCCCAGCTTTGCGGTTGCCGTGAATCCGTTATCCACCGCCTGTATTGCGGTCCCGGCCCTGGAGGAAGAGACCGGCAGTAGTTTCTCTACAGCGGGGTGCTCCGCAAGAAGTCTGGCGAGTAACATTCCGGTATATCCGGTTGAACCGAGAATTGCTGCTTTCATGTTCTGTGCTTCCTTTACAGCTCGAGGTCCGGCATAAAACTGCCAAGATAGCGTATAAGGTCTTCCGGTCCGTTCTCTTCCTTTAATACCAGAAAGATGGTGTCGTCTCCGGCAATGGTTCCAAGGATACAGTCCAGATTAAACCGGTCGATGGCAAAGGCCACACTGTCAGCGTGACCCTGGAGAGTTTTTATGACGCCGATCTGTCCGGAAAAATCCAGGGAAAGAAAACCCCGCTGCAGATCCTGAATAAAGGTACGCTGAATATCCGGCGGCACATCGGATTCCGGAAGGGTGTAATAGTAACCGTTCCAGCCGTCGGAAACCTTTCCCACTTTCAGCAGTTTGAGGTCCCGCGAAAGGGTAGCCTGAGTAACGCTGATTCCCTGTTTCACCAGCTCTCCCAGAAGCGCCTCCTGGCTGGAGATGCGATTTTCCTTGATGATTCGCATAATTAAGCGAAGCCTGTCGTCCCGCAGTTTCATCCCACTCTCGTTTGTATATTTATTCCGTATAGGTGTATAAAATTGCATAAAAATCGAATTCGTGCAAGCAGTGAAGGGTAAATTTCTGTAAAACTGTCAGTTTTACAGGCTTTCGCCGATATAAATAGTATGGGTATACGTAACCGCGACGCCCGCCTGGTTATTACCGTTTCTGATGATGAGATGAAAGCTTCGGGGATTCTCCATCCTGCTGTTGCCGAAGGACGGTCACTGGGGATGCAGGATATTAAGGCCGAGCTTGATAATGCCGGCATTGTATCAGGTATTGTGGATGAAGGAATTAAAAAAGCCCTGTCCGAACTTGATACTGCAAAGGACCCTGTTTCTGTTCTTCTGGCAGGGGGAACCCCCGCGGAGGACGCGGACCCGGCGTATCTGAAGCTCTCCCAAAAGCTGTTCAACCTGCGGCTCTATGGTAAGGAACAGGGCGGTCGGGTGGACTTTCGGGAGGCGCGGCCTTTTATTATTGTACATAAAGACGAAGCTCTGGGGCGGTATCAGCCTCCCAGTCCCGGGACCCCTGGACGTACTGTTACCGGACGTGAACTGGAACCGGGACTGAAAAAGCGCATTCCCTTTGAACCCGGGGACAACACCTATCGTGACGGCGATTATATCCGGGCCTCCATAGCTGGGCGTTTTTCCCTGCAGAGACTGCGTTTTTCCATAACCAAAGTTCTTGAACTCGGGGGAGTAGACTTTCACAGCGGAAATATCCGCTACCCCGGGGATGTGGTCCTCCGGGGAGAGATTTGCGACGGATTCACCTTCAGCTGCGCAGGAGATCTTCACGCGGCCGTGCCTCTTGATGTAACGGAGGTTAAGGTAAAGGGAGATCTTACGGTAGAAGGGGGTATTCTCGGCAGGGAACCAGGAACCCTGAAAGTCGGCGGAGCGGTCAAGGCCCGTTTTATCGAAAACCTCGATCTGGAATGCCGGGGATCGGTCTCTGTAAATGGGGTAATCCTGCAAAGCAGTATTTCTACTCTTGGCTTTGTACGCTGCGGCGAAAAAGGGCGTATATTCAACTCTACCATTCAGGCGGTAGAGGGACTGGAGGCCCAGCAGCTTGGTCATCCTGCGGGTCGGACCACCATAATACGCTGCGGTTCCGACTTCCGTAAACTGAAGCTTTATGCCGAGCTGAAAGAGCGGGAAGAGATGCTTGCCCGGCAGTTAGGTGAAAACAAACCTGAACGAAGCGATGAGTATCTGTTGCGGATGCGTCAGGAACTGGAAGAGTTGAAGGAATCGGCTTCCGCAGTCCTGCGGGAGGTTAATCTCCGTCCCGAGGCCCGGATCATGGTCAGGGACTCAATTTATCCCGGGGTTACCATTGAGATCTGCCAGGTTATCTTTCGAGTGAACACTACGATTCCCCGGGGAACCTTTTACCTGGACCGTGAACAGGGAGTAATAAAATTGACCGGGACCTGATTCCCCTATTTTCTTTTTCTTCAAATCTGTGTAGTATGAGTAATCATGTCAGCTTTTACAATTGATTCCGACACACCGGTAGCTGTAGGAATGTCCGGCGGAGTGGACTCCTCGGTTGCCGCGTTTCTGCTGCAGAAGCATAACTCCCGGCTGGTGGGGGTCAGCCACTATATCTGGCCCGACGGCGATTGCTGTTCCGCGGAGCTGCTGGCCCGGGCCAGGGAAGCCTGTGCCCATCTTGGGATCAGCTATATCATTGAGGACCTCCAGGAGGAGTTTACCGAAGCGGTGGTGGGCGATTTTGTTGCTTCCTACCTGGAAGGTAAAACACCGAACCCCTGCGTGCGCTGCAACCAGCGGCTGCGCTTTTCCGCCTTTTACCGCCGCCTTGAAACACGACTGCTGGGTTCCGGCTTTCTCGCGCCGGGAGAAAGCCTGAAGATGGCAACAGGTCACTATGTGCGGGTGGAAGATACCGACGAAGGCCTCTTTCTCCGTCGCGGTCTGGATACGCGCAAGGACCAGAGCTATATGCTCTATCAGATTCCCAAAGAACTTCTGCCGAACTTTGTGTTTCCCCTGGGGAAGATGAAAAAGACCGAGGTTGTAGCCCTGGCAAAGGAGCATGGACTGCCCTCTGCAGCCGCGAGGGAGAGTCAGGATGCCTGTTTTGTCCACGGACACTACGGGGATTTTATTGCCGGGTTTACCGGCAGCCGGAGGGGAAATCTCCCGGGAGAGATTGTGGATACCTCAGGGAATCTTCTGGGGAACCACAAGGGATACATCAACTATACAATCGGCCAGCGTCAGGGGCTGGGGCTGGGAAACGGCCCCTGGTTTGTCGTGGCTGTAGATCCTGTGGAAAATCGGGTCATTGTGGGCCGCCGCGAGGAGCTGGGAACCCGGGAGTTCGGCATAAGCGGATGCAACTGGTTTTTCCGCAAAGTCCCGGCGGATTTTGAAGGAGAGGTAAAAATCCGCTATAATTCCCCGGGGAGACCCTGCCGGGTCCGTACCGGAGAAGATTCAAGAGCCCGGGTTACCCTCTCCCGGCAGGAAGCCGTCACCCCCGGCCAGTCGGCGGTTTTCTACCGGGACGGCCTGGTTTTAGGGGGAGGCATTATTGACTGAGCTGAGCATTCCAAATCCCTTTTTTTCCGCCCCCGTCTATCATCTGCACGAGACCGGTTCTACCATGGAGGATGCGGCAGCGCTTGCCGCAGAGGGCGGGAATTCGGGTTTCGTGATTGCTGCGGATTTTCAGACCGCCGGTCGCGGCCGGATTGCAGCACGGCGCTGGGATTCTCCCCGGGGCAGGAACCTGCTCTTTACCCTGGCTCTTAAGGCGGGGGACATTCCTTTTGGTCCGGCAGCCCTTTCACTGCGCTGCGGTCTGGGACTCTCCCTGCTGCTGGAGAAGCGCTGGGGGCTTGAACCGCGGATCAAGTGGCCCAATGATCTGCTGCTGAATGATGGAAAGATCGCGGGAATCCTGTGCCAGGGCCGTGGAGACTGGTTTTTTATCGGCATAGGGCTGAATCTGATCACCCCTGAAATTACACCAGACTTACGGCGTCCAGCCGCATCTATCTTACGTGCCACCGGAAGGGAGGAGTCTCCACTTACTGTTCTTTCTCCTCTGCTCTCGGAGCTGAAAACTGCCCTGGCAGTACAGGGCTGGCAGAAGCAGATAAACCGCCGGCTTTACGGAGCCGGTTCCATGGTTACCGTTTATCCCGGAGCAGCGGAAACGCGGGATTCCTTCCGCGTCCGCGTTCTGGGCCTTGCTGTCGACGGAGGCCTCATGCTTGAAGACCGGGAAGGGCGACGCTTCCCTCTGGTAAGCGGTGAGCTTGCTTTTGATGATTCACAAGCCGCGGAATCAGAATCTGACTGACTTTTCCCGACTCTTCTGTGGTGTGAAGCAGATCTGGTGGCTCTCCAGAAAAGGGAGCAGCGGTGCCAGCGGCCGCTGCGGACCGGCAGAGGAAGATAGCGGATCAAGGCTGAGTACCATGCTGAAGCGTTCCTGGAGTCCGTGTACCCTTTCTCCTGCAAAACTCCGGTAGCTTCCTCCCGGATTCAGACGAAGTACTCCGTCCCTGAGAGCCAGGGGCAGTTCTTTGACCCGTGTCTGATAGTCCGCGAAAACCAGGCTTAAGCACGCAGTTCTGCTTGAAAATGAGAAACCTGTTCCGTGCAGCAGGGCTGTCTCCATGTGTTCAATTCGAATGGGGGATGCTTCTTCCTCCGGATAATGGACATCGACCTGAGGCAGTCCGTCAGCCATGTGCAGAGGGATTTCACATAATCCGTAGGATTTTATCTCCACTCCCGGCCTGCAATCCGGAAAGGTAATAAAACAGGAGATGCAGAGCCTGTTGTCCCCGGCCACAAAAAAGTAGTCCCGCACCAGGCGTCCGGATCCGGAAAACTCTTCAGAATCAAAGGTGCAGCTGTCCCGTAAGCCCCGGATGGAACCGTTCTGAAATGAGAATGATCCGATCCGCCTGGAGGAAATCCGGGTCTCTGAAGTTTCTATCCAGGCTGAGGAGGGGGAGAACAGAAAATCAGCTCTTCCTGCCAGGGAGAGTCCTGCAAACTCTCCCCGGGAGAACCAGGCGGAAACATCCTGTTCACACATCTCTACATCTCCCGGCATATGGGCAATAAGACTCCTTTCAGGAACAGGGAAGGTCCCGCACTCTTTTTCTTCTTCTCCGTTGCCGTCGGGCCGAAGTACCCTGGTCAGCCTGAGCAGCCGGGACTCTTTTGGATGGTCCCAGGGAATTTCCCGCAGGAAGCGGCTTCTGGGATCTGTCAAAAGAGGCTGCGCCGGGTGGAGGGGGAACGGGGGGAGCTCTTCCGTACTTCCCGGAGCGGTACTGCAGCCCGGCAGTTGCAGGAGTTCGTCCAGCTCGATGGTATCAAAACGGAATTTGGTGCCCAGACTGATCAGAAGAGAGGCTGCGTTCCGGGCTGTCTCTATTGTGGCAGGATTGAGTATAATAACTGCGGCAGAGCGGTCGACTTGTACTCTGCGCCGAAGCTGTCGCATCTGCCGGTAAATGTGACGCCGGCTTTCGCAGCCGTTTATTCGCATCATGGGAAAACAGCTCTTGTCTCCATTATCGATACAGACAAGCCTGTCCTCTTTTTCGAAGAAAAGCCGACCCCTTTCCGCATAGATCTTTCGCAAGGCCTTGCGGAAGGGCGCAGGGAAAGCCGGAAACAGGTATTCCTGCGATCCGGTTTTCCGGTTTCCCCGATGGAGCAGAAGTTCCTCCTCAATCTCGTCGGTTCGCAGCAGGGCATGAGGCAAAGCGTGTTTTCCCTGAGGCAGCTGGTTTCTCTCTTCCGATCCGGGGACATGAACATTCCGCGGGAGATTCCAGAAAAAGGCAAATTCCTCCTCTGAGAGTCTTTTCTGCAGATAGTCCAGTATCTCCCGGTCACTGTCCCGGTATGCGTAAAATGGACGGATACAAATCCCGCAGGTAAAAGGAAACCGCTTTTTCACCCCTTTATGTGGCCTTAAAGGGCGAAATAAGTCAAGGGATGGTGAAAAAATGGTACAAAACCTCCACCTATTGGTTGATGAAAGCAATAAGAATTTGTATCTTCTATATCAATTCCAATGCACTATTAAAATTACCACTGTTAGGAGAGGTGTATTAAAAATGGCTAAACAATTGCAGTTCAACGAAGAGGCGCGCAGGAGCCTTCTGAAGGGCGTCGAGAAGCTTGCCGCCGCTGTTAAGGTTACCCTGGGCCCGAAGGGACGAAATGTTCTTCTTGATAAGAAATTCGGTGCTCCTACGGTAACGAAAGACGGTGTATCCGTTGCAAAAGAGATCGAACTGGAGGACCCCTTTGAAAACATGGGTGCCCAGTTGCTAAAAGAAGTTGCCACCAAAACCAACGATGTCGCCGGAGACGGTACCACCACAGCCACTGTGCTTGCCTATTCCATCTGTAAAGAGGGATTAAAGAGCGTTGCTGCCGGGATCAATCCTATGGGCATCAAGCGCGGTATCGACAAGGCTGTTGAGATCGCTGTCGAAGAGATCCGCAAAGCAGCGAAGGATATCAAGGACAAGGAAGAGATCTCCCAGGTCGCGGCTATTTCCGCCAACGATGACCGGGAAATCGGCGATGAAATCGCCAACGCCATGGAGAAGGTCGGCAAGGACGGTGTTATTACCGTGGAGGAATCCAAAACCATCGAATCCAGTACCGATTTTGTTGAAGGTATGCAGTTCGACCGCGGGTATCTTTCTCCCTATTTTGCTACCAACCGCGATAACATGACCGCGATTCTCGACGATCCCTATATCCTGATTTACGACAAGAAGATCTCAAGCATGAAGGATCTGCTTCCGGTCCTGGAAAAGGTTGCCCAGGCCAGCAAGCCGATTCTGATTATTGCCGAGGACGTTGAAGGCGAAGCCCTGGCGACCCTGGTTGTGAATACCATCCGGGGAACCCTCAACGCGGTTGCCGTCAAGGCTCCGGGCTTCGGAGACCGCCGCAAGGCCATGCTCGAGGACATCGCCATTCTTACCGGCGGACAGGTCATCTCCGAAGAGCTTGGTCTCAAGCTTGAGAGCGTTGAGCTGGAGCAGCTTGGCCGGGCCAAGAGCATCAAGGTCGAGAAAGAGAACACCACCATTATTAATGGTGAAGGCAAGGCCGCGGACATCAAGGACCGCATCGGCCAGATCAAAGCCCAGATCGATGACACAAGCTCCGACTACGACCGCGAGAAGCTGCAGGAACGGCTTGCCAAGCTGGCCGGCGGCGTGGCGGTTATTAATGTAGGAGCAGCCACCGAGGTTGAACTGAAAGAGAAGAAGCACCGGGTCGAGGACGCCCTTTCTGCAACCAGGGCAGCCATCGAAGAGGGGGTAATTCCCGGCGGCGGACTTACCCTTATTCAGGCTGTTGCCGTACTGGAAAAGGCCGATCTTTCAGCTTATCCCGAAGAGGAAAAGGTTGGGTTCAGGATCGTTACCCGGGCCCTGGAAGAACCAATCCGCCAGATCGCGGCGAACTGCGGCCTTGACGGCTCAATCGTCGCCGAGAAAGCGAAGCACGAAAAGAAGGGAATCGGCTTTGACGCCGCCAGAATGGAGTGGATTGATATGATCAAGGCGGGAATTATTGATCCTGCCAAGGTTACCCGTTCAGCGCTGCAGAACGCGGCATCCATCGCGGCCCTGCTTCTGACTACCGAAGCAACCGTTACCGACATCCCCGAGCCCGAAGCCGCAGCTCCCGGCGGTGCTCCCGGCATGGGAGGTATGGGCGGAATGGGTGGCATGGGCGGCATGATGTAAGCCTCCCGGCACATGTAAACAGATATTGTGGGCGGTCCTCTTGGCGGGGACCGCCTCTTTGTATACACTGACGGCAGCGGAGGCGGTACAATGAAACAACAGGAGTACATGTTTACCATCGGTTTTTCCGGTAATACCGCTATTGTTGATGGCGCGGCTATGAAGAAGTACGGAAAACTGAGCGTCCAGGAGCTGATAACCGAAGGTCTGTTCAGACCGGCCCTGGCGGCGGCTCTTTTTTCCAGGGACAGTGAAGCATTGTCCGCAGTGGTCAGGGCATATAATGAGGCTGCTGGAACACACTATGAGACCTACGAGCAGCTTTTACGGGTTTTTGGTCTGGAACCGGCTCCGGAAAACCTGGAAAAGGTAAAAGTACTGTCCTGAATTCCCGGGACAGCTGTACGGAGATGCAGATTTCTGCTTTCCGGGCATCCGAATCTTTAAGCTTGACCGCTTTTACCTATATGTGTTACGTTTTTGCAATCCCATGGATAGAGGTAAGTGACTATAATGACTACGCTTTCTGCATTTTTACCTATCGCCCAGGCGGGCGGTTCCGGTCAGTTGATGACGACCTTTGTGACGTTCGGCCTCGTCATCCTGATTTTTTATTTTCTTATTATCCGGCCCCAGAATAAACGTCAGAAAGAGGCGAAAAAGATGCTCGATGCCCTGAAGAAGGGGGATCGTGTTGCCAGTATCGGGGGCATTCGCGGGGTTGTTCAGTCTGTTAAAGAGGACACTGTAATTGTTAAGGTAGATGACGCGACCAAGCTTGAGTTTTCCAAGAACGCGATAGCTTCCGTGTTGGCCCCCAGGGAGGAAAAGGTCGAGGACTAGGGAAGCAGTCCGTACGCGGATTCCCGCTTTTTTGATTTTTCTTTTCCAAAGCAAATAAATTATTCCATCCGGAGTAGAACATGAGTAAACGATTCCGATTCTTCATCGTGCTCCTGGTGCTGGCGATATCGGGAGCATTTCTGTACCCCACATTCGAGTGGTACTTCCTGATCCCCGATCAGAAGATCGACCTCGCCTCCGGTTCCCGCGAGCAGATCCAGATGTACGCCAAAACCAAGGCCGCGGAGGTAGCGGGTAAGCTTAAAGCAATGATTGCCGAGAGCCCCGGCAAAGAGATTCCCGCGGAGTACGACTTTTTGATCTCCAAGGCAAAGGAGAACTACAAACTTGCTAAAAAAGAACTGCCCAAGGTGTGGACCGTCGAAGCGGTTTTTGCCGGGTTTACCGGGGAAGGCGAGTTTTTTGCCGCTGTTGAGGATCATTACCGCAGCGATCTTTTGGCGGTAAAGGAGCAGGGTAACTCCATAATGCAGCTCGGACTTGATCTGTCCGGGGGGATGCGGGTCCTGCTTACTGCAGACCAGGAGAGTCTTTCTGAACGCCTGGAACGGGAACCCACCACCACGGACATGAACGAGGCCGTTGACCGAGCCATGGAAATCCTCACCAACCGTATCGACAAGTTCGGCGTTACCGAACCGTCAATCCGTAAGCAGGGGGATTCCCAGATTATTATCGAAATTCCCGGCGCCGCTGATCCTGACAGAGTGCGGTCTTTTCTTATGGGTAAGGGAAGTCTGAACTTCCATATTGTTGATCAGGAGATCAGTCAGGAAGTGCAGAACTTTCTGAATGAAAATCCCCAGGCCATGGTAACCAGTGACGGTAAGATCCGGGGAAGCGATATGGTTCCCGCAGGGTTTGTTGTCCGCGGTTATTATATTAAAGACAGCTACGGTATAGATCAGCTGCAGCGGTATGTCGTAATCCGGCAGGATGCCGGACTCGACGGCGGACGTATCCAGGAAGCGACTGTTGGTTCTCATCCCATAACCGGTAAACCGGTAATCAACTTTCGCCTCGACCGCGAGGGTGGGGACATCTTCTTTAAACTTACCTCGGAGAACGAAGGAGAGACCCTGGCGATAGTTCTGGATGAAAAGGTCAAGGCAATGGCCCGTATTTCCGAACCAATCCGCGAAAGCGTCCAGATGACCGGTTTCGACCGGCAGGAGGCTAACGATCTTGCCCTGGTACTGCGAACCGCCGCTATGCCGGTGGATCTGGTTGTGGACAACCAGCAGGCAATCGGAGCCGCCCTTGGGGAGGACTCGATTGCGGAGGGCCTGATGGCGATTACCATCGGTTTTATCGCGGTTATTGTCTTTATGCTTATCTACTATAAAGGTGCGGGTCTCGTATCGGATCTTGCTCTGATTCTGAATCTGGTCTTTATTGTCGCTATTCTTTCGGCTTTCAATCTGACCCTGACCCTGACCAGTATCGCGGGTCTGATACTCACCGTCGGTATGGCAGTAGACGCGAACGTAATCATATTCGAAAGAATTAAAGAGGAATATCGGATCGGTAAAAGCGCTGACGCTGCTGTTAAAGCCGGTTTCAGAAAAGCCTTCTGGACGGTAATGGACGCCAATATTACTACCTTTATCGCGGCTATCTTTCTGTCGCAGCTGGGATCCGGGCCGATTCAGGGTTTTGCCTACACCCTTGCTGTGGGTATCGTCTCGTCCATGTTTACTGCTCTCTTTGTATCACGTCTTGTCTTTGATTTTGGACTCGAGACCCTGGGTATTAGAAAGCTGAGCATCGGGTGGAGGAAATAATGAAGCGCGTAATACAGTTCACAAAATTCCGATATCTAATGATCCTCTCTCTGCTGATTATCATCGGCGGTATTGCAGGAACCGTTATCCAGGGCGGATTCGACCTGGGTATCGATTTCAATGCCGGATTGAACCAGCGTGTGCAGATTGCACCGGTAGCAATGCGGGTCAGCTACAGCGGAGAAGATTCAGTTCTTTTTAACGTTACCTCCTCCGGACTTGTGCTGGAAGTACGAGACGCTGACGGTCTTGAGCGCACCGAGATACCCTACGGTGATTATCCCGTTTTGCGGGCCGTGGCGGCAGCTGTAAACAGCGTTGAAGGGGTTCAGGTGGAGCTGATGGTCTCCGGTCAGATTCCCTCCAGCGACCTGTTGAGCCTGAACTATACCATTGATCTTTCCCAGGAAAGCGTCGTTGTAAACATGGTACCCGCCGGGGATGAATCGAGTATTGAAGAGATCCGGTCTCTTGTGGCTGATCTTGGCTCTACTATGATTCAGATTGTGGGAGACCCTGAAAATCAGGAATATCTGATCCGGGTAAAGGATCCGGGTGATGCCGATAATTTCAGCGAGACTATGGCTGACAGTATCCGGGACCGTCTGTCCGATGCATACGGTGCCGAACAGGTTATTGTCAAGCAGACCGATTATGTGGGGCCCCGGTTTTCGCAGGATTTGGGCAGACAGTCCTTTACCCTAACATTGATAGCTCTGATCCTGATCCTTGTGTATATCTGGTTCAGATTCCAGCTGGCCTACGCGGTATCAGCCATTCTTGCTCTGATACACGATGTGGTCTTTATGATGGGGATTATCGGCTCCTTCCAGTTGGAGGTTTCAACTGCGACTATAGCAGCGGTTCTGACCATAATCGGATACTCTCTAAATGATACAATTGTTATCTTTGACCGTATTCGTGAGAACCGGGAGCTTATGAAGGATTCCCGCCTTGCAGAAGTTATTAACACCAGTATAAGTCAGTCTCTGAGCAGGACGCTGATTACATCGATTACTACTCTGCTGGCTGTCCTGTCGATCTACATCTTTGCTTCAGGTTCAATCAAGCTCTTCGCGCTGAATCTGATTATTGGTATCCTGGTTGGTACCTATTCGTCGATTTTTATCGCTTCTCCGGTACTCCTCACCTGGTCTTCTGTGGCTTCCAAACGCCGGCAGAGCAGGGACGAGGCAAAATATGGCAGTGCCAGGAAAGAGACCCTTGCCAAGGAAGGGCCAGCGGAGCAGAAAGCTGATGAACCGAAAACTGTTATTCCCACCGTTGAGCGCCAGAAACGGGGTAGAAAGCGGAAAAAGAAAAAGTAGGTTGGTAGTTAGAGATTGCCGCGGGGGTCCTTCAACGGGACCCCCTTTTTTAGAGATTGTATGATTTACGTGGTTGGGCGCAGAGAGTTATCCTCTATCTGACGGGATTGGGGAGCCGGCGGTAGGTTGAGGGCACCGGGAGGCATAAGACCTCGCTTTAGAGATTAACTGAAACCTGCCACCGAACACCATAGAGCGGTGCGCCGAGTGACCGGCGCAACCGCGAATAGGAGTACGGTGTAACTCGCGTCTGACCAAAGACTCCCAGTCCTTCTTATAACCGAAAGGAGGGAAAAATGGAAGAGAAGATTCGGTATGTAGGCATCGACCTTGGTAAACGGACTTACCAGTGTGCGATTCTCGATGAGAAAGCCAAGAATCAACAGTTCAATGGAAAAGCCGATGGGATTGGCTTAGAGCGACTTGCCAAGAGATTGGGTAATGATGATTTGGTAGGACTGGAAGCGGGGAACAATGCGTTCAATATTGCTCGATATCTGACTGACCGGGTTGGGTGCCATGTTGTTGTTCTGAACCCTGGGAAGCTTGCAATGATTTACCAATCGCTGAAAAAAACGGATAGGGAAGATGCAGTACAAATTGCCCGCCTGTTACAGCGGAACCCGGTAGAAGAATTGCCAACCGTACCGTTGCCAACGAAGAAAGAGGAAGAGGAGAGGTCAGTTGTAGCCGAACTGGCAACTTACAAAGCAGACCGAACAAGGTACATAAACCGGCTCCATAGTGTGTTTCTCGATTCGGGTATTACAACGATAACGAAAGCGGATCTAAAAACGGCATCGAACAGAGAGAAGAACGTATTGACCCTTCTTACCGGACGGCATGTTCGAGAAGCGAGGCGACTGATAGAAATGGTTGCCTACTGTGAAGCGATTATTGAAGATTTAGAACAGGAAACAAAGCAGTTCCTGGAATCCGAGAAGAACACTGGGATTCTCATGTCTGTCCCAGGAGTCGGTCCTGCTACCGCGTTGGCTTTTATTGCCTACGTAGGGGATGGAAGTCGATTTGCGAATGCAGATCAGGTGGCAAACTACGCAGGCCTCACACCTCGGGTCGATAGCTCTGGGGAAACTCATCGAATGGGGCCAATATCAAAGCGAGGATGTGCATATTTGCGCAGAGTGATCGTACAGGCAGCATGGTCACTGGTGCGTTCGAAAAGTGGGGGGCACTTGAAAGAGGCTTACAAAACTTTAATCACTCGAAAACCTAAAGCAGTAGCGATTATTGCCATTGCTCGGAGATTAGTAAAGCTTCTGTACACCTTGGTGACAAAGAAGACATATTATCGGTATAGCCAGCTTAAAGAGAGGCTTGCGAAGCTGAAATATCATAAATTACAAATTATTGGATTGGGGTCTTGACGTAAAACATAGGAGGTGCCCATAAACAGTTTGTAATTATCCTCCGATCTTTTGTACCTTTAATCCCATGGAATCATCAATGAGTCTGAGAATACAATCGGGAATCACGGAAGTCGGACGGAATGACTGGAACAGCCTGGCATCCGGCTCTCGGACCCCTTTCTACGAGTGGGAATGGCTGGCTCTGCTCGAGCAATCCGGATCGATCGAGGCGGCCAACGGCTGGCAGCCGCTTCATCTGACCATTAGCCAGGCAGAAAAGCTGAAGGGAATCCTGCCTCTCTATCTAAAAGCCCACAGCGATGGCGAGTTTGTCTTTGATTACGGATGGGCCGATCTGGCGCGGCAGCTGAATATTTCCTATTATCCCAAACTTGTAGGAACGGTACCGGCAACGCCATCCGGTTTTTACCGCCTTTTTTGTGAGGACCCCTCGGATATGGAAAGTTTTGTCTCAGCGGGGATCTCAGCTCTTACGGACCTGGGTATGGATAATAATATAGCGGGTATCAGTTTTCTCTTCTGTGATCCCGATTTCGGCTGCCGACTGGAAGGTTTTCAACCCTGGGTGAACCAGAGTTACCTCTGGGTAAACCGCGGCTATGAAAGCTTCGACGATTTTCTGGCTGAGTTATCCAAAAATTATCGGCGTAATATCCGGCGGGAATGGGACAGTCTATCCGACCAGGGAATCAGGATCATACCCCTCACTGGTGATGAGCTCACCGAAGGGGTAATGGACAAAATGTACCGTTTTTATCTGCAGACAAACGCCCGTTTTGGGCCCTGGGCCGCGCGTTTTCTGAATCGCGAATTTTTTCTGCTCCTTCCTGAATATGTTTCTCACAGGGTGGTCCTCTTTGCAGCCGTCCCCTCTGATGCCGGCCCCGAGGATGCTCTGGGGATCTCCTTCTGCGTATACAAGGGGGACTGGCTATTCGGGCGCTACTGGGGCGGTGATCCGGGAATCAAAAACCTGCATTTTAATACCTGTTATTATGCTCCCATGCGCTGGATGATTGAGCGGAGAATGCGGTATTTTGATCCGGGCGCCGGATCTCCCCATAAGCTCCATCGGGGATTCATGCCTCATCCGGTGGTAAGTTATCACCGCTTCTTTGATCTCCTCTTTTCCGAGATTTTTGAAGAGAATATAAAAACCATTAACCGTGAAAACCATGCCGTTATACGCCGCATGGAAGATTCAGTTCCCTTCACGGGAGAAGCAAAAACTGAGCTGAGAAACGAGCTCCACAGACTTTTCGCTATACCGCACGAGATTTTCAGTTCCGGTCAGGGGGACCCTCCTCCCCTGTTTCCTGACATATCTTGAGCTGCTGCACACATCCTGATAGGATTCGGATATGGAACATCGATGTACCCTGCTTGTGCGGTCCTATGAACTCGACACTTATGGACACGTAAATAACGCTGTATACCTCAATTATCTTGAGTATGCCCGGCACCAGTTTCTTAACGATACGGGCTTCCCCTACGATCAGTTTCGCAAGGAAGGTTTTGGTCTATATGTTGCCCGGGTGGATATCCGGTATCTGAAACCTGCTTTTCTGGAAGACGAACTGATCATTGTTTCCGAGCTGACGAGTATGGGACGGGTAAAAGGCTCGGTCCGGCAGACGATTGTACGGGGAGAAGAGAGCATTGTGGAGGCCTTTGTTGACTTTGCTACGGTTAACGGCGAAGGCAGGCCGGCTCCCATGCCCGAAGACGCCAGGCGTGCCTGGTCGGCAGCGGGAGCTCTGAAACAGCACGGATCATGAGCTCTGATCCGGGACTTAAGAGGCTTTATTTTTGAGTATGCCCTTATGCCGGGGTTCAAAGATCATCCGGAGGCTGTGAGGGTATTAATTGATTAATTATTCCCTGCAATCCGTTTTATGAGCGGAAAAATCAGCAAGGCGCCCGGGGCTGTATTTTCCCGGACACCTTCTGTTGAAATGTAAGGTTTTACCTTTTTTTGGTGTCCCGAACCGTGGGGATAAAAAACGCCTGATCGTCGGATTATTCCGATAAAAGGGAAGATTTCCCGAGCAAAGCACAGTACAGCGATTAATTTCTTTGCGGAACAGCAGTTAATCGCCATTCATCCCCACGGTTATGAACAGTAAATTACCTTTTAGCGGAAATCTACGATAACCGTCTCTTTAGGTTCGATACGGATCCCTGCGGCAGCAAGATCTCGCTGGATCGCCTTGTCACTGATGGAGTTACTCGCCACAACCTTTGAAAAGAGTTCCTCATTGTCCAGTATTTTGCCCATACTGAAGTCCATGATCGTAACAGTATCGCCGTCGACATAGCTGGCATCGGTGGAGCGAATACCACCGTCTACTTTTACCGCTACGGAAAATGCCATGCCGCCAAGGAAGGGTTTCATCATTGATGCCATCATTGCTGTTTCTTCGGGACTCTGCTCTTCGGCTTCCTGGTCCTCTGCTCCCTTTGACTGCTGAACGCTTATGGTCAACCTGGGACGGGCTCCCCGGGTAAACCCGAAGGTAACATCGTCGGCATCGGTGGATTCCTCCTCGTCGGATGGTGCCCCCAGCATTGGATTGATCCGTACTGTGGAGATATCGTCGAATTCGAAGAGTGCCGTATAGCCCATGCTGCCGGAGCTTTCAGGCGCAGGTTTGGCCGAGACAAAGCGTACCCCTTTGCCCATGGCCGATGCAAGTTCCTGCATTTCCTCTTGATCAATCAGGTCTTCGCTGCTGGACGGCGGCGGATCATCATTCTCACTGGAAAAACTCTGCATCATTTCTACCATCGATTTGTCCATAGCGAAATCCACTGTAATAGTCCCTGAACCATTTCGATTGACAGTGACCAGCCAGTTGTTGGTGAAACACCCGCTCAAGAACAGCACAATAGCTGCCAGCAGGATAAATCTAAGCTTTTTGATATAGGACCTCCTTTAAGGTTTGTAATGAATATGCAGGGAATTTACACAATCTCCGGGGAATAAACAATATAGCATCGGTGCAACCGGCATCCAGCATGCTGGATCAGACAGGTATCTTGGAATTCCCTTATAAAAACCGTAGTATCGGGCTATATCGAAGGGCAAGAGTGAGTAGCATGATTCTAAGGCACAGTAATCTAATCCGGGGTTTTCTTTTTTATCTGCTGATTCTTACCCTGATAGTCGCGGTATTTGTTTTTGGAATTGTTCGCTTTTTCTCTGCAGCAATATTTCAACAGGTAGAATCTGAACTGAAAGATACTGCGCTTATGCTGAAAGGGCTTCTTTTTATGGCCGAAGAGCGGGACAGGCTTGATTATGATGCCTTTTGCAAAGCAGCGGGGAAAAGCGGTGACACGCGTATTACCGTGATCGCGGCGGATGGAAAGGTTCTCGGAGACTCGCACGCAGAGATTGAATCCATGAATAATCACGGTGACAGGCCGGAGGTCAGGTATTCTATGAAAAGGGGCAGCGGGACCGCTATACGGCATTCTGCGTCGGTTGGATACAGAATGATGTATCTAGCCATTTCTGTTAAAACCGACACCGGGACGCATGTACTACGCGTTTCCCGTTCTGTTGAGGCTGTTGATGAGGTAATATCCCGCACCAACCGTACGGTTTTGCTGATCAGTCTCTTCTTTCTGATACTTGCCCTTTTTGCTGCCGTAAGGACAGGGCAATGGATCCGCCGTCCTCTGAGGAGACTTGTGGATGTCGCCTCCCGCCTGGAGACAGGAGATCTGGATGCCCGTTCAGATGTCGGATACCCGGAGGAGTTTCGAGTCCTTGGCCATACACTTAACGCCATGGCCAGGAGTCTTGCCAAGCGTATGGAAACTGTGCAGCGCCAGCGGGACGAATATCAGTCGGTCCTTTCCGGAATGAGTGAAGCTGTTATTGTTCTGGATAAGAGCCTGCAGATAGTGGATTCCAATCCCGCAGCAGAAAGGATCTTCCTGCGGACAAGAAATGAAATGCTGTCTAAGCCTCTTTTGCATGCTGTGCGGAATTTGCATTTGCAAAAGGTTGCCGAAGAGCTTTTTTCCGGTTCCGGTCCAATGAGTGCTGAATTCCCCCTGACCTTCAGTGCCGGAGGAGAACGAAGCCTCTATCTGCAGGTTCATGGAGCATTGATCCCCAATGGGGAAAGCGGACAGCCTCGGGCGGTACTGGTGTTTACGGATATAACCGGTATTAAGCGCAGTGAGCAGGTGCGGAAGGACTTTGTTTCCAATGTCTCCCACGAACTCAAGACTCCAATAACCTCGATTAAGGGCTTTGTTGAGACCTTAATCGACGGTGCTGCCGAGGACAGGGAGGTTTTATCCCGCTTTCTGGGTATCATCGCCAAACAGGCAGATAACATGCACGCGATAATTGAGGATCTGCTGCAGCTTTCCAGACTGGATGAACAATCCCTGCTGCTTGAGGATTCTCCGGTGGAAATTGAGCTTGTACTGCGAAACGCTTTTGAGCGCGTGCGTGAAAGTGCCCGGAGCAGAAAGATACGCCTGGAGCAAGAACCCGGTGCGGGATGCAGGGTCCGGGGAAATCAGGGCCTGTTGGAACAGGCTGTTTTTAACCTGTTGGATAACGCCGTCAAATACAGCGAACCCGGAGGCGAAATCTCCGCCGGCGTTCGGGTCAATGAGGCCGTGATTGAGTTGTTCGTAAAGGACCGGGGCGTCGGCATCCCTGCAGAGGATCTGCCGCGGGTATTTGAACGCTTCTATCGGGTTGATAAGGCCCGCAGCCGGGAGACCGGCGGTACCGGTTTAGGCCTTGCGATTGTCAAGCATATTGCACTTGTTCATGGGGGTACGGTTTCCGTTGACAGTACACCCGGGGAGGGTTCGCTTTTTACTATAACCTTACCGCTTGGAGACTCTGCTTATCCTGAAGGCAGTACATGAGTACGCCCTGGCTCGCAGGATGGAAAGAGTATGTCTCCCTGCCGGAACTTGGTCTTCGCCGGATAGTCGCCAAACTGGATACCGGCGCCCGGTCTGCTGCACTCCATGCCTCGGATATTCTTGTGTATGACTCCCCCGGCGGCCCCCGGGTTGCCTTTACCGTTTTTCCACATCGGGGCCTTGATGGAAGCGGTATCCGCTGTACTGCTTCGCTGGTGGGCCGAAGGGAGGTGACCAACTCAGGGGGGATCGTTCAGATCCGGTATATCATTTCCACTCAGCTGGTATTAGGCCGCGAGTCCTGGATTACAGAGATCAGCTTGACTGACCGGACCCGAATGCGGTATCCCATGCTCCTGGGGCGCGCGACTCTGGGAGACCGCTTCCTGATTAACCCCGGTATGAGCTATCTGACAAAAAAGAGAAAAGGAAAAACACGGTGAACCTGGCACTGTTATCACAGAGGGGTTACCTCTATACAACAAAACGTCTTGTAGAAGCTGCCACATTACGGGGGCATCGGGTACGGGTTATCAATCCCCTTGAATGTTACATGAATATTGCCTCGGGGAAGCCGGAAATTCATTATCGGGGGGAAAACCTTACCGGGTTTGACGCGGTTATTCCCCGTATTGGTGCCTCAATAACCTTTTATGGAACTGCTGTGGTGCGGCAGTTTGAAATGATGGGAGTCTACTGTTTAAATGAATCGGTACCAATTTCCAGGTCACGGGACAAACTGCGCTGCCTGCAGCTCCTCTCAAAAGGTGGTATCGGTATGCCGGTAACCGCGTTTGCCCATTCTACCCGCTATACGGATGATCTGATCGATATGGTCGGAGGGACACCCCTGGTAGTAAAGATCCTGGAAGGAACCCAGGGGATAGGGGTGGTTCTGGCTGAGACCAGAAAAGCCGCGAAAAGCGTTGTAGAGGCTTTTCGCGGCGTTAAAGCCAATATCCTGGTACAGGAGTATATTGGAGAATCCGAGGGAAGCGATATACGCTGCCTGGTTGTTGGAGACCAGGTTATAGCCAGCATGATGCGCCGGGGAAGCGAAGGGGACTTTCGTTCGAATCTGCACCGCGGAGGATCTGCAGTTAAAATACAAATAAGCGATGAGGAACGGGAAGCCGCAATCAAGGCGGTCAGAATTGTGGGTCTCAACGTTGCGGGGGTCGATCTGCTGCGGAGCAGCAGGGGACCGGCGGTAATCGAGGTGAACTCCTCGCCGGGATTGGAAGGGATCGAAAAGGTGTCCGGGCGGAATATTGCCAAGGAAATCATTCAGTTCATTGAACAGAACGCCCGGCCCGGACACACAAAAGTGATCGGCACCGGCTGAAATACAGCCGTGCCTGATTTATCCGGCAGACTTTTCCGCTACACAGGAGAGGCTCTGCTCTTCGGCATACTCGTCCAGGCGCTTGCTGCTGACCCGCGGATCAGCAACAGTTCCGGGACCGCAGATACAGCCCCCCGGGCAGCTCATAACCTCCGTAAAGTCCGGGGTCAGTTTCCCTGCTGCGATCAGTCTAAATTTTGCCAGGGCTTTTTTATCCAGTCCGTCGATCCTGAGAACTTCCGGTTCCCGGGCAAGGGTTTCCCCGGCGTGTGTTAATACCGCCTGGCTGACACCACCGGCCCGGGCGAAGAGGCGTTCGAACCTTTCGGCCGGCGGGTTGTCCGCATCTGTTTCCGGGCATTCAGCCACATCTATTTCCAGGGCGAGTAATAAGGATGCCAGCTCTTCAAAGGTCATCACAAGGTCGGCAGAGGAATCACGTCTGGCCTCCACTCTTTTTGCAATACAGGGTCCGATAAAGACAGTTCGCCGCCACGGCCACTGTTCCTTTGCCCAGGCGGCAGCTGCAGCCATCGGGGTCGGAGCGCTGGAAATGAAGGGGGAGAATTCCGGGCAGTGAATCCGAACAGCCTCCGTATAAGCCGGACAGCATGAGCTGGCAAGGGGCTTGCCTTCCTTAAGGTGCTCTGCCAGTTCCTCCGCTTCCTTGCGGACTGTTTCTCCTGCTCCAAAGGCGACCTCCACAACAGCTGCAAAACCGGCCTGCCGCAGAGCCGCGCTAAGCTGGTTGAAGCTGCCGGGAAACTGTCCTGCTGCTGCCGGAGCAAGCAGAGCAACAGGGCGGGCATCCTCTTCCCCCTGGAGGTCGCAGGCGATTGCATGCAGATGGCTGCGTTCCATTACTGCTCCGAAGGGACAGTTGATGCTGCACTGACCGCAGGAGATGCACTTTTCATGGTCGATTACCGCCGACCCGTCTTCGTTTTTTCGTATTGCGCCCACAGGACAGGCTGCCTCGCAGGGAACCGGGGTGTAAACAACAGCGTTGTATGGGCAGGCTTCCCGGCATTTACCGCAGTTCACACATTTTTCATGGTCTATGACGGCTTTTCCGTCCTTGAAGCTGACTGCATCCCGGGGGCACACGGAGGCACAGTTCCTGGCAGGGCATCCGCGGCAGAGGTTCGAAACCGTATGTCTGCCCGAAGGGCAAGAGTGACAGGCTGCATCGATCAGGGTCAGTACCGGCCCTTCAGGAACAGCAGTCCGGGATTCGGCTTCTTTGACATAGTTTTTCAGTGGCCGTGTTTCATCGGTTTCGTCTTCAATGGCGAAGCCCAGAAGGGCCATAAGACGGTATCTGGTAATGGCCCGGTCCTTGAATATACAGCACCTGTAGGTATTGCCCTTTTTGGGAAACAGGTCGACCGGAATCCTGTCGATAATATCAGGTAAATTATTATGTATAATTCCCTGTAAGAATCTTTTTGCCAGCTGAATGCGCAGGAAAACAGTATTGTTGTTCATACATTTACCTTGTGTCTGTTGTGTCGTGTAATTTGCGCTTGACGATTTGTGCCAGCTCGTCAACATCGACTCCGCCTACCAGGGTGTCATCAACCATGGCGAAGGGTGGCCTTGATCCTGAAGAGTCTCCGCAGCAACCCAGACATCCGACGCCCTGGATTCTAACCGCGTTACGCTCCTGAATGCTCAGCTTGTTCTCCAGATCCAGAAGAAAGGAACCTCCCTGAACATAACAGGCTGTTCCGGTACAGATTTTTACGACCACGCAATCCTTCATACTCACTCCTGCAGGCACTTCTAAATAAATTCCACACTGGTTGCTTTCAGATACTGTTTTTCGAGAATCTCACAGATTCTCTTTACCAGAGTCCTTCTGATGCCGATCTCCACCGGCATGTCGGGGTCCTGATGGGCCTCATTAATCCTGGTTCCCACAAGAAAATGGACTTTGTCGCTGTCTACCAGAAGACGGCACAGGCGCACAGCGGCGTTGTCGAAAGCCGAATCAGTGAACTCTCCGCTTTCAAGCAGACGGGCTGTCTCCGTAAGGGTAAGCATTCCTTCGGTTACCAGATCGACCCCCTTCATCGCGGCGCAGGGGGGAATTTTTCGGTCCCTGCTTTTCAGGTCCACATGGACCTCTCTACTCAGCTCCCGGGCCGCCAGTTTGGCAGTGGTACCACCGCAGATTATTTTCTTTCCCTGGAACAGTTCCAGTCGTTTTCCCAGCAGGGTATCCCTGGAAGGATCCATGGGCGGACCGGTGGCAATCATCGCTTCCCGGGGATTTCGAAAGTATATTACTCCGCAGGTAATATCATCCTTCGGCGCATAGCCGTCGAGAAGCTGGGAGTTAACCGAAATCTTCTTTGCCAGTTCCCTGGCGGAAACCGACGGCTCGACGGAGATCCTGCTTCGGGTAAAACCGCGGACTCCGTCCAGCCGCAGTCCAAGTGGATAGCCCCGGGAACCCATGCCGCTCTGGGTGACACCATCGGAAAAGAAGACCAGCCTGTCCTGCACCTTAAGTTCTACACTGGTATAGTATAAAAGCTCCTCTTTATGTTCAAAGCGCCTGGGCAGTTCAATGACCCTTCTGTCGGGGCGGATTTCGCTGTTGCCGCGATAAAACAGAAAGCGCGGATTGTCATATTCCACAATCTCCGCTTTACCGTCGGCCTGGACATCGATAATGGAAAAGGTTGCATAGCTGATTTTTCTTTCCCGGCACACCGGTAAAGTCCTCATAATAATTTCCGCCGCCCTCCGGACATCGAGCTTTTCCGCGACATATTTCTCTGCCATGGTGGCGGTCAGATTGGCCAGCACGTTTGCCTTTACGCCGCTGCCGAGGCCGTCGGAGAGCACACAGATGATCCTGCCGTCCTCTTCTCGTCGGGAGAGGAGAAAGACGTCTCCCCCGATCTTGTTGCGGTGCTTGAAAAACTGGTAGTAATCAACCTCAATGAAACCGTTTCCCACGCTTACTCACTCCGCCGGAATTCGCCGGGCTCGAAAGAGTCTATCAGTGAGTTGAGAATGATCTCTGTCTCAGCCGCGTTTTCCCCTAAAAGTCCGGCTATCTGCTGCACGCTTTCCAGGTTCTTCCGTATGACCTCTTCCGCCTTCTTTACCACCATCTCACGCTTTACCGCGGGGGCCGTGATGTCCTGAAAAACGGCTCCCGCCAGGCGTCCTTTCTGGATCGGGAAAAAATTGCCCCGCATAACCTTGCCGTTTATCTGGATAATTTTTTCCCTTATCTCACCGCGGTCCATCAGGCTCTGGAAAGGTTCTGTCTCCGACAGAAAGGAAGTGAGGCGCTTTCCTTCTGCCCGTTTGAGTACTTCAATATCCGGGGCAAAAGGAATCTCGGCGAAAAGATTTAAAAAATTGCGGTTGCATTCAACAATGCGCATCTCGTAGTCGACGATGACAACCCCCATGGGGATTGTGTGAAGAAGGGCTGATACCTTGTGCTGGGCGATTTTGCGCATTTCTGTAACACACATCTCTTTTTCCGCTTTGCCGTCCAGGTAAGCCCGGGCAAAATCCTCACAGGTGGAATAGCCGCAGCCTCCGCAGTTCTTCCGGTCCTCGGGGGTCAGCTTCCCCAGGGCTTTCAGGGCTTCTTCGATCTCTTCCTGTTTGTATGTGGTGCCTACAGAGCCGGCAATGTTCCACTCAGTATCGAGTACATCCGCAGGAAGATAATCCATGGTGCTGCAGACATCCCGTTTTTCCCAGGTATCAAAGAGCCGCGCCCGGCGGGTAATGGATGGCTGATTCGTCCGGCTTCCCGGTCCGTTAATGCAGCCCCCTTCGCAGGTCATGAGTTCAAGAAAATAGTCCTCCTTCTGCAGCTCCGCAAAATTGCACAGGGTATCCATTATCTGGCTTGTTCCGGATTGATTAAAGTAGCGGTAATTGGGGGGTGCCGAGTTCCCCATGGAACGGATCATTCCGCCATCTACCGGATACAGGGCAGCCTTACCGGCCTTGAAGGGAATAAAATCAGTCTCATTATCGTGGATCATGCCTGCAGTATCTGTACCGAGGGTTTCTTCTATCCAGGATGCCGCCTCCTTGAAGGTCAGGGCGACATCCACTGTCTCCGGGTACTGATCGGCCTCCATCTTCTTGGCAATACAGGGGCCAATAAAAACCACGCCGATATCGTCCCCGTAAAGGCGCCGTAGAAAACGTCCATGGGCGATCATCGGAGAGGAAATTGGGCTGATCCGTTTAGCCGCCTCGGGAAAATATCTCTGGGCCAGCATCCGCACGGAAGGACAGGCTGAGGAGATACAGGTACCGGTACCTTTCTGCAGAACACTCTTCTGTTCCGTACTGATGATCTCGGCACCGATGGCGGTTTCAGAAACTCCGGCAAATCCCAGTTGTGTAAGGTCCCTGAGAAGATCCTGCTCTTCATCGGGGAAAATCGCTGCGTATGAGGGGGCCAGGGAAACATAGACTTTATCTTTCATGGTCAGAAGCTGTCTGGCCCGGGGGACATCGTCGCGGACCTTTTTTGCTCCCGCCGGACATACGTCAACACAGCGCCCGCAAAAGATACAGAGATCATGGTCCACCGTGGCGCTGGATCCCTCAATCCTGATTGCCTTAACCGGACAGTGGCGGACACACTTATAGCAGTCCCTGCACTGTGTTTTTTCTGTGTAAATGGCGGGGATCATAGTGCCTCCGAATGCCGGGTCTCAAGATGATAACGTAGAAGGTCTTCTACAGCATCCGGGTGGACATGGGTGTAACTTGTGTCGTTAATACTCACACAGGGGCCGGAGGAGCAGGTTCCTGTACAGAGGCGTCCTTTTAGTTCCACTTCCTCTGCCAACCCAAGTTTTTGCAGATAGTTCTCCACTTTTTCCAGGGTTACGGAATTGCCCCTGGAGAAGCAGGAGCTGCCCATGCAGATTTCTATAACAGGTTTCGTCTTCATACAAGCCTCCGGTTCGAATCCGTCGTATGTTACGGATCCTTCGATGAACGCCGGCTGGCTGTATCCACAATATCCTATACCGGCGCGGGTGGTCCCTGTGTTTCGTGTTTCAGCATCTCTGACAGACGGACTGACAGTACCGCCAGACCGGCAGAGAGCTCCTCCCTCTGGACAACAACCTTATCCGGGACCTCGATCTTACAGGGCGAAAAACTCCAGATACCCCGTATGCCTGCCCCGATTAAGAGATCGGCACAATACTGTGCCTCAGATTCCGGGACTGTCAGAACGGCGATCAGCACACCCATGCGTCTCGCGAGTTCCGGGAGCCGTTCCATGGGAAAGACCTTCTTCCCGTGAATCGCGGTGTTGTGCTTCGACGCGTCCGAATCGAAGGCCGCCACAATGTCCAGACCGTATTCCTGAAAACCCCGATAACCAAGCAGGGCGGATCCGAGGGCCCCGGCTCCTATTAAGAAGGCCTCCTTGGGGTCCTGCCAGCCAAGCAATTGATGAAGCGCTGTGGTCAGCTGCTCGATGTCATAGCCGACTTTCGGACGGCCGATGATTTCCGAATATCCCAGATCCTTACGTACCTGCACCTGATTAAGCCCCAGACGCTCCGCAATATCTCTCGCCGATACGGTTGTCAATCCCAAAGATTTCAGTTCCTTCAGTACCTGCAGATAGGCGGGATAGCGCTTTATCGTAGGGTAGGGTACGGACTGAATCGATGCATCCTCCATGGCATACCTCCGTTCTTATATAGTATCGTAAGTATACCACCCTTACCAATCGTTAAATATGTAACGATAAAAATATATCGATAAAGGCCCTTTGTTGTCAACTGCTCAAGGTATACTTCCACGTGATTCTGCCATTTTTTTTCGCCATTGTCATGAATCCCATTGAAGGATAAACTACGCAGGATAAAATCGATATAAACAAATGGAGACTGCTATGACCAACAATGCCCTGTTATTCATCAAACCCCAGGCTATCACTCCTCAGGCGATTGCCTTTGTCGAGGACCGCCTGCATCAGGCGGGCATCCAGTTTAAAGCAGCCGGCGAAAAAGACGCTGCAGCCCTCCGCAGGGATGGCACAATTGACCGCCACTATTTTTCCATATCCAGGGCCGCCATGAATATTCCGCCCGGAGAAACAGAGGTTCCCGCAAAGGGGAAGGCTGAGTTTCAGAAAATTTTCGGTCGCAGCATTGATTCAGTCATCAATTCCGGGGAGCTGATAAACTGCACTGAGGCCTTTGAACGCCTGGGGAATCCTTCGCCTCAGACCCTCAACAGCCTTTGGCGGAACGGTATCGAAATTAAACTCGGCCCCGGTCTCTACGTCAGCCGACTGGAGGAGAGCGGTCTTTTCGTGATAAACGGTTTTTATCCTTCCATGAAGGAGCTTTTTGTTGCTGCCGGCATGCGGGTTAAGCTCTATAATCTGCACTTTGACCCGGATGCCTTAAGCTGGAGGGATTTTCGCGCTTCCGTAATTGGTGCGACGGACCCGGATAAAGCAGTTCCCGGCTCTCTCCGGCGACAGCTTCGGGACAATTACCGGAATCTGGGCCTTGAAGCACAGCCGCGGACCGCCTTCAACGGCATACATGGGTCCGCCGGACCAATAGAGAGCCTCCGGGAGTTTCTGGTATGGCGTGGCACGGACCCGGCGGATCAGGAACTGGGGGCTGCTCTGCTGAAAAGTGGAATGAGCAGCGGTCAGCTTGATGCCCTGATCGAGAATAGCCACGCCCGGTTCAAGGAGAAACAGGGCCCGGTTTTCGACATTACAGAGGATGTAGATGCCCGGGACATACCGGGTAATCTGGCTGTATCCGGAGAGTAGCCAGGGTATCCCAGGCATCCCGGACAGCTAAAGCCTAATAGGCTTCCCCAAAAAGGAAATAGACACCATACCCTTCTCCGGTCCATCCGATATCGAGTCTGAAGGAGGTATCCGGTGTCGGCCCGGTCTGGTAGCGTAATCCGATCCCCCAGGCGGTCTTGAGCCCCCCCTCTCCAATGGATGCGATATCCGGTGCAACATTACCGGCGGCACCGAAGAGCGCCCCTTTAAACTTGCCGTAAACAGGGAAGCGGTAATCAGCCTGCAGGGCCATGGCTGTTGCGTCTCGAAAGCGGTCCGCCGCGTAGCCCCGCAGCAGATTTCCTCCCCCTACGGAGGGTAATTCAAAAAAGGGCAGGTCTCCACCGGATATCAACGTTACCTGCTGAAAAGCAAGCTGGTGTCCTGTAAGGCGCAGCGAAGAGCCGGAAAGATCATAAAAAAGACGAAAATCGCTTTCCAGGTGAAAATCCCCGGCTTTATCTCCCTGGATCGTCATGGCGTAGCTTCCCACTGCCTCGTAAAAGATACCCAGTGATGGAGTAAGCGGAACGGGCTCTCTCCCGGTTCCCAAGCCGACTCCCGGATAGATTATCTGGTATCCGTCGCTGCCTGTTACCATGTCTGCATCGATCAGTCCTCCGGCATCGGGGTCGACAAATTCATTTACCCTGTATCGGAAGGACGGTCCCATGTAAAGACCGTCGATAGTCCGCCGGTAGGCACGCAGGGTCTGGTCCAGGCCGAGGCTTGTAAAACCCTCTTCGTCGTCAAGGTCAGCAGCCTCTCCTATACCGTAGAAGGATTCCGGATAATACCTTCCGCTTCCGTCGTATTGGATCCACCAGGGAGAGGCTGGCGAGAAGTAGTTTACATTGTAGAAGACGTTCACCTGGTTTTTCTGGGTGTAAAAACCTGCCAGACTGAAATTAAGGCCCGAAGGATAAAGGCGCTGAAAAAGCCCGCCCCCGGCAAAACCGGTATCGCTGGTATAGAAAGCAATGGGAACAAGCAGATTGAACGTGCCCTCATCTTTTTCCTCCGCCGGCAGCGCAGCAGGAAAATGGACGAAAACGACAACGACTATCAGCAGGAGTGTATTTTTCACAGCATCTATCCTCAGTGTTTCTGCTAAAAATGTACCATAATATATGAGGATTATGCAGTAAAAAGTATGTTTCCGCTATAAGCGGCAAATTTCCTACTGGAAACAAACAAATCACAATTATGTTTGCGTATAGATAGACAAAACATGGAAAAATTGCAATAATTATGTATGGAGGCAGAAATGAGTGAAAACAGAAGCCCCGAATTTCCCACCGTAAAGGAATTGAAACGGGGCTATAGAAAGTGTAATGGGAGACTGGTTTGTCTTCATTGCTCACATTCCCTTGAACTAGGGGTGATCTATCCCAGGAATGAGCGGCTGCTAAACGCCCGGCGGGCTATGGAGGAGCACCTGGCGAATGAACACGGCGGTCCGTTCATGGCACTGGCGTCTGGAGGAAAAGGGGCAGGGGGCTTGTCGGAGGTGCAGCTCAGCGTAATGCGCGGTATGTATGATGGTGAAGACGATGCGGGCATCGCAAAACTCCTGGGGAATAAAGCGAAATCTACGGTCAGAAATCATCGTTACCAGCTGCGCGAGCGCTACCGCGAAGCCAAGTCCCTGGTGGCAATGACAGAACTGCTGCGGGAGCCGCCGCGGGATGAACAGCTGGTGGAATATCCTCTTCATATTAGGGCTGACGATATGCGTCTGGTTGTTACGGAAAAGGAGCGGGCTGCTATACTGCACAAATACATACCGGATGAACGAATCCTCCGTTTTCCCAGGAAAGAGAAGGAAAAGCTTGTCATCCTGCAAAAGATGGCAGAGGGGCTGCTTCCGGGAAGAGACTACAGCGAAAAAGAGGTTAACCAGTATATTGCCGGGATCTTTGAGGATTACGTGATCCTCCGGCGCTATCTGGTGGAATACGGTTTTCTCGGCCGAACTCCCGACGGGAAAAGATACTGGCTGATCGAAGCCTGATTTCTCTCCGGGCGGGGGGCAAAAAAACGGTCCCCGGCCTGGTTGCCGAGGGGCAGCCGGACGGAGTAGACTCTGCATTAATGAAAGCAGATTTTGCGACGAAAGAGTTTTTTATCTCTCTTAAAGAGAGTTTCCATTCACCCCGCCCCTACTGCCGGCCGCCGAAAAAACCTGGAAGCGGTTTTCTGGTGCTTCTGGCAGTGACGGCTGTGCTCTTTATTCCCGGCTATATAAACCTCCTGATAATGGTCAATACAATCAAGAGAGAGGTGGTAGACCCGCTTGTATACCGTCTTCCTGTAATGGAGGTCATTCAGGGCAGGGTTACCTCTGCGGCAAAACAGCCGTATGAAATCCGGCTTGGTGATCAGCTGATGTTCGTCCTGGACACAACCGGGCAGATCAACAGCCTTGAAGAGTCCGGGGCCCTTGCTTTTATGGGGCCCGACGGTCTCGCGGTGTACGAAGACCAGCAAAGAACAAAAATTCGCCGCCTGGACCTCTCCGATACGGATTACCTCTTAATCGATCCGCTCTCGATAAAGAACTGGACAGACAGTATTTTACCCTTTCTGTATCCCCTGGCTTTTCTTGTTACCCTCGGGGGAATCTATATCTTCCGGATTGTTCAGCTGCTGGCTTATGTCGCGGTAAGCATGATTGTTCTTAAAAGCCGGGGGAAAGAGGCTTCCTTTGAGGAAATCCTGAATGCAGGAGTATATGCCATGGTACCGGCCATGAGTTTCGAGGTACTCCTGATGTTTTTACCCTTCTATTTTCCCGGACGGGGACTGCTGTTTTATGTAATCTACGCCGGATACATGTGGTGGGGAATCAGCGCTTTACTGGAAGGCCGGGATGCAGATCCCGGCCCGGAAGAGTAATTTCTGAAAAAATTATTATGAACGAACCGCGTCGATAGCCGCTGCCATTGCTTCATCCAGAAGTTCCTGCGGCGGTTCGGCAATGTGGCCCCGCTTTTCCATATCCGCATACAGCCGGCGGGCCGCGTCGATATCGGCCCTGGTCCGCTTATAGACCTCGTCCCAGCTGAGTTCCCGCCGGGCGACCCCCTCTTCGATTGCCTGCATGGCAACGTCGGCGGCTTCCCGGGCAAAGACATCGGTCTCTTCCATCGTGGCTATTATATTCTCCGGTGAGATTCCCCGCTTTTCGGCAAAATCTGCAATAGAGTGGGAACAGCGGATCGCCATGCCGTCGGTGATCTTTTTTGCCCGGACCAAAAGGGCCCCTTTGAGGATACCCGGAAAACAGATTGAATTGTTCACCTGATTGGGGAAATCTCCCCGGCCTGTAGCGACTATAAATGCGCCTTCCTCTTTGGCCGCATAGGGCCAGATCTCCGGGACAGGATTGGCACAGGCAAAGACAATCGACTTTGGCGCCATGGAACGTATCCATTCCCGCTTTACCGTGTCAGGGCCAGGTGTAGAAAGCGCGATAAGAACATCCGCGCCTTTCATGGCTTCCTCGATTGTCTCGATTCTGTCGGGATTGGTTTTGACGCAGATCTCCCATTTACGGTAGTGACGGGGATCCTGCTGTAAATCCTTGCGTCCGGAATGGAGTCCTCCCTTGGAGTCAAAGACAGCCATTTTTGCGCCGTCTCCTCCGTCCGCCAGAATCAGGCGTGCGATAGTCGTATTGGATGCTCCGGCTCCCAGCAGTACGATCCTGGCCTCACCGATCTTCTTGCCCGCCAGTTTCAGGGCGTTGAGAAGACCCGCCAGTGTCACGCAGGCGGTCCCTTGTGCGTCGTCGTGCCAGACCGGAATTTCACAGGAATCCCTGAGCTGATCAAGGACCCGGAAGCAGTTTGGCTGGCTTATATCTTCAAGGTTTACCGCCCCGAATGAGTGCTGTACCATTTTTACAAATTCGATGATCTTTTCCGGATCGTTTTTGCCGTCTTTACCCCTGGAATCGATGCACAGCGGGACGCCGTCCACACCGCCGAGGTACTTCATCAACAGAGCCTTGCCTTCCATAACACCCAGGCCGCCGGGGGGGGTGCAGTCGCCGTCTCCCAGAACCCTGGTTGAGTCGCTAATTACCGCAACTGTGTTGCCTCTGCTGGAGAGGGCAAAGGAGCTGTCGTTGTCATCCCGGATGCTGGTTGATATTTTGGATACCCCCGGGGTGTACCAGACGTTGAACCAGTTGAAACCGTAAAGCCCGCACCTGGGAACGGTCTGCATCTTTCCACCGTAAAAGCGGTGGGCTTTTTCCGAGAGGTTCTTTAAAAACAGGGTTTTAGCCCGGGCTTTCTGATCTTCGGTAAAATCCTTGGGAAAAGCTGCTTCCAGGTTTTTCAGGTCCAGATTGATCGACATAGTCTCCAAACTCCTTCTTGTCGTGCTGTTTCGCTCTCGAAACGGGCGGATAGTTTGTATACAGAATTATATCACAGAAGGCGAAAACTTGTATATATGTGTGCAGGTTGTATTTTACTTAAGCGACAAGCGTCTTTCCCTTTGCCAGAGCGTCAAGAAAGTCTTCGAATATATACTGTTTATCCAGAATGCTGTGTTTGATCAGCTTATCGGCAATCTTAGTGTTCACGCCGGAGACAAGCACGGTAATTTCCTGCCTGTTCAAGGAGTGAACAATCTCTGTAAAGCGGCGCAGCCCGGAACTGTCTATTATCGGAACATAGCGCATACGGAAGATGACCAGGCTGTGGTGATCTTTAACGTAGGCGTGAACATTCATGAACTGTCCCGCGGAACCGAAGAAGAGCGGTCCGTTAATCTCGAATACCTGGATCTTTTCGGGTATTTCTTCACTCCCGGTGCCGAAGAGGGACTCCTCCGCCTTGGATGCTACCAGGGGGTTTATATCGACGGCATCTGCCATGCGCTTCATAAAGAGCACAAGGGCCAGTACAAAACCCACCGGGATGGCGATAGTCAGATCGGTAAACACGGTAAGAAAAAAGGTTGTTAAAAGCACGGCGGTTTCGTAGGTATTAATCCGGCAGGAGAGGAAAAAGTAGCGGTACTCACTCATGTTCCAGGCAACAATAACGAGTATTCCCGCCAGACATGCCATGGGAATTGCAGAAACCAGGGGCATGGCCACAAGAAAAAATGGCGAGCAGTGTAAGGGCGTGGACAATCCCCGCGATAGGAGTGCGGGCCCCGAGTTTTATACTGGTCATGGTGCGGGCGATTTGCCCCGGTGGCAGGAATTCCGCCAAAGAGCGGTGAGATAATGTTTGCAGCTCCCTGGGCAATCAGTTCGATATTTGAGCGGTGCCGGCCGCCGATAACTCCGTCCGCGACTACCGCCGAAAGAAGGGATTCAAGAGCCCCCAGCAGGGCTATTGAAAAGGCCGCCCAGAACAATCCGGCCCACAAGGCGGGATTAAAGGCGGGAACCACGGGTACAGGAAATTCGGGGCTTAAGTGGCCGAAACGTCCGGAGATGGTTTCCACAGGCAGATCGAAAACCGCGACAACAAGAGTGGAGACCAGAATGGCAACGAAGGCTCCAGGGAGCTTCGGCAGAACCCGGGGAACCAGAACAACCGCGCCTATACTGAAGAGTCCTGTCAGCACCGCCCAGGGATTCAGAGTATTCAGGTATTCTAAATACGCGATCCATTTCGGGATGAAACCCGGCGGGTACATCAGGAATGCGTAAACCCAGGAAGTCCTTGATCTGGCTGCTGAAAATCAGTACCGCGATCCCGGCGGTAAACCCGGTAATAAGGGTCTGGGGGATATACTTGATCAGGGAACCAAGCCGGAACAGGCCCATCAGAACCAGAAGCACACCTGCCATCAGGGTGGCAATTAAAAGTCCCTCAATTCCGTGCTGACGGATTATTCCGTAGACGATTACCACGAAGGCCCCGGTGGGCCCGCCGATCTGAACCCTGCTGCCCCCGAGGAGGGAGATAATCAGGCCCGCCAGGATGGCGGTTATTATTCCCCTGTCCGGAGATACACCGGAAGCGATGGCGAAGGCGATTGCCAGGGGCAGGGCCACAATGCCGACGATCAGGCCCGCGCTTATTTCCCGGAGGAGCTGCTGCCGGGAAATACCTTCTTTCAGAACCTGAAAGAGTTTTGGAGTAAACTCACTGTGTTTCATGGACGGAGTATATTCCTTTCAAGTTGGTCTGACCAGTAGGGTTATATTCTCCGTGTACTATTTTTTCATTTACCAGACCGATCTCCTGGAGCCGCCGGGAATACTCTTCCGCTTCTTCGGGTCTGCCTGAACGCTGAAAGATCGCGTAGCAGAGTACCAGCAGTGCCGGATCGTCGGGGAAAACAGTCTCAGCCCTCCGGAGGTAGTCCAGCGCTTCATCGTGGGCTTCCCTGTCCAGGGCGTCCTCCGCCTCTTCCATAAGGCTTTCGAAGGATGCGATGCCGACATAGAGCACCTCCAGAGGACTGGGTAAAACTCAACCCGGGTTCTCTGCTCCTCGTAGCCCTCCCTGTTGATCAGCAGCAGATGGGTACCGGTATCAAGGGGAGGGGTAACGAAGCGCCCGTTCAGATCGGTAGTAGTCTCCTGCGTGCCGTCGATACGTACCCGGGCACCCTGAACGGGACGGCCTTCGGTATCATAAACCATACCGGTAAGGGGCGCCCTGTCGCCCGTGGACGGCGGTGTGGTAGAACAGGAGGCTGTTAACAGCAGGACCACCAGCAGGATGAGGGGGCTATTTTCTCGGCACATGGATACTCCTTTTTTTTACGGTCGCCATCGGCCTTCTGCCTCCGGCTCCGCTCTGCCTCGCGAAAGCCCGGGGGACCCGTTCTTTCGCTTTTTTTACGGTCGTCATCGGACTTATGTCCTTCGGCTCCGTACAGATTTGTTCAGGGCCGGTGAAGCCGGCACTTTGCTCCCCGGTATTCCAGTATCAGCTCATTTTCGGTGGTACTGATCAGCCTGTATTCTCCCTTTGATTCCTCTGTGAGACGTACGAGTCTTTCCGGTCGGCCCGCCATAAGGTAGTAGACCGCACGCCCCTGGATTAACGCCTCTCCCACGTAGCGCAGGGGGGGAAGAGGTGGAAGCGGTGAAGCAGGTTCCGGTGACGGCGCTTCGCGGGGCTGTTCTGCGGGTGGCTTTGGTTCCTTGACAACGGCCGGAATGGGCCGGACTTCAAAGAGGCGTGAGAGATCTTCCGCGCTAAACTGCGGCTGCCTTGGTGATGGAAGCGCCGGTGCCGGCTTTACTCTGTCATCCGGCGCGGCGGCATATCCGGAAGGCTGAAATCCGGCAGCGGCAGCAGGAATCCGGCCGTAATAAACACTGTTGCGATAATCAGCCAGAGAGCAGCTTGGCGAAACTTCATTTTATTTCCTCCGGTGATTCTGTGCCCTGCACAATATCGAAGGCAATATCCAGCTGCCCCGGTGTGCTGCTTGCGGTAATCATGAGGCTCGTAACATTCCAGCAGAATGCTCCTGGGAAAGTTTCTGCAAAAAGCGGAGAAGATCTTCGGCGGCGGCGTTCCCTGCAAGGGAGAAGCCCGGGACATCCTTCCGTGTATCTCCGGCCTGTCCTGTCAGGGGGCGGTAACGGCGGATCATTACGGAGTTGTCCTGTAAAAGCTTCAGCACCGATTCGCCCAGGGAATATGCGTCGGGGGAGGAATCGGCGGTAACAGATTCAAGGCGGGCGACAAGAGCGTCACGTTTCTGACGCAGGGCGGCGGGTGAGGCTGTATGTGTACTGCGCGCCGTCGTGTGAATAAGTTCCCTTTGCGCTGCAATACGGCCGGTAAGCTCAGTATAGCGCAGATAAAAACGGATTAGACCTGCGGCAATTAGGATAAGTACGGCGGTCAGGAGAAAGATTTTGAAGAGCAGCTTTTCCCGTCTGGTAAAGGCGCGCTTTTTGCCGTTGTTCACAAGTCCTCCTTTGCCTGCAAAGGCTGGAAAGAGGAGTAAAAGGTGCCGGTAAGCCGGTAGCGGGAAAGATGAGGGCCATCAGGAGATTCCTGCAGGATGCGCACCTCCTGGAAGATGATATCGGCAAAGCCGGACTCCCGGGAAAGAGCGTCTCCCAGTCCCAGGGCGCTTTCCTGGGCTTCGCCGCTGCTGAGTTCCAGGGCAAAAGAGTCTCCCCGGGTGGAGAGATTTCGTATTCGAGTCCCCCTGGGCATCAGGGGGGCAAGGCGGTTCAGAAACAGCCACGGGTCAATATGCGCTGCCGTTTCTGCCTCTTTAAGGCGGGTCTCCAGCTCTTCGATCTCCGCTTTGAGCGCGGCCGTGGCATTGATGCGCTCGGTCTCGTCCCTGGTAAGGCGGGACAGAGCGGTGAACTCGGCTTCCCGTGTTTTCAGGAGGCGTTCCCCGTAGACCGCAAGCCCCGAGAGGATGGCCATGCCAAGGAGAACGGCCCGGATACCGCCGGATAACCGCTTGCCCCGGTCTGCGGCAAAGGCCCCGCGGTACGCATTCCTGCCCTTTTTTTTTCTGTGTGGCGGGAATATGGGGAGAATTAATCCACCAGCTGCTGCCATCGATATCCGAAGGGTACCTTTCTACCGTTTCTACAGCTGCTTCAGGCTCTGCAGACAGGGAAGAGAGGCGGTATCCGTTGTTTGTATCCCGGACAAGGCTGTCCTTCAGGCCCCCGCCGTACTCCAGCTCCAGGGTTTGCCCCCGGCGGGGGTATCCCAGATCGATACAGTGAAGGAGGGGTATGTAGATAATTCCCTCGGGATGGGTTCCGCGGATTTCTTCATATTCCGTCGCGGAGCAATAACGCTGAGGACTGCTCCCGAGGGGCCCGGCAGCAGTCTGCTCTCCCATAGGATATCCTCCATGGACCCGGGGTAGAGTTCGGGCAGCCGGAACTCCACGGCCCTGAGCCGTTCTGATTGTTTAAGACCGGGAAAAGACGACAGCACCAGGTGGTAGCGGCCGCGGGGGAGCAGAACGGCACGTTTCGGCAGACTTGAGCTTACCATGGCAGCACCTCGCTGACGCTACGGTACTCTCTATGGAGTTCGCCCTCAGGGCCCCGCTTATCGGGAACACGGGCGATTACCCGTGTCAAAAGGGTTTGGTCCTTTTTCACGCTGATACGCCAGAACCAGGTGATAGTCCCCATATACGCGAAAAGCCGATTCTGCTCTTTTGGGAGGACGATGTTTCCATCCTCATCCTTCTCCTGCACCGGAATCATGTCAGGGAGTTCCTCCTGCAGTATGGCCCGGGAATCCCGCAGGGAGGTGAGCTCCCCGGCAACGGCTTCCGGGGCTGTCACCCGGAAGGCAGGGTACGAGAGAATCTGTTTCAATACCCAGTCCGGAGCAAAATGTATGTTGATGGAAGGAAAGGCATTGATGCAGGGAAAAACCCGGTCGAACCAGTGCACCCCGATAAACTCTTCAAGCTCTTCGGGCCTGACCAGGGTGACTGTCCTGCGGCGTTCCCGGAGCTTTTGGTGAAACTCTTCCGCCGCAGCTTCGTTTCCGGTTATCTCGGCAAAGACTTTCGTCAGGCTGAACTCGTCGGCGGTGTTGATGTTCCAGTATCCCCAGGATGTTGCGTAGCGCTCAAGGAACTCCTCCTTGAAGACGTGACCGAAGCGGGCCAGGATATCCACCGCAAAACCATCGTCCTCCCTGTCCTGCTGAAAGGCGCCGGCCCCCATGCCCGGTAACAGGAAGGAACTGACCTCTGTTTCGCTTATCATCTTTTTGTTAAGGGAGTTAATGGCAAAGCGGCTGGAGATGTCCTCCAGCGTAATAGTGCAGCTCCCCTCGCGCTCCAGGACAGATATATCGGTATAGACCGCACTTCCGGACCAGTCCGGTTCCCCGGGGTCCAGTTCCTCAAGGGATGCCTGGACCGCATCGGCTATATCCGCCATGTCGGCAGCTCTTTCGGTGGAAGCCCTGAAAGAGGCAAGCTGCCGCCGCTGTGCCCAGGCCAGGGAAGCCGCGGACAGGGTGAGCCCGGTAGAGATAATCAGCAGCACGAGGGCAGCGGCTGTAATGCTGCCCTCGTCGGCGTGTCGCCTGCTTCTCACCGGGAATCCTCCATAAGGGATTGTGTGCCGAAGACAGCGCAGATTTCCGGGAGTCTCCCTTCGGTATCCAGCAGCAAGCGGAAGCCGCCTTCTGCTCCCTGGTTTTCTCCGTTAAAACGGGGAGTCCAGGCTGCGGGAAAGCTGAGCCGGGAGACCTCGCCGCCGCAATTGACACGAAGTTCTCCCTCGCCGATTTCGAGATGCAGGGTATTTTCCCTGACTCCATCGAGCCAGTTAACCGTGAGGGACTCAGGGAACAGGTGCATATCCGCACCTTCGGTCCACCAGGGCCCCTGAATCCGGGCAGCCATGAGCCTGAGTTCACGGTCCAGCAGCGCCACGGAGGCACTCTCCCTGCTGCTTGAGCGGATTGTAAAAGGGGCGCGGAAAAGGCCAAGCACCAGCACAGCCAGGGCTGAAGCGCTGATTGCCGCTATAAAGAGGGCGGCGATGGTCTCCATATAGCTGAAACCCTCCTCTCCGCGCCGGGGGGAGCTCCTCATCGGGAAGCCTCCCGGGAGGAAGGGCAGGAGATTTCGTTGCGCCTGGACACAAGGGTATACAGACCCTCCTTGCCTGAAGCGGTATCCCGCAGGGCCGTGACCAGAAGTGTGCTTAAAGGAAGCGCGAGCAGGGTAAGCAGGGCCAGGGCAAGCAGGGAATCCAGCAGGGCGTAGCCATCGTCGTGCTTGTGCTTCATGGTCAATGACTCCAGCTTGCGATATCCGCGTCCTCGCCTTCACCGCCTTCTGTGCCGTCGGCCCCGTAGCTGATAATGCCGTAGGGGAGCCCTTCAGGTCCCGGTACCTTGTATTGGTAGGGATTGCCCCAGGGGTCATTTTCAAGCGGCTTTTCCAGGTAGGGACCGTTCCAGGAATCCGGTATCGGCGAGGAGGCAGGTTTTGTGAAAAGGGCCTTCAGCCCCTGGTCCTGGGCAGGATAGCGGCCGCAGTCAAAAAGGTAGGCGTTCAGGGCCAGGTTAAGGGCTTCGATCTGGTTTCTGGCAGCTGCCTTCTTCGCCGTGGCGATGTACCTGAATCCCATAAAGCCTACGGTAGTGGAGAGGGTTAATACAATTGCCAGCACGATAATGGTCTCGATAAAGGTCCATCCCTCTTCTCCTTTTCTCTTAGCCTTGTTCGCTCTGCCTGCATTGCCTTTTTCTTTGCCGGATTTCGGTAAACGTCGTATCATCTCTGGTCCCTCAACTCTCAACTCTGTTAGAAATAAAACCAAGGCGCCTCGAAAAACTACTCTTTTTCCCATATCCTGCGTCGTCAAGATTTCCCGCGGTCCTCAACTCTTGTTACCACAAGAGTTTGCGGGCGCTACAAAATCTTTCCTCCTTGACTCTGGCAAAAATACCACGTTTTTAGAGAGGTGCCCTATCAGAACAGCTCCCCGAAGCCCGAAAGCAGGGGAAGCACAAAAACAACAACCCCGGTAAAAAGCAGGGCGCCGGTCAGGATAATAAGCAGCGGTTCGGCGAGACTGCTGACCCGGGTAAGAAAGGTTTCGTACTCTCCCTGGTACCATGTTTTAAGGCCGGTAAAGACCTCCTCCACCCGTCCGGTGCGCTCCCCCAGGGCGAGCCAGCGTACCAGACGCGGGGGAAATACCCCGGCCGATTCAAAGGCCGCGGAAGGACCCTCTCCCCGGAGAATCAGCTCCCTGGCCTGCCTGAGACCGGCGGCAAGCGCCCGGTTCTCCGTTACATCCGCCGCCTGCTCCAGCGCATCCTCCAGACTGACCCCGGAGGAGGTAAGTACCTCCAGGGCAAAGACCAGGTTGACCGTGTCCCCCAGGGACGCGAGCCGGCCGGCCATGGGCAGACGCAGCAGAGCACGGTCCGAGGCAAGGCGGAAGGATCCGGAAAACCTCCGGAGCAGCAGTACAGTCAGGCCTGCTAAAAGTCCCCCGCCGACGATTGTCCCCGACAGAACCGAGAATAACCTCATGCGCCCGGTGATCAGGAGCATCTGTTCAGGCCTCTGGCCGAGACCGGCCAGAATTTCTCCCATCTTCGGGGCGACGAAAATCAGGAGCGAAAGGCTTCCAATTATCACCGCCGCCAGCACCATCGACGGATAGAGCAGGGCGTTAACGAACTTGTCCTTAAGCTCTTTACGGGTTCGCAGATAATCCGCCAGACCCGGGAGTACCTGGGCCAGGGAACCGACTTTTTCTCCTACCTTGATGAGACCGGAATAGATCCGGGGGAAACTCAGGGATTCCGCGGTCCCGGAAAAGGAGTCTCCCCGTTCAAGTCCGGCGGCAAGTTCCTCCACCGTCCTCCCCGCTTTTCCCTTTGTGTAGATTGTGCGGGCAATCTCAAGTCCCTCTTTTACATCCAGTCCCGAGCGGTAGAGCAGGGCCAGAGTCTGGGTCAGTTCCAGCACAAAGCCCGCGGGCGGAGATGATGTTCTGCCTGTACCATGTCCGCCTGCCGCGGTATCAAGCTCTTCCACCGTAAGAAGCACACAGCCGTTCCGGGGAATCAAGGCCGCGGCATCATAGCGGGAATCCGCCCTGACAATTTTGACCCGGCGTGCTCCTGAGCCCTCTGCGTAACGAACACGAAAGCCTGGCATAATCAGAGTACCCCCGCCCGCTGCAGTTCATCGAAGGATGACACCCCTTCCGCCGCCAGCGTTAGTCCCCGCTGTTTAAGGCCGATCATTCCCTGCTCCCGCAGGTGATGGTCGAGGGCTGCGGATGTGCCGGCGGAGGCGATTATTCCGGCGGCTTTCCGGTCCAGGATAAAGAACTCCGCCGCGGCGATCCGTCCGCGGTATCCCTGGCTGTCGCACTCCGGGCAGCCGGAAGCGAAAAACTCCTCTTCAGGCCTGGTGAGTCCCGCTCTGTGGTAAAGCTCCGTGTAAAAATCGCTTATGGGACGGGACCTGCGGCAGGCGGGGCAGAGCCGGCGGGTAAGACGCTGGGCGATTACCCCCCGCAATACCGCCGCGATCAGGTAGGGTTCGACTCCCAGGTTGATGAGCCTGCTGACCGCAGAAACCGCGTCGTTGGTATGCAGGCTCGAGAGGACCAGATGCCCTGTGAGGGCCGCACGTACCGCAAGCTCCGCGGTCTCGGAATCCCGGATCTCTCCTACCAGGATTACATCGGGATCCTGCCGCAGTACCCGGCGCAGCAGGGTGCTGAAACCGAGGCCGATGCGCTCATCGGTCTGGATCTGGTCTACACCGTCGATCAGGTATTCCACCGGGTCCTCGATGGTGACGATCTTTATTCCTTCGCTGTTGATGCTGCGCAGCATGGCGTTCAGGCTTGTGGTTTTGCCGCTTCCCGTGGGGCCTGTCACCAGAACCATGCCATGGGGGTTTTTTAACAGCTCGGCGATACCGGCCAGACAATCCTCCGGCAATCCCAGATCCGTCAGGCTGAAGGCCGAATCATCGGCGTTGAAGATCCTCAGGACAATGGATTCCGCCCCGGCTCCGGCAGCGGTAGGAACACAGGATACCCGGATGTCCACATTGCTCCCCGCCATGTTTACCGTCAGACGGCCGTCCTGGGGGCGACGACGCTCCATAAGGTTAAGCCCCGCCATGACCTTGATGCGGGAGGCAATACCTGAAAAACGTTCCGCCTGCAGGGTCTGATGCACCCGGAGCACGCCGTCTATCCGGTAGCGGACAAGAGTTTTCTCCGCAAAGGCCTCCAGGTGTATATCCGAAGCCCGCCGCCGGATGGCCTCTATGCAGATGCTGTTTACCAGGTTGATCACCGGTGCGTCGGAGGCCAGGGCTTCCAGGTCGAGTTTGTCCTTGTATCCTGAACTGCCCGGGCCGGCGGACTCATCGTCGCCGGAGCCCATAAGGCGCCCAAGATAGGCGGAAAATTCCGCTGAATCCAGCGGTTCCAGGGTAAGCGGCTTCCGGTGGAAATCCGTGAGTATACGCTGCAGTTCGCGGTTCTTACAGTCAACCGCGCCGACTATTACACGGTTCTCGTCTTCCTGCAGTTTAAGGACCCTGTTGGCGCGGATGAACTCCCGGCCGTACTGGTTCTTTCCCCGGGGAAGGGGCGCGTAGGCAAGGAGGGAGACCGTTCTGTTCACGGAGCAGACCCTTCAGGAGCGGAGAAATACTTGCTGTAGAGACGCCGGGCCTCGGCCATGCGGCTGACCCTCTTTTTCTCCGGATACTCCACGTGGGGCACCACGTATATGACCATCTCCGTGGTATCGGTGCTCTCGGTACGGCTTTGAAACAGGCGCCCCAGAAGGGGAATGTCCCCCAGGATCGGGGTCTTGCTGATGGATATGTCCTGGTCCTGCTGAATCAGGCCTCCGATGACCACGGGTTTTCCGGAAGGACTGCGCACATGGGTGGAGACCACTTTTTCCGTGGTGGTCGGGGGATTGTTCGTGGAAGACTCTGAACCCTGTCGGCTGACGGTGGCGGAGATCTCCATGGTGATCATTCCGTCCCCGGAGACCCAGCCGTTCAGGTTGATAATAAGACCGGAGGTCAGTTCCCGGGTGACCCCGGTGGATTTGAGTTCCCCCGTATCGGAATCGATTTCGTAATCCCGGTAGCGGTAGGTATTGGTATTCTGAAACTTGAGGTTTTCCCCGGAGATTCCGTTCAAGGTGGTGTCCGCCATTATGCTGGCCCTGGTTTCGCTCAAGGAGAGACTTAAGTCCACCGCAAAGAGGTAGCCGAAGTTGGAAACGATATCGAAGTTCAGGCTCAGCAGGGAACCGATGGAACCGAGAAAGGTGGTCTCGTCGCCGTCATTTGCCACCTTGTTCTCGTAATTGGTGTTCCAGTTGAGTCCATGTCCCTCCTGGTACTGGACTACCAGAAGATCGTAGCGGATCTGGGGAACCGGACGGTCAACGAGGGCCAGCTGCCTGAGAAACTCCTCTTTTCTGCTTTCCGGGCCCGTGTAAAAAACCATGGTCGGATCCACGGTGGCAACGATCTCTTCCTTTGCCGCCGCCGGAGGAAGGGACTTAAGCAGGGTTTCTGCGGTAATGTATTTAAGCTGCACCGGGAAGTGCCCCGGGGGGGTATCCAGGGCGGCGAGGTACGCGGAGAACTCCCCCGCCTGTGCATCGCTCGCAGGCACGATAAAGGAGTTTGTTCCGGGCAGAACCTTGGGCCCCAGGGCGGACAGCCGCGGGGGCAGCAGATTCAGGGCGTCCGTAACATCCGCGTAGCCCAGATCAAAGCGGCGGTAGCTTACATGCTCCAGGGGCTTGTCCAGGGAACGGATAAAGCTTTCCAGAGGGCCGATCTCCTCCGGACTGCCCCGCAGGATAATGGTATTGGACTCGGTGTCCGCCCGCATAAGGTTTGCTGCCGCCAGATCCGGGGGCAGGAGGGCGGAGACCGACTGGGCCGGAAGGTGTTCCAGGGGCAGGGAGACGGTGGTTTTGAGTTTTTTCAGGACGTCCCGCCGCTGGATCTCGAAGATATAATAGATGCCGCCGGAGATCTTGTAATCCCCGTTGGCCTGTTCCAGTACCAGACGCAGCAGCTCGCTGAACTCCTTGTCCTCGAAGCGGAGCTCCTCCAGCACCGCGTCTCCCCTCATCAGCAGGCTGTACTCCTCTCCTTCGGCGCTGAAAAGATCCTTTAAAAGGTCCCGAAAACGCACCCGTTCCAGATCAAGGCTGTACAGCCCCTCGTTATTGCGGGAAAGGAGCTGACCGCGGCGGGAGGCGGGGTCTCCTGAAGCTATACGCCGGATATAGAAATAGTCGTCTTCTGTTTCCAGTTCATGCTCCGAAAGCCGGGCAGTAAGGACCTCCAGTGCGGCGGCCGGAGACAGGTCGTCGATGTGGATTGTAAGCCGTTCATTGGGCAGGGCGTCAAAAAGCACCGTTTTGCCCATGGCCCGCGAGAGGGCCCGCAGCAGCAGCCGCAGTTCAACATCCTCTCCGTGGAGGCTGACCGTTCCTGCCTGTTCGTTCCAGCGGGCATCGATGCGGGAGACGTAGATAACCCCGTCCCGCCTGATGCCGTAGAGCTTGTAGGTATCCAGAAAGACCCGCAGGGCGGTGTCGAAATCCAGGGTACTGAAATGGTAGCTGGCGCTGCCGGAGACCGTCTCGTCGGGAATAATGGAAACCTCCCCGATGTCCGCCAGCACCATGAGGATATCGGTAATCGGCTGGTTGCGGAAAGAGAGGCGGTCGAGGGGGATTGTGTCTGTGTCAATGGTATCCGGATCCTGAGAGAAAACAGGAAAGAGAGAAAAAACAATAATTATACTAAATATTCGGTATTTCCAATTCATATTAACAATTTAAGCATTGACGTTATCAGGTATAGTGCCAGAAAGAACGATGGAAGTCAAATCGGAAAATGTGAAAAAAGGGGAAAGATTTACGTGATGATAAAAAACATAAAAAGCTTGTAATATCACAAAACCGGTGATACTATTATGTCCAGAAAGTTTATTTAAGGAGATTGATATGATCGGAGCCGGTGAAGCCGTCATTCTTGGCGGGGTGTTTATTCTTATCTTTGGGGCCTCCCAAATCCCGAAAGTCGCGCGTTCCGTCGGAGAAGGCATTACAGAGTTAAAGAAATCTATCCGGGAAGCGAAGGATATCGATCTTGATGATCCTTCCCTGGGCGATAAGACGAAGAATAATTAACAATCGTCTTATATATGTCCCGGTATTATTCTTCGGTGCGTCCTGTTCGCAAGGTTATGCCTTTTTGGGACCATGTTTATGAACTGCGTAACCGGATTGTTCTGGTTATTATCTGCTCAGCTCTTTTCTCGGTTGTAAGTTACGTTTTCTACCCTGAAGCGGTTATTCTGGTTCAGTCGACCTTGGGGGAAGACTTATACGTTACATCTATCACGGAAGGATTCCTGACCAGGCTTAAAGTAAGTCTGCTTTTTGGAATATATTGTTCCATTCCTCTTCTTGGTGTTCATATCTCGCTGTTTGCAGCTCCTGCTCTTTCCGGATCCGAACGCTTTTATCTTATTGCCGTGATAGTCTCGTCTTTTATTCTGATGTCTGCAGGACTCCTCTTTGCTCTTAAGGCAGTTCTGCCGATAACCCTTAGATTTTTACGTTCAGAGGTATTTTACCCCGGCGATGTCAGCAGACTGCTTTCTTATACGCTTTATCTGCAGTTCTTTTTACAGTTTATAATAGGTTTCGGTCTGTTCTTTCAGTTCCCCATTGTCGTAATACTGCTTCTTAAATTTAAAATTATTGATACTTCTTTTCTGCTCAGGAATTTTAAATACTTCATCGGCATAATCTTTCTGGTATCCGCGGCAGTAACACCGCCGGATATGATATCGCAGGTTTTACTGGCCTTGCCAATGACAATTTTGTACGGGGTGTGCATTGTGCTTGGAAAAGTCTTTCGAATGGATGATTAGAATGTTTGGTATTGGATTTGGTGAATTATTACTCGCCTTACTGGTGGTTTTCCTGGTATCGCCCAAGGACTTTCCAAAATTCATGAAGAAAGCGGGAGAGTTTATTGCTACGGGAGACCGGATACGAAAGGAGATGTTCGCCCTGAGGAATGAGGTTGTGTCCATAGCGGAAAATCTGGAGATTAATGAAGAAACCGTACGAAAGAAGAATAAAGATAATCCGGAAGAAGTCAGTACGAAAACGGAGAATGGATAAATGTTGCGCAATCCCTGGATATACATTACGGAAGCATGTAATCTCAGATGTAGCTATTGTTTTAATCCCGATGAGATATTCACCAATCATCGGTCACTTACATTTGAAGACGGCAAACGGATCCTTGAAAATATTAAATTATATTCTGATTACAATGAAAAAACTCCGATACAATTGACATTATTCGGCGGGGAGCCGACGCTATAAGCTGATTTGCTGAAAGAATTCATTCCGTATGCCTTTGAGTTTTTCGATGGTAACATATCTTTTCATTTAATTACAAACGGAACCAGATTATTGTCAATTAAGGAATTGATATCCGAGTATGCTGCGTATAATAAATTTTCCGTACAGTTGTCGATTGATGCTGGTCCCAAATGCAAAACAAACAGATGTCCTGATTCGAAGCGTGAATGGTATGAGGCGAGTATAAAGAAGTCCGTTGATTTTCTGATTGGCGCTAATATTCGTTTCAGTATACGAGGGACATTGTGTTCGGAGATGGCCGGGGATTTATATAGTAATTACAACTACTTTGTAGAGATTTACGAAGATAGTGAATCCATGCAACCAAACGTTATGTTTTCCCCGGAGCTTTATAAATCGAACTGGCGTGAAAGGGATTTAATAATCTTAGAAGAGAATATCGATAATATTGTACGTGATGTGGCAGCTGCCAATACAGAAAACGGAGAAGACATTTCCGAATCTTTTGTCAGGAAAGCGCTGCAGAACCTTAAAAGGAAGAAAACAAATGAACCGCCTGCAGGACACAATTTATGTGGTTTTTCAAGAGAACTCTATGCGATAGCGCCGAACGGCGATGCATACGCCTGTCATCGTGTTTATAACAATGATGATTTGTGGTTCGGAAATATGCTTACTGGTGACATCGATTTTGCAAAGCTGAATGCGATAGCTTCGGTCTTCAATAACCGAGAGTTTGTTCAGCCGAATAGCAAAATCGGAATCGCCAATTGTACCGAATGCGCTATCCGATGGAGCTGCGGTTCGGTCTGTCCGGCTAACAACACTCGTCGGTATGCCGAGAACGGCAGTATCGAATGCGATTATGTAATGTATAGAATGCGGCTCGCGTATGCCCGAAGCGTCGAACGGCATTTTAGTACTGTTATCAGAGAAGATAATAAAACACCATCGATGAGCACGTGAGAGGAATAAATTGATAGTTAGAAGGGTGTGTGATATAACTTGTGAGACCGATCTGTACCAAATATCCGGTAAGGATGAAATCCTCTATGTAAAATCAAATGAAGCTGCTATGGTTTCTGACCTTCTGCTACATTTCAAGGATAGGAAAATACTCTTTGAGATAGATGATATCGCTCTTCTTGAAACCATTTATGACCTGGACACTACCGATATTTCTTACCTCTTTCTTTGTGACAATCTCGAGAAGATTACGGAACTGAATCAGTTCGTTTCTGAGATGCAACGCGAACGGATGGTTATTAATTATTCCGCCGGTTCTTTCTTTGATGTCGAACATATTGAGTCTATCCTCCAAACTATTGAGGACAAAGCATATAAGGGATTGATAATCGAAACGGATGAGCTATGTACTGATGAGACCGATAAAACGGTGTATTGCAGCATGCTGTATCGCAACAAAGACCTTTTGAACCGAATGGATTTTCAATTCTGGTACCTGAAGGACTTTATCCCGGTGAAATGTCCTTTTCTTGAAGATTCGAAGGTTTCCTACTATAGCGGCAAAGTTGAGGGAATCTGTCCCCGCCTGGATAGTGATGAACTTTACGCTGAGGATTTACCGGAAGTCGATACCTGGAAACTAAAGAAGCTGATAATTGAAAACCGCTTACGCAACTATATTTCACTCAAAAAACGTTTTACCTGCATTGAATGTAAGCAGGAAGCTGAGAAGATACGTAAAAACAAATGTATTGTTTCAGGAAAAGGAGAATATGTATGAAAAAAGAGGATGACAAAACAACTTCTGAAGAAAAAGAAGGAAAAAAGATCGACAGGAAAGAATTCCTGAATATAAGTTTAAAAACGATTACCGGAACGTCCATCGGAGTCGCAGCATTATTCGACAGTAAAAATAGTTTACATGCAGGACCATGTTACGATGGTGATAGTTGTCTTGAATGCAGTTGCGATAATTATTGTTCAGGCGATTGTTCAGGCGATTGTTCAGGCGATTGTTCAGGCGATTGTTCAGGCGATTGTTCAGGCGATTGTTCAGGCGATTGCGATTGCGAAGGAAGCTGCGACAACTCATGCGATAATGATTATTCTCAGGAACTTGAGGAAGCACGAGAGGCATTAGCTAAAGCTAGAAAGGAACTGGAAGAAGCCCAGAAAGCATACGATGAAGCAAAAGCTGCGGGTGATGAAAAGGCTATGGCCGCCGCAGGTCGGGACATAAAAAACGCTGAAGAAGCCAAACAGAATGCAAAAGAGGAAAAAGAAAGAGTAGAAAGTGCGAAGGAAGAAGCAGAGAAAGCGGCCGCGCAAAATCAAGTCGCAACCGATGCGGGAACCAACGGTGCTAACGCGGATCAAACCGGTGACCCCGTTCGGATAGCAACCGGTGTATTCCATACGGAGTCTGAAGATTTCACCATTCCCTATTTTCGTTCAAGAATTTCTATCGACCGTCAGTATGAAAGCGACAGGACCTACGGGAAGTCTTTCGGCGTCGGCTGGAACTTCAATTATGACGTACGGATAATGCTCGGTATCGAGCCGAACGCGGAAGAAACAGCAGAACTTTTTACATCAATCGCGACGGAACAGCGCGAACTATACAATACCCGAGTGAGCGAAACGGATGTATCTATTGCTGCGATGAACAACGCGCAAAGTAAAGTTGATACGGCGCAGGCAAAACTGGCTCAGGCCCTGAATAAAGCGCAAACTGCTAAAAACAAAGCGATCATCGCCCATAGTGCTTCATTACAGAATCAGGCCCAATCACTCATCAATCAGGTGAATACAAAAACTACCGATATGAATCAGTTGGAATCGGATGTTGTATCCCTCCTAACGGGGCTTTCAACAGCGACAAATGATCTCATAGAGATGGACCAGTATTGCGATCAGATTGAAGCTTATGCCGAGGATGCGAACAAAAAGAGAAATTACGCAGTCGATGCGATGGAGCGAAACCGGTACGTAACCGACGGTAACGAGCCTGAGTATTTCTACAAGACAGGCAATGGCGGATGCACGTATATGGACGAAAACGGTGTCCCCCACTACTACGCTTTCGATAAAACGCCGGATTACGAAAGCAGCGTAACCTATGCCGATGGAAAGATTAATTACTACCCTGAAGGCGCCGTCGGTATTCCGCAGCTCCCCACTGACAATATTCTCAAACTGAAGCCGGACGGCAGTTTCGTACTGGAAAAGAAGGATTTGTCGATACTGGATTTTTCCGGAAACGGGCAGCTGGAGAGGATAACCGATGCGAACGGCAACAAGCTGACCTTTGCATATACAAACCACCTGCTAATTGGGGTCAAAGACGATTTTAACCGTACGGTATCGATAGAACGTAGCGGAAAACGAATATCGCGTATAACCTATCCTAACGGCGCAGCCACACAATACACATACAGTACTGGCGGTATGCTGAGTTCCGTTACGGACACAATGGGCCACACTATCAGGTATGAATATGAAGGCACATTGCTATCCGCGATTGTTAAACCGGACGGCAGCAGCCGATCGTATCACTACGAAAGCCTGAACGGTCGATATGTAATTAGGAAAACGGTTGATGAAGAGGGATACGAAGAGTATTTCTCCTATACCCCAGACCAAGGTTATTCAGAATATACGAATGCTGCAGGTATAACCGAGCGCCATTTTTATAATGAACGAAATCTCACCACCCGTATACAGTACGCCGACGGCAGCTATGTTTCCATGGAGTACGATGAGAACAACAACCTGATTAAGCGTACCAACGAAGCCGGGGAAAGCTATACATACACCTATGACGAACGGCGAAACCGCCTTACGTCGAAGGATCCTTCAGGCTATGTGGAATCCCGGACTTACACTGAACAGGACAAACCACAGACCTACACGGACCGGCTCGGCCGTACAACGCGTTTTACCTACGATTCCAAAGGCAACCTTGTTAAAATCCGCTTCCCGGACGATACTGTTGAAACATTCGAGTATAATTCCCCAGGACTTCCGGTTAAAAAGACAGATCGGCGGAACAATGTATTCGTCTATTCATACGATTCGCACGGATATACTGCTTCTGAAAAACTCCCCGACGGCGGAACAATCGCCTATACCAACGATATTATCGGTAACAGGACGGGCCGGACCGATCAGCTTGGGTATTCAACCTTGTTTGAATACGATAAGGACAACAGACTAATAAAAACGACCGATGCGGACGGCAATGCCGTAAAGAGAGAATATAACAATCGCAAGGACCTTATAGCCGAAACTGACCGGCTCGGCAGAAAGACGGCCCATACCTATGATAAACGTCACCTGCTTATCAAAACCGGTAACGCCGCCGGCGAAGCGACGGAGTACACCTACCGCGGCGACGGTAAAATGATCGAAAAGAACATCGATGGAAAGAACCGTACGAAATACACCTACGATTACCGGGGGAATCTCTCCTCCGTAACGCAGATGGAAACCGGCAGTGTGATACACTACGAATACGACCGGGCTGGCCGTCTTACCGCCGAAACCGACCCGAAGGGCAATACTACCTGGTATCAGTATACTCAAAGAGGTGAACTGTATTCGGTGGAGAACGCAGAGAACAAGATGCGCTGCTTCTCGTATAACGCGAACAGGAAGCTGACAAGCGAAACGGACTTCAGGAATAATACCACCGAATACCGCTATGATGTAAACGACAGGCTGACCGAACGAATCGATTCACTCTACAACAAGGATCAATACAGCTATGACGAGGCAGGCAACCTTCTGCATCATATAGATAAAAACGACAATAGAACCGAATTTACCTACGATTCCATGTCCCGCAGAACCTCCGTACTCGATGCTCTCGGCAATAACGAACAGTACAGTTACGACTTGCGGGGACAGCTGGTAAGTAAAAAAGATGGACGGGGTAAAATGACGCTGTACGAATACAGCAAACTCGGTATGCTTATTAAACAGACCGATGCAAACGGCAACAGCGTACGGTTGGTTTACGATGCGGAATTGAATCCGACGAAACGGATCGATGCGAACAACAACGAAACGCAGTACGGCTACGACGAGCTGAACCGGGTGAACCTGATACGCGATCCGTACCTGAACGAAGAAAAGCGCAGGTACAACCACCTGGGCCTGCTCAAGGAACGGCAGCTTGCCACCGGGGATACCTCCCTGTACGACTACGACGGCAACGGCAAACCGGTAACAGTAACAAATCCTTTGGGCGGCAGCAGTCACTACGAATACGATCTTGCCGGAAACATTAGCAAAGCAGTCGACGAGGTCGGACGCGAAACAGACTATTCCTGCGATAATCTGAACAGGCTGACGCAGGTCACCAATCCTGCAGGCGATACGTATTCCTATCAGTACGACGAGAACGGCAACCTGAGGGCGGAAATCGACGGCGAAGCGAAAGCCCACAGCTATGAATACGACAAACTGAACCGCATTATACAGGAGATAGACCGGCTCGGAAACACACAGAGTTACACCTACGACGCGGAAGGGAACATCCTGAGCAAGAAAGATTTTAACGGCGATCAGTCAGAATATTTCTATGACAAACTGAACCGGAGAATCGAAACCCGTTTTGCAAACGGAGAGACCAAACGTTTTGCATACGACCCGGCAGGGAACCTTGTAAGCGCGGAAAACGGGGAAAAAGCCTTGAGCTTCGCCTATGACCCGGTAAATCGTCTAACAGAAGCAACCGACGGCCTGCTGAACGAAACAACCCGCTACGCCTACGACCCGGCCGGGAACCGCATCCGCGCCGAACGGAAAAAGGCCAATCGCATAACAACCTATACCTACGGAAAAGCGAACGAGCTGCTCTCGGTTACCGACCCTGACGGCAAAACCACCGGCTACCGCTACGACGCCCTTGGACGAGAAACGTATAGAACGACCCCGAACGACGTGGTAACAGAAACAGTCTACGACCCTGCAGGAAGGATAAGCGCTATAAAGTCCTACGAAAAGAAGCGGGGACACAACACGGTCCTCTCCTCCTTTGCTTACCTCTGCAACGAAGCGGGAGAGCAGACATTCCGGATAGACGAAAAGGGCGAGGTCATGAGCTTTGCCTACGATGCAGCGGGACGCATAGCCGAAGTTCGCTACCCCTTTGAAAGCGGGAAGCCCGAGACCGACTTTGAACAGCGGCTGAACTTCGGCCTCTATCCTGAGGAGAAAACGAGTACGTCCAGAGGAAACAAGCGGCATGGGGCTGGCGACGAAGGAATGAGCTTTGCGCTGCCGCAGATAGACAATGACCACGAGCTTAAAGAACGGCTTAAGGAACGTTCCGTCCCCAGGATGGGGGTCTACAAAAAGTACCGGGGATTATCGTCGCATGAACATCCCCGCTGGCATGTAACTCCGGTTGAGGGAGCGACGCCCTTCGCGACCAGACTGAACCTTGATCCTGAAACAAAGAACCAACTCCAGGACGCCTATCGGGAGATCAACCCTTACAACCGCCGTTTCAACGACCATCAGTATCAATGGACCGAGACTTTCGGCTACGATACAAGAAACAATCTTTCTACAAGCGCCAACGGCTGGGGGAGGGTGGACTACAGCTACGATGAAGCCCACCGGATAACGCAGACAGGAAACAGAAACTACCTGCACGACGCCAACGGCAACCTGATAAAAGAGTACCTTGGCGAAGAAGACGGTCCCCTAAGCGCTGACTATACTTATACGCCGGAAAACAGAATAAGTCAGGTGGAAACACACTTCGAAGGCTTCCTGCCCGGACACCTGGAAGCCGACAGCGGAGTGCGCTACACCTACGACGCCCTGGGACGGCGAAGCTCCCGGGCATCCTACCTGAACACGAGCTATGGGTTCCATAACAAACTGGAATGGAACAGGGAGAGTACGGAGACCTACCTCTACGAAGCCCTGAGTTTTGACATTCTGGCGGAATACCGGGATACTGAGTATGAAGTGAACCGACGAAGCAGACACTTCTTCCCATCCTTTTCGAACAGATTCAAGCCCATAGCGGAGTACATCACCGCCAACGGACGGCACCTGTCGAGAACGGAGTTTGCCGAAAGCAGCTGGGGACGCCTTCGCTGCAAAGACAAGGACTACTATCTGCAGGATGTACTCGGTTCGGTTGTCGGCGTGACAGACGAGCGGGGGAACCAGCGGCAAGCCTACAGCTTTGATGTCTGGGGTAATCGCTATGACCGGCCACGACAAAGGCATGCTAATCACAATAGCGCAGGCTGGAATGCCGTGCCGGCCACGTTATTCGGTTTTAACGGGAAGAAGTTTGATCCGAAGGTTGGGCTGTATGATTATGGTTTCAGGGATTATAAGCCTGCCATTAACAGGTGGACCACCATAGACCCAATACGCTCGGGGAAGAACTGGTATGCTTATGTGGAGAATGATCCGGTGAACTGGGTTGATCCGTTGGGGTTGCTGCCGGAGGTTCCGGGAGATGGGACGTCTGAAGAGCCAATAGTAAACACAATCGGAGTTGGTATAACAATAGGAATAGGTCCAGCTGTTAGCTTGGAACTTGGTTTAGCATGGGATTCAATAGGAGGGGTCTCTCCATACGTAACTATTGGAGGAGGAACTTTTGTGGGGGTATCGACAAACCGCACAGGTTCTTTTACTCAAGACGAAGGCACTATAGAAACATTAGATGATGAAATACAAGAAACGACTACAATTGGTATAGGTTTAGCTGGTTCATATGATAACAATGAGAATGAATGGGAAGGAATTAGTGGTGTTGGAGTCGGTGGAGGAGTTATTTGGTCGCAAACCATTACTATTGATACAATAATTGACTTCTTTGAATAAAATTAATTTCTTAAGGAGATTTCCAAAATGATGAGTATACAAAAAAGACATATACATCATTCTCTAATTATACTTGGAATAGCAACTTTTATCTCAGTTTGCGTTGAGTTAGCGCATATTCTGTTTATGGATGAGAGTATAAAAGATTATGTAACACTCATTTTCTCTTTATATATATGTGGGCTCGTGTTTTCTTGGTGTATTGTTATTTTTGAAATACGGTATAGGAAAAACCCAATCATACAGCTGAATTATATTTTTGCCAAACATAGTGTTTACCTGAGTACTTTGGTCTTCACTTTCTTGTGCATATATTCTTTTTTTGGAAATATTATGGCTAAACATATTTTCTGGTTTTTTCCAGGATTAATCTTTTCAACATATTATTTACATTTGTTTGCAGCTAATGAATAGCAGGCGCCTCTATAAACTACCCAAAAAATGGGTTTTCTGTAATATGAGAAAATGAAATAATGGCAAGACGCTCCGCCTTTGCGGCAAACGAGCGATTCGATAATCGCCATCCGCGCCATACCGACACAGACTATTACCTGCATGATATACTGGGATCGGTTGTTGGGGTTACCGACGAGCGGGGGAACCAGCGGGAAGAATACTGCTACGATGTGTGGGGTAACCGGTATGACCGACCGCCTCGGAACAACGGAAATAGATACAATAGCGCAGGCTGGAATGCCGTGCCGGCCACACTCTTCGGTTTTAACGGAAAGCGGTTTGATCCGAAGGTTGGGCTGTATGATTATGGGTTCAGGGACTACAAGCCGGAGGTTTCCCGGTGGACCACGGTTGATCCGATACGAGATGGTAGGAACTGGTATGCTTATGTGGAGAATGATCCGGTGAATTTACGGGATTTATGGGGATTGGAAGTTTTAATTGAGCAAATAATCGAAGGAATAGTTGATATTGCAGCAGGAAGTACAATAGTAACAGGAGCAGCCGTTGTAGAATATTTCTCTGGAGGATTAGCTTCTCCAGGCGTTGTTGTTGCTGTTATGGGAGGTGTAAGCCAAATATCATATGGAATTGCCGAAATTGCTACAGCATTTTATGGAAATGAAATCCCATCATCAACCGACTTGCTCTTAGAAGTTGCATCGTACGGATTTGCGGAGACTGGGTTTGATCCTCCTTCTGTAGAAGTAAAAGAAGGAAATTAGAGGCGTAATAGGAGTTCCATATGGATCTGGGGATATTGACAGGCATTTTCAATCTAATTGTTGGATTTTATTTCTTTACGACTGTTTCAAAAATGGTAAAAAAAAATCCTAAAAAACGGTTTACCACTGACCAAATCAGCAAGGCATATATTTTTATTCGTGTTTTGAGTATTCTTATTATCTTTTTTGGATTATTGAGACTTATTCTTGTTGTTATTTAGTCAAAATGCCTTATGTATAGAAAGAACACTTTGTATAAAAGATACATCTTCGACCGACAAAAACTACTACCGGTAGAATATCCTCGGTTCGGTTATTGGGGTTACCGATGAGCGGGGGAATCAGAGAGAAGCCTACAGCTTCGATGTCTGGGGCAATCGTTATGACCGGCCCCAACAAAGGCATGATAATCACAATAGCGCGGGCTGGAATGCCTTGACTGCAACGCTGTACGGTTTTAACGGGAAGAAGTTTGACCCGAAGGTGGGGCTCTATGATTACGGGTTCAGGGACTACAAGCCGGATATTAACCGCTGGACGACTGTAGATCCGATACGCTCAGGCAAGAACTGGTATGCCTATGTGGGGAATGATCCGGTGAATTTTGTGGATCCGTTGGGGTTGCTGCCGGAGGTCCCGGGGGATGGGACGCCTGAAGAGCCATTGCCACCGTCCAAGCAAGGATATAGTCAATACAATCCAGTAGAAGCGCCGGAGCCACAAGTACCTGACAATCCAAGTGGATATCATTGTGATATAACAGCGTGGAATGAGGCGTTAAATGCCGGGATGGATCCTCGGGGGCAAGGTGGCGAACAATGGAATGGTAATACAGCATCAGTTGACGATATTTATGACAACTATCCAAATAACAGGAATGCTGAACCACCTGAGGGAACAAATGGATATGGCTTTTATGATTCTACAAATGAGAGCGTGGATAATCCAACTCATATGGAGTATTATGATAATACTGATACAGATCTCGATACCTATACTCGCTATGGAACAAACGGTATTGACGATGCCACACAAACAACGAGAGATAATGATGACCATAGGAATGATCATTGGACATACGTTCCATTAGAACCGCTTCAATAGTCACAATAAAATGGTATTTAACTGATTGAATTTGGTGATGTTTTGTAAGGGATGAAATCATATTAAGAGGATAGTCGATGAAGAATTTATCTTTGTTTTTATTTCTATTATTAGTTGCGTGTACACCAAAAATAACAGCAGACACTGTAAAAGTTATCGGTACAAATGGGGAATTTAAAATATTAGATTTTAAAAGTGACACGACCGAAATTCTTCTATCAAAGACTATTCCTATAATAGCAAAAATAGAGGGATTATCAAAATTTAAAAGTCTTAAAAAGCTATCAATAAGCTTTTCTGATTTACGTGAAACTGATTTCTCATTTCTTGATAATGCAAGTGGATTAGAAGTTTTTCAATTGAGTTTTGCAAAAATTAAAGATCTCAATTTCATTAAAAGAATGCCAATGGTAATTGCATTTTCTTGTAATGAAACTATACTAATTGAAAATTTGTCGACTATTGACTTATCAGAAAATGAACATTTAGAGTTTCTTGAAATACATGGTGCACACCTTCCCTCATTGCCTCTGTTCATAAATGTCCCCGAGAGCTTGAAGTATGTTAGTTTTTACGGTACAAAGATAGAAAATATCGACTTGCATATCTTAGATTTATTAGCACACAACAATTTGGCTTTCTTTTTTAACGATGATTTGATAGAACGAATTGGCGAAACTAAACTTTTAATTTCTGAAAAAAGTAATTTAAGACAATTGTATAAGGACTATGATTTATAAAAAAGACGTTTTCAACGTCATGTTGAAGAGTATATAGAAACATTTTATCGCCGAATGACCAAATTGAACTGCATCTCTGATTATTCCGGGATGTCTGCTCCAATTAAACGATTCGGGGATATGTAAAAACGTTCATTGACACGAAATAGAGAAAGAAATTTTTTTCAGGAGGACTGACCGAACAGCTCGTCATTCAAAATACCGCAGATTTGGGCGGATTAAGGTCTCGCGAGTTGGTCGGATTGGGGACAGATTCACCCGGATGAAGAAAGCATCCGCGCCATACAAACACAGACTATTACCTTCATGATATACTGGGATCGGTTGTGGGATTAACCGACGAACATGGACACCAGAAAGAGGAATACCGGTATGATGTATGGGGTAAGGAGTACCACAAGAAAAATGGCCATTCTTATACCGACCTCTTCCCTACACATTACGGCTATAATGGTAAGCGGTTTGATCCGAAAGTCGCTTTAATCGACTACGGCTTTCGGGACTACAAGCCAGAAATTAATAGGTGGACCACAATAGACCCAATACGTTCGGGCACAAACTGGTATGCCTATGTAGGGAATGATCCGGTGAACTGGGTTGATCCGTTGGGGTTGTTGCCGGAGGTAGGTGGGACGGGTCAGCCTCCGAATCCTTATGCTGATGCAAGAAGAATGGAAGCTATTGTAAACCTACCAGGTGAAGGTGAAATTGTTTACGCACAAAATGACGGAGTAGTTTTCCGTTCCGGATGGCAGGATCCAAATAATCATGATACAGGTATGGGCTGGAGAACTTCTATTAATACAGAAGATGGTTATTATGATCAAGATGGACACTTAGATCCAGAATCTACAAAATCACCTGGAACGAGAGTCCATACAGGTGATCCAATAGGAAGAATGGCTGATCCGAGTAATGGACATACTACTGGACCTCATGTCCACCACGAGCAAAGAAAGTTTGGGGGTGGGGACAACAATGATATCGATCCAGGAGTAGAAAGTCCTTTTGTAGGTGATAGTAATATCACTTCAGGCTATGGTGCCCAGGAAGAAGGCTTGAGAACAAAACCACATTCCGGTGTTGATCATGTACCAGAAGGATATATTCCAAAAGAGGGAAGGGATGAATTTTATGGTATACAGAGAGATAGTCAGGGAAATGTATCAGGGTTGTAATAAGAGGATCAAATGAAAAGAATTTATTTTACTGTATTAGTTTGTTGCTTGACCATTTGTGTAGCGGCTCAAGGTAATGATGAACCACATTTTATTGATGATGGTATTCTTTTCACCAGAAGCAATATAGTTGTTCCTATTAAACCACTAACTATGTTGGGAAATGATAGTCTTGCAAATAGTGTTCAGGATTATTATCACATTTCTGAAGAATTAGAGCGGGTAATTATTGTAACATCTTGGAGATACGACAATCACAGAGAATATGAAACCGCTATATATAATTTTGACGGTATATTGTTAAATAATACGGAAAAAATTACTGGTCAATTTGAAATAATAATTTTAGATGATGCAAAAAGAATTTTGTTTGCTCAGCATGCTCTTCTCATAAATGCAAGTGATAGTTATTTATATGATGAAAACGGAAAACTTATTAAAAAAATTGTCCATGATGCTGAGAATCGAAGAACAGGTCATTCTGAAAATGAGAATTATATATGGTTTGTATCATTTAAAATGAGAGCTGCTAATAAAGGAGATGTATTAAAGTATCCTTCAGTTCCATTTGTGCCATATAATCATGTAATGATGTTCGCCTCATCAAATGGTGACTTAGTAAAAGATATTAATATTGAATCAGGAGGAACTGTTCCAATTGATATTAATGGATTGAAGATCCAAGTTGAATTACCTGAACCGGATATCCCAGGGTAATAGTTAGTACCACAAAGTATTGCCTAACATCAATGTCCTGCCGGATTTTATACGAGGGTAATGAAATTGTCATTTTGTACAGATATAGTATTCAGAGCATCACCGCCGAATGACTGCGTTGACCTGCGCCGACCTTAAGGAATGAGAATGAAAGGTGGCGTCTGGTCCAACGACCTATTCGGTGCGCGAGGAATATGCTTGTTGCGGTTCAACAAAAACCGGCATGAAGGTAAAAAAGTTGTTAAAAACTTGTGATCATTGACAGGTAAGAGAAGGAAAGAAAATCTGGAGAAAGAACCGTCGGGGTAGGCGAAAAGAATGCGTTTATTTCTGACGTTTCTTTCTTCCTTATTTCCGCGGATTCGCATACTACCGATTCGCGCGGATAAAGAATGTGGATGCAACTAATGGTATGGAAAGTGAAAGTACATGAAGACAGCGCTCACCGCTATGAAGCTTTACCGGCAAGGGATTGGAGGGGCGCTAATGAACACGAGTTACGGCTTCCATAAACAACTGGAATGGAACAGGGAGAGTACGGAGACCTACCTCTATGAAGCCCTGAGTTTTGACATCCTTATCTGTTACCGTGATACTGAGTATGAAGTGAACAGAAGATCGCGCTCCTTCTTCCCATCCTTCTCGAACAGATTCAAACCCATGGCGGAATACATAACAGCCAATGGACGGCACCTCTCGAGAACAGAACTCGACCAAACAGGCTGGGGACGCCTGCGCTGTAAAGACAAGGACTACTATCTGCAGGATATCCTCGGTTCAGTTGTCGGCATGACGGATGAATGGGGAAACCAGAAGGACGCCTACAGCTTTGATGTCTGGGGCAATCGCTATGACCGGCCACACCGGAACAACGGAAATAGCCACAATGGCGTGGGCTGGAATGCCTTGTCTGCTACGGTATTCGGTTTCAACGGGAAGAAGTTTGACCCGAAGGTGGGGCTGTATGATTATGGTTTCAGGGATTATAAACCGGAGGTTGCGAGGTGGACCACGGTTGATCCGATAAAAGACGGCGTAAACTGGTATGCCTATGTAGGGAATGATCCGGTGAATTTGGTGGACCCATTCGGATTGATGCCTGAGGTGGGAGGGACTGGTCAGGTTGATGATCCGTTGAAACGAGCAATTATTGATAATTTAGACTTTGATGAACCTGGTAGCAAGTGTGATGAATTTTGTACCGATGTTATGGATGATGCAGGCTTGACTCCCGATGATTGGCCTGATCCTGATGATTATAAAGTTGGTGAAAACCCTGAAGATATACCTAATTATATTGATCATTATAGTGGTCAAACAAAAGATATACCAAATACTGGTGCAAACGCAGTGATGATGGAAACCGGCCACCCAGCAGAGCATATGGGTATTGTAGATGTTGAAGAGGATGGTCCTATTTCGGGAGCCCATTATAGTGGTGGAGAAGTCGAACAATTCGAATATGACAATCAAAATGATTTTGAAGACACTTTTGTATATGAGGATTTTCATTATCTTCCTTTGGAGTAGACTTATGAAAATATGGAAGAGTGCATACATAATTTTAGTTATATTATCCTGTAGCTGTAGTGTTTTCCCTCAAGATGATCTGAGAAGAATAAGATTTGAATTTGAAAGCTCAACTGGATATTTGGATTCAGATTTAGGGGCTGTTATACCAGCACAGTTTGATTCCGGGACAGATTTCGTCGATGGTATAGCAGTAGTAAAAGATGAGAAAGGTTATCATGTAATAAATGAAAAAGGTGAAATTGTTTTTAGCACAGAGGCGGATTACGTTGAAAAACCAAATAATGGAATGATCCTATTTAAAATGGATGGAGTATATGGTTTTTATGACTACAGTGGTAAAGTAAAACTAGAGGGATATTTGCATGCAAAATCGTTTAGCGAGGATTATGCAATAGTAAGAACAACACAAAAAGCATATTATATAAACAAAAATGGCGAAGATGTTTTTCCAGATTTAGCTATATCAGGAGGAGGAAATTTTTCTAATGGGTATGCTGTTTATTGGGTCAAAACAAATGAGGGCATACAAAAGGGGTTAATAAATAATAGTGGAGAGATTATACTTCCACCAAAGTTTACTATTCTGGGTGAGTTTTCAGATGGGTTGTGTGAAGCGTCATTTAATGACAAAGTGGGGTACATCGATTTAAGTGGAAGATTCATTATTCCACCTAAATATAATTATGGTTTCGCTTTTAATCAAGGAATTGCTGCAGTTCAATATCGTACGTTCGAAAAAAAACAACCGTTCTATCCATTCTGGCGACTTATTAATAAAAGTGGGGATATAGTAAAGGAATTATCTGAAAATGTTGTAGTGTTTTCTGATTTTATTGAAAATTATGCAATAATTGGCGTTTTTGACAACACGCGAGAAAAAATGCTATACGGATATTTAATGAAGGATGGGGAAACATTAATCAATCCGATATTTGATGACGCTGATGTTTTTCATGATGGCTATGCAGTCATAGAGTACAAAGGTCGTGATGCACTTCTTGATAAATTTGGAACAATTATTTACCTGAGGGATATATTAAATCCTCATGTCACTCCGCGGTAGCCGAAACGATGAAAATATTCTTACTGACTATTTTAGTAATAGACACGGAATAGTCATTTTTACAACGACTTTATTCGGCGTGCGAGGAATAATTTTAATGCTGTTCAACAAGAACCGGCATGAAGGTAAAAAAGTTATTAAAACTTGTGATCATTGACAGGTAAGAGAAGGAAAGAAAATCTGGAGAAAGAACCGTCGGGGTAGGCGAAAAGAATGCGTTTATTTCTGACGTTTCTTTCTTCCTTATTTCCGCGGATTCGCATACAACGCGATTCGCGCGGATAAAGAATAGGGATGCCGCCAGACAGAACCGCGCAAATCCGAAAAAAAATCCGTGCGAATCCGCGGTATCGATCTTACCGGCAATCGCACCGCGGTAATCGACAAGAACGGCAACACTACGGCTTTCGAATATGATGCCCTGAACCGGCTTATCAAACAGACCGATCCCTTAAACAAAACAATCAGTTATGAGTATGAGCCAAGAGGCCTGGTGAGCAAGCGGACCGACCGGAACGGCGGAACCTTCCTGTTTGCCTACAACTCCCTCGGCACAATCGTAACCGCCACCGACCCTGCAGGCAACACAATCGAAACCACCTACAATGAGACATCCCAGCCCCGTACCCGGAAAGACCGGAACGGCAACACTACAGCCTTCGACTATGACCCCTTAAACCGTCTGATTATAACCCGCGACCCCTACGGCCACGAAACCAGGCGCAGTTACAATTACCTCGGCCTTGTAGCCGCCATAACCGACCCCCTGGGCAACACCCGTACTTTCGACCATGACCCTGCAGGCCGCCTGGTAAAAGTAACTGACCCCTTAGGTGGAACGAAACAGTATACGTACGACCCTGCCGGCAACCTCATTTCGTACCTTGACGAAATGGAGCGGAAAACCAGCTATATCTACGATCAACTCAATCGACTGAAAAGCAGCACCAATGCCCTGAGAGAAAACTACAGCTACACCTACGATGAGAACGGCAACCTGAGGGCGGAAATCGACGGCGAAGCGAAAGCCCACAGCTACGAATACGACAAACTGAACCGCATTATACAGGAGATAGACCGGCTCGGAAACACACAGAGTTACACCTACGACGCGGAAGGGAACATCCTGAGCAAGAAAGATTTTAACGGCGATCAGTCAGAATATTGTCTATGACAAACTGAACCGGAGAATCGAAACCCGTTTTGCAAACGAAGAGACCAGACGTTTTGAATATGACCCGGCAGGCAACCTTGTAGGCGCGGAAAATGGCGAAAAAGCCTTGAGCTTCGCCTATGACCCGGTAAATCGTCTGACAGAAGCAACCGACGGCCTGCTGAACGAAACAACCCGCTACGCCTACGACCCGGCCGGGAACCGCATCCGCACCGAACGGAAAAAGGCCAATCGCATAACAACCTACACCTACGGAAAAGCGAACGAGCTGCTCTCGGTTACCGACCCGGACGGTAAAACCACCGGCTACCGCTACGATGCCCTTGTACGAGAAACGTATAGAAAGACCCCGAACGACGTGGCAACAGAAACAGTCTACGACCCTGCAGGAAGGATAAGCGCCATAAAGTCCTTCGAAAAGAAGCGGGGACACAACACGGTCCTCTCCTCCTTTGCTTACCTCTGCAACGAAGCGGGAGAGCAGACATTCCGGATAGACGAAAAGGGCGAGGTCATGAGCTTTGCCTACGATGCAGCGGGACGCATAGCCGAAGTTCGCTACCCCTTTGAAAGCGGGAAGCCCGAGACCGACTTTGAACAGCGGCTGAACTTCGGCCTCTATCCTGAGGAGAAAACGAGTACGTCCAGAGGAAACAAGCGGCATGGGGATGGTGACGAAGGAATGAGCTTTGCGCTGCCGCAGATAGACAATGACCACGAGCTTAAAGAACGGCTTAAGGAACGTTCCGTCCCCAGGATGGGGGTCTACAAAAAGTACCGGGGATTATCGTCGCATGAACATCCCCGCTGGCATGTGACCCCGGTTGAGGGAGCGACGCCCTTCGCGACCAGACTGAACCTTGATCCTGAGACAAAGAACCAACTCCAGGACGCCTATCGGGAGATCAACCCCTACAACCGCCGTTTCAACGACCATCAGTATCAATGGACCGAGACTTTCGGCTACGATACACGAAACAATCTTTCTACAAGCGCCAACGGCTGGGGGAGGGTGGACTACAGCTACGATGAAGCCCACCGGCTAACGCAAACAGGAAACAGAAACTACCTGCACGACGCCAACGGCAACCTGATAAAAGAGTACCTTGGCGAAGAAGACGGCCCCCTAAGCGCTGACTATACTTATACGCCGGAAAACCGCATAGCTCAAATCGAAACACACTTCGATGGCTTCCTGCCCGGACAACTGGAAGCCGACAGCGGAGTCCGCTACACCTACGACGCCCTGGGACGGCGAAGCTCCCGGGCATCCTACCTGAGCAAAAGCTATGGTTTCCATAAACAACTGGAATGGAACAGGGAGAGTACGGAGACCTACCTCTACGAGGCTTTGAGCTTTGACATATTGGCGGAATACCGGGATACTGAGTATGAAGTGAACCGACGAAGCAGACACTTCTTCCCATCCTTCTCGAACAGATTCAAGCCCATAGCGGAGTACATAACAGCCAACGGACGGCACCTGTCGAGAACGGAGTTTGCCGAAAGCAGCTGGGGACGCCTGCGCTGTAAAGACAAGGACTACTATCTGCAGGATGTACTCGGTTCGGTTGTCGGCGTGACAGACGAGCGGGGGAACCAGCGGGAAGAGTACAGCTTTGATGTGTGGGGTAAGGAGTTCCACAAGAAAAATGGCCATCCTTATTCCGACATCTTCCCGACACATTACGGCTATAATGGTAAGCGGTTTGATCCGAAGGTAGGGCTGTATGATTACGGGTTCAGGGACTATAAGCCTGCCATCAACAGGTGGACCACCATAGACCCAATACGCTCGGGAACAAACTGGTATGCCTATGTGGGGAATGATCCGGTGAACTGGGTTGATCCGCTGGGGTTGGAAGAAGCATTTTTTACAGGTTCTTCAACTTTTACTACGATAATTCCAATTAGTAATGACCCACTGATTGTGAGCTCATTCAGTGTAACAGTAGATACAGATGTTATTGTCAATACGGCGACGAAAACAGCTACAGTAAGTGCAACCACAACAACGCAGGTATATGAAGCTTATGAAACAACTTCCGTCACACAGGCCAGTCTTAACCTTGGGGAGGCAACATTAGACACTGGGACTTTGTCATATGAGAATGCAGAAGCGACATTAACAGCACAAGGAAGTGCATCACTTGGTGAAATAGAATTAGATCTACCAGATAATTATGAGGATCTTGATTTAACGGTGACAACGTCTACCAGTTATATAATATCTTCAGCAAATGGTGCTTGGTTGCCGGGAACTCAAAATGTGACAGTTGAATTGGAGTTTGATACATGTTCAAAAGCAAACAAGTAGCGTTAATTATTGTTTTATTTTTTGCAGTAACATCTTGCTATGAAAGCAAAAAAGATGTTCTGACAACAAC
>NZ_OY764210.1 GCF_963668165.1 Marispirochaeta sp. | reverse complement strand
CATAGGAAAAAGCCTGTACAAAGCAAAAATTACTTAACAGGGGAGGCAAAACTACTTGCCATTTCCACCGGAAACTCGCTGATAGGCGATTTGCTTTGCGAACATAGTGGAGTTTGACTGTTGATAACCGTTTCTTCCTTCATCTGCTTAAGACCTATATTGTGAACACTTTCTCCGCGATATTCAAATCTGCAGTAATTGTTACTTTTATTCGACTATTTCTTGCCGTTATTACCTTGTGGACGTTTCTATAGAAATTCTTGTAGGTGTTTTTCTTCTGGTACAGAATTGGCGGAGAAAACTTTATGCGCCTCTATTTTTTGATATACAGCTTCTGCATAGCCGGGTCGAATCCGAGCGTAGATCCAGGCAAACGATTCGAACGATGCTGCTTTTTGTTTATCCATTACTCGTTCCTTTATCACTATAAGAATGACGCAACGGGAGCTCCGGCGTATAACCCCGGAATCCTACTGAAGATAATACTCTGTTCGTATTCATTGGGAATAAACTCCTCCGGAAAAATGGAACAATTATGCCGAACGAATATCATCATGAAATCATTAACAGCCGATAGCCATCCGCATTTTACGGTACTAGCGGATTACATAGTATTGATGAAAGATGAGATCCAGAGGCTTTTTGTTCAGCTCCTTCTTGTATGTGAAGAGTTGGACCTGATGGGGAAGACAGTATTTGCAATAGAGGGGTGCAAGCTGACGTCCAATGCTGCGAAAGAATGAAGCAGGACATTTGTCGATATAGAGAAGAAGAAGGCAAAGTTTGAACAACTTTCAAACCAATTGCTGGAACGACATTCGAAGCAGGATTCTGTAGATAAACGAATAGCAATGATATATCGGAAGAGAAGAAGAAAAGGATTGAGAACATAAACCGGAAAGTAAAGCGGATTGATGCGTTTCTTAAAAACAATACAAAGAAAATGGGTATTATAGAACCGGTTTTTGGTAATATCACTTCCTGCAAACGGCTTGATCGTTTCACGCTTCGGACAAAAGCGAAGGCAAATGTAAAGTGGGTATTGTATTGCATGATTCACAATATCGGAAAGATCCGGAATACGATGGTTCCGGATCCAGGATAAAAAAAACGGCATTTTAAATGGTCGCAAGAAGGCACCATCTTTGTCGGATTATAAAAATGGGGCTAATTTTCTTAAGACTTTTCCTACAGGCACATTATGTTCAGTGCTCGGCTGGCTTGGTTGCATGCTTCCAAAAGTACAAGGATGTACTTTTGGAATTCTATGTTTCTTTTTTCTTATACAAAAAATTTGCCCATGAATATAATAATGAATTAGTTTTTGATAAATATTCTTTACTATTTATATCTTCTAATAATTCTGAAATACCGGTTTTAAAATCATTTCTCTTCATTTGAGGATTTATTTTGAAAGTATCATAAGACTTTTTAATCTTACCTGTTTTTAATGACTGTTCAATCAAAACATCTTCAAAATCCTTTTTTTCACTTTTACACTCATGCCCAAGTTCTGTGAATAAAATTTTACCCCCATTATAAAAAAGGAAACCTAAAGACTTCAAATCATATAATTTTTTAGTAACCGCATAATTTTTCTTATCATAATCATCTTTATCATTTATAGAATGAAAAAAATCTATTATTTCATTCGGCTTGTTTTGTGGAGTAAATGATTGAGCGTTTTCAACACGTCTTCGAAATTTCGGGTTTACGTTTTCAAGAATAATACCAGCGAACCCTAACCAAGCAACAAATTTTTGAGCATAAACTCTTAATGTTTTATCTTCATAATTCTGACTTTTAACTTTTACTTTTATGATATTAACTAAATCTTCAATTTCAATATCTTTATCAGTAATCTTTATGAGTTCTAAATAGAAGGAATGGTTTAAAAGTTTATGCTTTACTAAATATTTAAAAGTTATTTCCTCAGTATTAGTACTATTCCTTAAAAAATAGCGTTCATTTTGATACAATACAATCCCTAATATCCGTAATTCTCTCAATAGATTACCAGCTGTAGAGGGTGCAATTGCAATGCTTGTATTTGATACTATATCATCTATCGAAAAATGATCATCGGAAGTAAAAGCTTGAAAAACCTCAAAAACAGATGTAGGCTGCTGCCTTAATAAGTAGGTTTCACCAACTTTAGGTACTTCCTCAGTTACAAGATAATCGCGAAAAATATCCCAATATATGTTATATTTCGTACCGGTCTTAATGATCATCTTTTTTTCAAGCAATAGAGTATTACGAACTTCTGGAGAAATGAAATCATTTATTTCTATTTCATCAACCATATTGTTATCATAAGCTCTCTGTGCAATAAACCTTAACGCTTTTAATTCTTTATCAGTTAACTTTTCCTCATCTTCTTTGAATAAAACCTCAACATTAAAGTCTTGATTATATAAGTCAATATCCGATACCCCCTTTTTTATCTGATCAAAAATGTGTACGCATAATTTCTTGACCAACCAAGGAAAGCCTTGTGAATTATCAACAATCTTCCTAATAAAATCGCTATCAAGCTTCTGATTAATTTCTTTCTCAAGTTGCTTAACTATTTTTTTACTTTCACTGAATTCAAATTCATCAAGAGTAAATAGCTTTGCATATTCTTTTGCCTGCTGCCAAAGGTGATAAGCCTCATGTTCAATAGGTATGTTAACTTCACTTTTCCAAGAAAAACCAAGAATAATATTTGAAGACAAATCCATTACATCAATTAATAATTTATAAAAGCCAAGGAATATATTTCCCTTTCTAAATACATCCTCAAATTGATCAAAGATCAGTATAAGAATTTTATCTTTATCTTTTAAATAATCAGTAAATTCCTGAATACCGTCTGACTGAAGAATATTATATAAAGATTGTATTTCAATGTTACAAAAGGATTCTTTGATAAAATTAGATTTTGCTGCTTTTTCTATCATCTTGCTAAATGCTAACGCTATAAAATTTTGAGAATTTGCACTTCGTGAATCTACTACATATGCAAAATACTTATTTTTATAATGTTTATTCCTCGTTCTGCCTTTGATTTCATTTAAAAATGAACTTTTTCCCCATCCAGATTTCCCGTCAAGATAAAAAACACGTTTATCGGTTTTATTACTAAGAACATTATTAAAGAAATCTAATATTTCATCTTCAATTGTTTTTCTACCCACAAAAAAAACGACTTGCTGCAGGCTTGTAATCATACCAGCTATCACTTTCTTGAATCTCAGCAATTGTTTCAAGGATTGGTTCCGTATCATATTTTGTTTGTATTGGTATAGAAAAATATGAAGTCAAGGATTGAATTTCATCAACCTCGTCTATTACTTTCTCTAATGATTCGCTATTGATGGTTTCTAATGTGCGAGCATCACAAACAGTAAAATGAGTTGGCAGTGTTGAATTAGACAATATTGTTATATAAAAAATTCCAAAATATGAATAAAACAAAATTGTTTTCGTTACAGAATAATTGTCATCACTAAAATTATTTGCTTTAATCTGTGTTGAAGCAACGAGTAGTTCAATAACTTTTTCTGCATCCCAGAAGTATAAATTAGAATATCTGCTATCCGGATCATTTTTCAATTCTTCAATTAACCCGGCAACCTGATGTCCAAATTGTTTGGTGAATAAGAAAAATCCATAGTTTAATTTTTTAAATCCAACATTAAAGGCAAATTTTGTTATTTCATCAGACTTTAATTTATCTTTTGCCTTACATTCAACTAATGCTTTCTCATTTGTTCTATCAATATGTGAACATAAAACATCAAACTCCATGCCTGTGAAGTTCACATTTTCAATAGTTTCATATCTTTGTGTCTTGAAGATATTAGTTACAAGACTCTCATAAAAAGAACCCTTAATTGATGTATTACTTTCATCTGCTTTTATAATAATTTCTTTCATATATTACACTCCTATTCCCGAGGCCTCGGATTGCCGAGTACTACAAAGCTCTTGAGCTGGGCATTGAGTCCGACATCAATTCCCCGAATCTCGCATAACCTCATTCTCCTGCCTTGGAATACAGGAAAGCACGGAAAATCCTCAACAAAACGATAGTGCCAAATACAAATAGCCTTTAACGGCAGCACTTCATTTTAAGAACCGTCAAAGAAAAGAACAAAAAATGAAACAAATCCACCCCTTAGTCTGAAAGGAGGAGGGGGGTAAAGAATCAAAGGGGAACAATTGTACCCAACTTAGAAATGCGAGAAAAGCAATGCGCAAAACCTCTATGTCCTGAATTTTACCCTCATTTTTCATGGCTGATAATTTAGACATCTTACTGTGAGATTAATTCACCACCTAGTTCATTATCAATTCCTCGAATTAACCAAAAATCATCATCATCTTCATCCATATAAAATGTCCACAGTAAACCACTTGCCGTATCATGTGTTATTGAAACAGTCACTGTCGAGTTGTCAGGGATACTTGATGTGTTTACAGAAAATGGGATATTGACCCACACACTGGCTGTCCAAAAAGCTGAATTGATTGTGCTGTAATCACTTGATTTAGGTGATATGTGATCGCCTCTAAGGGTAGAAGTTTTTCCGGCGTTTAGGTCAGAGAAAAACATATTAATTCGTTCATCAACAGATACCTTATTCGCGTCATCGCAGCTGTTAAGAATTACTATTATAGAAAAGATTAAAAGGAAATAAAGAACTCGAAAGATCAGATCTCGTTTCTGCATTTAAATATCCTCCATGCTCAGATTTGGTAAAATGTGGGCGCTAAATTTTTCCAGTATTCTCTGATGTAAAACCATGTAGTCATCAATATACGACAAGTTATCATCAGCAAGCATTTTTGCTTTAGTTAACATGTACTGTTTTCCGTTAACGTAACGCTTAAGAGAAAAAGCAGAGAGACTCCAATACCTTATGTTTAAAAATAATGTACTTTCCTGCTGTTCGATAGATGAGATTACGTCAGAGTAATATTTATTCGATGCTTCCTGGCCTTGGTTCTTATTGATCTCTGCAAGTTTTTCTCGTTCTTGAATTAGCAGCTTCCTATTCTCGGCAAACGCATATTCAAGATTCTCCACCTCCCGAATATACCCGTCCATCTGCCGTTCAATTCCCCGGAGCCCTGCAATCGGGTCGGCGGAAAACTCGGCCTGCTTCTCCTGGGCCCAGCTTGAGTAGTCAATAGGCCGTCCCTTCTTCTCAAACTTCTCCCCCGGCGGGCGGCCGGCTTTTACCTCCACCCCTTCGCCCTCAAACAGCACAACCGGTATCCCCTGGCTGGTAACCATTACCTCGCCGGAGTCCACGGTAAACAGGGCCGATCCTTCATCCCCGGCGTAGACGCTAAACTCCGTTCCCCGTACTCCCGCCACGGTGCTGGGGGTGGATATCCTGGGCTCCACGCCGAAAAGGCGCATAAACTTGAACTTCACAGAGCCCAGGGCGGTGTGCATAACCGTCTCCTTCTGGCCGCCGGAGTCAATCTCCCGGATGGAGAACACCGAGTTGGGGCTGATAATTATCTCCGCCGCCCCCGGGCGCACCAGGGTGGCAGTGCCGTCGTCCCCGGTTATAACCGTGTCGTCCTTCTTAAGCTCATCCCCGATCATGGCCTCCACCACATCTCCGGAGGGGTAGCGCAGGTCAACCCAGCCCTGCAGGTAATCAATGCTTGCCACCTGGGCCGCGGCGGGCAGGGCAGCTGCTGCCAGCAGTATCAGCGTCAGAAGAACCGTCCCCGTGCTTCGTTTCGTAAGCAGATGCAGTCGTGTCATACCGTCCTCCTATCCTGTCGGCCCGGCAAAGGCGTAAATCCGGTTGGTACGTTTACTGTCCCTGCCTACGGTCAGGTAAAAGCGTCCCGCTTCGCTCTGAATTAAAAAAGTCGATGCCCCGGAGGGTACGTATTTGGCAAAGAACTGTTCAATCTCAAGGCCCTGTCCGTAGCGCGCCGCCGTCGCCTCTTCATCGAGTATGCTCACCTCGGCTTCTCCCAGACGGAATCCTCCCTCCGCCAGGATTTTCCAGAACTCCTGCATATCAGCCTGGCGCATTATCATCTCCCGGTCCAGCAGAAAAGGGGACCCGCTTTTGGCGCTCAAGCTTTCCCAGTCTCCCGCGTTTATCAGACCCGCGATCTCCGCACCGTCGGGTTTGGCCGGTGCCAGAAAACCGAGGGTGGAGCAGCCGCTTATCAGCAGCACCATGCTTAAGGCTGCCAGGGGCATATACCGCTTCATACAGACTCCTTGCTGTTTTTCTATTTTACTGTGTTCTTTAAGTAGAGTACCCCCCAAATACGCCTATTTCAAGTCTTTATAAAAAACAGGCCGGGAGCCGGGTACGCTGCTGCGTACCGCCTGACCCCCAGCCTGTTCACAAAAAAAGCTGCTGTTTCTTGTTCCGGAAAAAGAAAGATCTATGAGATCGCTTCCACGTCCTTGCGCATTACCGCCAGGTCCGCGGAATCGATGCTGATATTTCCGCCGCCTGCATTCTGTTCAATCTGGGGAATCGTCCGGGCGCCGCCCAGTACGTTTACATTGTCCCCGGTCCCCTGGGACATGGTCCAGGCCAGGACCAGCTCGGTCATGGAGCAGCCGTACTTCTCCAGGAGGGGCTGCCATTTCTCTTTAAGCTCCACGATCCTGGCCAGGTTTTCTTTATGGTACCACTTGATCTTGCTCTTGGCCAGACCCATGTTCACCGTACTTTCCGGGCCGTATTTTCCGGTCAGCACGCCCCGTTCCAGGGGAGAATAGGCCTGGAAGGTTACGTCGTGCTCTTTGCACAGACCAAAGAACTTCTCTTCCACCCCCCGGTCCAGCATACTGTATTTTTCCTGAATCAGGTCCAGCTGCCCGTTGTTCACGTACTGCATAAACTGGTCCCGGTTCAGGTTGGAGGCGCCGATTGCCCGGATCTTGCCCTGGGCCTTGAGTTCCATCAAATAGCCCATGGTATCGCTTATGGGGAAGGGGTAGTCCTCGGTGGCCTGCCAGTGGACAATGTAGATGTCCAGGTAGTCCGTATCCAGCCGCTTCAGGCTCAATTCAATCTCTTCTGCCAGCCGGGCGGGGCTCGCGTTACGTACGATCTTTACACCGTCCCGCTCCATCAAAAGGCCGCCCTCGTCGATGTCCCAGCGGATTCCGCACTTGCTTGCCAGTACGTACTGGTCCCGGCGCCCTTTAAGGGCCTTGCCCACAACCTTTTCGCTGTGTCCCAGGCCGTAGGCCGGGGCGGTGTCTACCAGGGTAATCCCCAGCTCACGGGCCCGGTGTATTGTCTTGATCGATTCGGTATCGTCGCTGGGACCCCAGTTGCTGTCCCCGCCGATTGCCCACGCACCCAGGCCCAGGGCGGAAGCTTCGATTCCGGATTTTCCGATCTTCATCATTTTCATAAAAAAAACTCCTGTAAAAATTATTCTATTGTGTGCAAGCCGTATCATGTATGATTCCGGATAACGGCTGAAATATCAGGAACATCCTGCATATGCAAGTATATTCAACATAGTTGAATTGTCAATCGTGTTTTCTTGAAAATTGTTGAAGATAAAGCTTTTTATTGCAGCAAAACGCAGAGCAGAACCTGATTTTGTATCCGATGCTAAAGATAACAGGCTCTAATTGAATATATCAAGGAATTTTACGTAATCAGAATGCACGCCGGTAATATGGTGTTCAATTATGGAGTTAAAAAAGATGCTGTCTCCGGGGTTCAGGGTGTAGATTTCCGAATCCACCTGAAACTCCAGTACCCCTTCCAGCACAAAGATCAGCTCCTCTCCCTCATGGCTGTGGACCTTGTCGTTCAGATCCTCAGGGCGTACGGTTATCAGAACCGGCTGCATCTTCTTGCCGGGCATCTCGACTGCCAGTGGAAGGATGGAGTAGCCGCTTTCCGTGGGGACCGGAGACCTCCCGTTCTTTGCGGCGGGAACAAAAACGCAATCCCGGCTGTTTCCCTCGGCAATAAGTCCCGAGATATTGGTATGCAGGGCGGATGCAATCTTGATCAGTGTTGCCACCGGGGGGACTATCTTGCCGCCTTCGATCTTGGAAAGCAGGCTCTTGGTAAAGCCGCAATTGTCGGCCACATCCTGCAACGTGCGGTGCTGAAGCTTTCTGAGCTTTCGAATGTGTCTGCCGATATTCTGCGAATCCGGAATTGTCTGTTTGTCCTTCAATCCGTTTTCCTTCTGCGTGTGTGCCGGAATGGATGATAGGAAATAATGACCGCTTATGCAACCCTGTTGAATTGCACGTTCTTTTAAGAAATCAGGATAGAAACTGGTATATCGACATCAGGACCGCAAGGGACACAAAGCCGATGGACATAAACCTGAACATCATGTCGAACTTCCGGTTTACATCGATAAAGCGCTGGTTCATGTTTTTTTGCACGGCATCAAAGCGCAGGTCCATGTTTTTCTGCATGTCTTCGAAACGTTTGTCTACCGCGATGAACCGATCGGCCATGGATTGCTGAAGAGACTCAAAGCGCAGGTCCATGTTTTTCTGCATGTCTTCGAAACGTTTGTCTACCGCGATGAACCGATCGGCCATGGATTGCTGAAGAGACTCAAAGCGCAGGTTCATGTTATTTTGCATGGCCTCAAAACGCTGATCCATGGTCCGCTGCATGTCTTCAAAACGCTTGTCCACAGCGGCGAACCGTTCATCCATGCGCCTGAAGCCTTCTTCAATCCGCGTATCAATACGCAGAAAAACCTCCCGGAACTCACTGTGCTCCTTGTCGTTCTGTTCTCTCCGGGCAAGATTTTCCGCCAGCAGGGTTACATAGCGGTGCAGGGAACCTTTGTTTTTTACTTCAAAGGCTTCCTCGAGCTCCTGCTCAAGAATTTCCGCCAAATGTTCCATGTCCATCTCCTTGAATATACTATGCTTTCTCTAATATAAACAACAGAGTCCGGTCTCCTGCTTCACCATTTTTGTTCGTAAGTACTTTTTCCCCCTGATTCTTCATCTGGCTGACTTTTACCTTGACCCGTGGTATATGTTTGTCTATGATTTCAAAAGATTATCTGGAAAAAGGAGTTGTAATTAGTTATGAGGGCAAAGCTTAGTCTTCTTATTATTGCTGTGGTCTTTATTGTAGCCGGCTGCGCGACATCCGGCGTTTCTGTCGAGCGGACTGCCGCGGATACTCAAACCGATTTGAGCGGACGCTGGAACGATACGGACAGTCGTCTTGTGGCCGAAGAGATGATCCGGGACATGAGCTCCCGGCCCTGGCTTGGCGATTTCCGCGCGGCCCAGGGACGCAAACCGGTTCTTATTGTCGGCGCCATGCGTAACAGAAGCAACGAACATATCGATACCACCCCCTTTGTCAAGGATATCGAGCGGGAGCTTATCAACGGCGGGCAGATCACCTTTGTTGCCAACCCCGATGAACGCTCCGGTGTGCGGGCGGAAAAAGAGGACCAGCAGTTCGAGGCCTCCCAGGAGACGATTAAGCGTCTGGGCGAAGAAACCGGCGCCGACTTTATGCTGATCGGGTCCATTACCTCTCAGGTTGATGCCGTTGAAGGCAAAAAGGCAACCCTCTACCAGGTAGATATGGAGCTGATCAACATAGAGACCATGGAAAAGGTCTGGATCGGCAGCAAGAAAATCAAGAAGCTTGTGGAGCAGAGTAAAGCCAGATGGTAATGACGGGACGCGGACGGAAGGCCCTTGCATGGGCCTTCCTGGTTGTTCTGGGCCTCGCCGCGGCGTCCTGTACTACCCGTAACGAACCGTTTGTAGAGATCGACAACGCAGTAAATCAGGGTAATTATGCGCAGGCTGCCCAGGCAATGAGCGGCGAAGAGCGCTCTGCCTTCTATCGGGACCGCGACAAGGTTCTCTATTATCTGGATGTCGGCATGCTCTACCACTATGCCGGAGAGTACGAACTCAGTATCCGGCACCTGACCGAGGCCGAGCAGCTTATAGAGGAGTATTTTACTAAAAGTATCAGTCAGGCTGCGGGTTCTTTTCTGTTGAACGATAACGTCATGGATTACGCCGGTGAGGACTACGAAGACATCTATCTGAATATCTTCAAGTCAATCAATTTCCTCTCCCTGGGCGATTTTGACGCCGGTTTTGTGGAAGTCCGGCGGGTTAATACCAAGCTTAACCTCCTGGAAGACAAGTATTCTTCCCTGGCGGCGGGATACAATAACGCGGATGACGCCGCGGTCGAACTTAAAGCGGGTAACAACCGTTTTTACAACAGCGCCCTGGCCCGTTATATAAGCCTGCTTATGTATCGCGGAGAAGGAGACTACGACGGTGCCCGGATTGACTATAACAAGATAGTCGAGGCTTTTCAGCTGCAGCCGGATATCTATGATTTTGCGCTCCCCGTGGATGAATCGGCTTTGCTGCGCCCCGAAGGCGCCCGCCTGAGCGTTCTTGCTTTTGCCGGCCGGTCTCCTGTAAAAAAGGCAAAGACCCTTACCATCGCCACCGGGGAGAACTCCGTTTCCATTCTTACCATGGACGAGGATGACGAGGGCCAGCTGATTCCCACCGGTTACAACAGTTTTTTCTGGCCCGGTGTGGACGGAGGCTACCGTTTCAAGTTTCAGCTGCCGTACATGGAACCCCAGGGCAGCGCCGTCGATTCCATCCGGGTGGTTGTGGATTCCCGGCCTGCCGGTCAGCTTGAACTGATCGAGAACATGGAAAGGGTCGCCGAAGCAACCTTTCAGGTCAAGTATCCGATTATTTTTATGAAGACCGTAACCCGTACCATTGTAAAAGGAATCCTGGCCCAGATCGGAAAAAAACAGCTGCAGGAGCAGGCCGGGGGCGGCTGGGGGCTTCTTGGTTCCATTGTTGCGGATATCGCGGTAGAGGCATCGGAAAAAGCAGATCTGCGGATCTCCCGTTACTTTCCCGCTCACGCCTACATGGGAGAGTTCGATCTTCCCGAAGGGAAGCACTTTATCGAACTTGAGTACTACTCCGGGGGAACCCTGCTGCAGGTGGACGAGCTGGGGCTGGTCACCGTAAGCAAAGGCGGGCTGAACCTGGCGACTTCATACGCAAATAAATAGTTGTACTGTGAAAAGGAGTACCAGATATGAATAAAACTGTTGCAGGAAGGATCCTGATGGGGCTTCTTGTTCTCTTTCTATTTGCCGGCTGTGCCACCGGCGGTCCGGCCTCCGGGAGCTCCTCCTCCGGGGACATGCCCGCCTGGTTCCTTGATCCCCGGGCCGCATACCCCGATGATACGTACATGACCGCTATCGGGACCGGCGACACCAGACGGGCCGCGGAGCAGAGCGCCATGGCCGGCCTGTCCCAGATATTCGAGTCACAGATAACGGTGGACGTAAGCACCGCAGAGCGCTACCGGGACCTTGTAAGTTCTGCCGGAAACGTTTCCGAAAGCGAACTCATGCTTGCCCAGTCCACCAACGTGCAGTCCAACCAGACCCTGCTGAATGTTCAGTTCGGCGAAGCGGCGGTCGATACCGAGGGCAGGGTCCATGCCATTGCCTATATTGACCGTATGGCAACGGGCCGGATTTACCAGGACCTGATCCGGAAAAACAGCGGCTTTGTTACAGCCTATATGAACGAGTACCGCGCTGCCGATGATCCCATCCGTAAATACGCCTTTGTCTCCGCAGCAGCGGTAGTTGCCCAGAGCAACGCTCTTCTGCTGGACCAGCTCAGAATAATATCCCAGGTCTTCTACGCCATGACCTCTCTGCCCTATGATCAGCGCAGTGTACTGCAGGAAAAATCGGAGATGGCCTCAACCATGACCATCAGTCTCCGTGTCCGGGGAGGAGAAGGGCCTCTGGTGGAATCCGCAGTCCGCGAAGCCCTGAGCCAGGAGCGTTTTCCCACAGCAGATCCCGCCCTGCTTTCCATCCGGGGAGATGTCCGTATCGAGGACATCGAGCTGAACCCCAAGTATAAATCCGTGCGCTGGTACCTTAATCTCGATTTTACCGGCCCTGACGGCAAGGCTCTTGTCTCCTATAACAACCAGGGCCGGGCCTCCGCGGTTACCGCTGAATCTGCCCGCTCCTTTGCCATGGACGATATTAACAAAGCCGTCAAACAGGAATTTGTCGGTTCCGTCCGCGGCTATTTTGACGGTCTGGTGCAGGGGAACTGAACGGCTGCAGTAAAAAGGGAGTTCTATTTTAAGCGGTCAATAATACTGACGTCGAAAAACAGCTCCCTTTTTACATCATACCGCAGATTGGATTGTTCTATCAGCTGGATCAGGTTTTCCAGGGCGGCACTGCCGATTTCGGCGGTTGGCTGGGATATTACCGAAACCGGAAATTTTAAATAATCAAGCCACCTGTTATCATCGTAACTGATTATCCTGAGGTTTTTTTGTGTTTTGGAGTCGAGACTGTCCAGGACATCTATAACCTCGTAGCAGACGGTAGATGTCGCGCAGATGATCCCGTCGAGATTTTCTTCTTCGATAAATTTCTTTATTAAAGGATACGAATCCTCTTTATGGTAGCTCAAAGACAGTATCCGGGAAGGAGAGGAGTCTTCATGTTCCATAAGACAGGCCTGATACCCCATAATGCGCTGTTTGATTGTATAAACGGATTCTGAATAGCCGATAAAGCCTATCCGTCTGCTGCCCTTGTTAAAAAGATGAAGGGTCCCCAGATAACTGCTGTTAAAATTGTTTATTCCAACAAACAAAAAGCGGTGTGATTCATATTGACGGTCGATCAGGACTACAGGAACCGATGTCTCCTGCAGGGATTTTGGAATATGATCGGATTCTATCGGGGCAATGATCAACCCGCTGATTCTGCGTGCCAGGAGCATTGAAATATTCTTTTCTTCCTTTTCCGGATCATCTTCTGAATCGCAGAAAATAATGGAAATCTCAAAATCCGTGGCCACTGTTTCAATGGCTTTAATTATTGAGATGTAATAATCTTCACGGATATCAGCAACTATTACACCGATATATTTTATCTTGTTGGTTTTGCCCGATTTCAGGCCCCGGTAGTTCAGCTCCTCAATAGCCTTCAGAACCGATTCTTTGGTTTCCCTGTTTACATGCCGGGTTTTATTTATCACATGAGACACAGTTGTTATTGATACGCCTGCCCGTTGTGCTATGTCCTTCATGGTCAGGTTCTTGCTCTTCATGTTTTTTACAGTATGGCAAAAACGAGAAAAAATCAATAAAGTTTTATCTAAATGCGCAAAAGAAAAGATATAATTTGCGCAAAATTTAGTTTGACATGCGCAAAATAGCGTGGGATAATGTCCTGTAATGTAAAAATGGTATTGTTTAAGGAGTCTGTTGTATGCAAGCGGTTGTTCTGGAAAAAAAAGGAGAGGTCCGGCTCAGGGACATCGATATACAGGAAGAATTAGGCCCCGGGGATGTATGTATCCGCCCTGTGGCTGTCGGGGTGTGCGGCAGTGATGTCCACTATTACCGGGAAGGCGGCATCGGGGATTTTGTCGTGCGGGAGCCCATGGTTCTTGGACACGAAGCTGCGGGGATAGTGGTCGATGTCGGCAGCGATGTCAAACAGATAGCTGTTGGAGACCGTGTGTGCATGGAACCGGGTATTCCGGACTTTACCAGTTACGAAGCGCTGCGGGGAATGTACAATCTGGATCCGGCAGTGCGTTTCTGGGCAACCCCGCCTGTACACGGATGCCTGCGGGAAACCGTTATTCATCCTGCCTGCCTGACCTTTAAATTACCTGACGGCGTTACCTTTTACGAAGGAGCACTGGTAGAGCCGGTGGCAATCGGGGTCTATTCGGTAAATAAGGCCGGCCTGTCGTCCGGAGATACGGTACTGGTTATTGGTGCCGGTACAATCGGCATTGTAACGGCCCTGGCCGCAGAGGCCGCCGGCTGTTCCAGGGTGCTGCTGGCGGATATAAAAAAAGAGAAACTCGATTTTGTACGGCAGCATTATGCAGAAAAAATACTGCCCATAGATCTTAACCAATCGGATATCGAGACAGAACTGCGGCGTCTCGGAATTGACGGAGTCGATGCGGTATTTGAAGCAAGCGGAAGTGAAAAAGCCTACCCGGATATTCCCCGTTTTTTAAAACCCGGCGCCGTGCTGGTTTTAATCGGCATGCCGTCTGATCCGGTTCCTTTGGATGTCGTTGGATTACAGGTAAAGGAGATTACGGTAAAAACCATCTTTCGTTATGTAAATATCTTCCCCCGGGTTGTGGATTTGATTGCTTCCGGCAAGCTGAATGTCAAACCCCTTGTGACCAGGGTTTTCAAGTTTAAGGACTCCTGTGCGGCCTTTGAATATGCCGGGGGGCTTCCAGGCGGGGATGTAAAGATCATGATCGATATGGAAAGGGATTAACCTTTTTACTCGATAAAAAATATGGCCTGGCCATAAAAAATTATAAGGAGTGTTGTATGAAGAAGATTTCGGTAGTATTTCTGCTGGTCTGTCTTGCCGGTTCCCAGCTTGTTGCCGGAGGACAGAAACAGGAGGACGATGGAGTCTACAAGGTAGCCTACATCGCCCGTGCTCAAGCCGACTCATTTGCAGCCTGGCTGGCGAATTCGGTGGCCGAGGAGGCTGAAAAGTACCCCGACATCGATGTAATGGTTTTCGACGGGCAGGCTTCGGACGACAAGGTGAACTCATTGATTGAGAACGCGATTGTCAACAAGTTCGATGCAATCATTATTCAGCCGAATAACGGTGAATCCCAGAGACCTTATGCCGAAAAGGTTGTCCAGGCGGGCATCATCTGTATTACCACCAACGCCCGTATCTCCGGCATAGAAGGGGCTTCGTCCGTGGATGCCGATCCTTTTGAACAGGCTGCGGTTCAGGCCCGGGCAGCTCTGAAGCAGGTTCCCAGGGGTGCAAATGTTGTCGTTCTCAACGGCCCTCCGGGAAACTTTCATGCTGACGCGCGCAGGGAAAGCTGGCAGAAGGAATTCTTTGCAAAACGTTCGGATGTGACTATTGTGGGTGAGCAGATAGCCAACTGGAACAAGGACGAAGCCATGAGCCTCATGGAAGACTGGGTACAGGCCAACGACAGAATAGATGCGATAATCTCCATGAACGACAATATGGCCGCCGGAGCCCTGGAGATTGTAAAAGACAACAGCAAGTTCGCAAGCATTCTTTCCTATGGAGTTGACGGTACCGCTGAAGCCGTCCTTTTGATCAGGGACGGACTTATGACCTCTACAACCCTGCAGAGTGCGTATGCCCTTGCAGAGAACCTGCTTTCGGTGTCGCATAAACTGCTTACCGGGCAGGAAAAACAGCTTGATGTCGATATCGATTGTCCCATGGTAAATAAAGATAACGTGGATCAGTATATCGAAATGCACAAACGCGCAGGTGCCTTGTAAAAAACAACTGCACCCTGGGGTCCCGGAGACCATTCCGGGACCCGGTATGATACAATCAAAACTGCCGGCAGAAACAATATGATTGGTATTGTTTCTGCCCTTGTATGAGATCGGTATGCAAAAGCTGTACAGTTTACTAATCAGGGAATCATATGGAAGGTATTAAGCTGAGGGTTTCCGGTATTGAGAAATCCTTTCCCGGTGTAAAAGCTCTGAGCAATATTAACTTTTCTGTTCGCACAGGTACCGTACACGTTCTCTGCGGAGAAAACGGTGCCGGTAAATCCACATTGATGAAAATAATCAATGGAGTCTATAAGCAGGATAGAGGCTCCATATTTATAGATGAAAAGCCGGTAACAATTAATAATCCGACCCAGGCCCGGGAACATGGAATATCCATGATTTTTCAGGAGCTGAACTACATTCCCGAACTCACCGTAGAAGAAAGCCTTTTTGTCGGCAGGCTTCCGGTCAACAGATGGGGAAAGGTGGATTGGAAAAAGATACGCGCGGAAACCGGAAGGCTGCTGCATGAAGAAGGCCTGCAGTATTCGCCCACGACAAGAATGAAGGACCTGTCTGTCTCCGATGTCCAGATGCTGGAAATAGTAAAGGCCATCTCCTGTAAATCGGAAATCATCATTATGGATGAGCCGACTTCGGCCATAACCCAGAAGGAGGTTGAGTTCCTCTTTAAAAAAATAGAAAAACTGAAAAAGAACGGCACAAGCATCATTTATATTTCCCATAAAATGGACGAGATCTTCCGGATCGCCGACGAGATTACCGTATTGCGGGACGGCAGTGTTGTGGATACCCGAAGCCGGGACAATATAACCATAGACGAGGTAATAACCCTAATGGTCGGGCGGGAATTGTCCAAGGAATTTCCGAAAGATCAGGTCGAAGCAGGGGAACCGGTATTTGAGGTTCAGGGACTCACCAGGGAAGGCTATTTTGAGAATGTCAGCTTCTCCGTACGCAGAAGGGAGATCGTGGGATTCGCCGGACTTATGGGTGCCGGGCGGACCGAAGTTATGCGGGCAATATTCGGTCTTGATCCGTATTCAGCAGGAACCATTTACAAGGACGGCAAAGAAGTAAAGAGCAGGTCAGTGCATGGCTGTATTGACAATGGCGTTGTTATGCTGTCCGAAGACAGACGCCGATACGGGATTATCCCGATACGGGGTGTTCGGGAAAACGTTACACTGGCCAACCTTAAAAAGTTCTTCTATAAAGGCAGGCTTCATGCCCGTAAGGAAGTTATGTTCGTTAAAAACATCTGCGATCAAATGAATGTTAAAACACCCAGCTATGAAACCACTGTGGATTCCCTGAGCGGCGGAAACCAGCAGAAGGTTGTGCTGGCAAAATGGATGATTAATGATCCGGACGTCCTGATTATGGATGAACCAACCCGCGGAATAGATGTTGGTGCAAAGTATGAGATCTACAAGCTGATGAACTCCTTCGTGGGCTCAGATAAAGCTATAATTATTGTTTCCTCAGAACTTCCGGAGCTTCTCGGAATGTGCGACCGCATTTACGTGATGTCAAAAGGACGAATCGCCGGGGTTCTCGAAAGAAAAGATTTTTCCCAGGAGGCTGTTATGAAAATGGCTACTGGGCTACGTATGGAAGAGGCAGTCAATGAAAATTAATGCAGGATATTTTCAGCAGTTCTGGGGGGCTGTAAGAAACCGCTACAGTATACTTCTGGTGCTGATCGTTTTGATAGTAGTGTCGTCCCTTATAAATCCCAACTTTCTTACTCCGACAAACCTTTCCAATGTTTCCCGGCAGATATCTGTTACGACTATCCTTGCTTTCGGGGAAACCATCCTGATTATATGCGGTTTGCTTGACCTTTCCTCCGGTTCGGTTCTGGCCTTATCCGGGGTTTTATCAGTGTCGGTATACAAGATAAGCGGATCCCTGCCCTTGGCGTTTTTTGTGGCGATCGCGGTAGCAGTTTTTGCAAACTTTATTAACGGTCTTATGGTCACGAAATTTAAAACTCCCCCCTTTATCGCGACTCTGGCAATGCAGGCCATGGCTCGTGGTGCTGCGCTGCTGTACACGAACGGGCAGAATATATACCAGATCGGCGGGTACACTGTTTTCGGTCAGGGATTTATCGGTTTTATCCCTACGCCGGTGGTTTTTCTGCTGGTCTTCTTTTTCCTGACCTGGTATATCCTGAAGCACACCCGCTTCGGACGTTCACTTTTTGCCATAGGGGGGAACGAAGAGGCAGCCGTTGCCTCGGGAATAAATGTTAATCGAAACAAGATGATCGCGTTTCTGGTTAACGGGGTTCTGGTGGGAGTCGCCGGAGTACTTTTCATGTCCCGGGTAAACTCGGGGCTGCCGAACGGGGCGATTAATTACGAGTTCCAGGCATTAACCTCGTCTATTATCGGCGGAACGAGTTTTTCCGGCGGGGTTGGAACGGCCGGAGGAACAGTAGCCGGAGCCTTCATTGTGGGATTCCTGAATAACATAATGAATCTGACTAACGTTAATTCCTATCTGCAGCAGATAGTCAGGGGCGCGATTATTGCCCTCGCGGTTATTTACGATATCAAGTCGAAATCAAGCAGGGAAAAGAAGAAACTCGGAACCATTACCGGAACCGAGAAAAAGTAGAAAAAGGCGGGCAGACAGCCATGGAGTTGAATCTCACGATAAGCAGGGCTTTACTGCCGGTGCAGGCAGGGGGATTGGGCTGGCTGGGAACTATCGGCTCAGGCAGAATACCGCTGGTCAGAATGCCGACTTTTCTTTATACTGAATGCATATAATCAGGCCAAGGAAATAAAAGGAAGGAGATTACATGCGTTTTCCTGATATCAGCTCGTGCCTCGAATGCGAAGAGTTTCATCGTGGTGAAGACTATGAGTCCGTGGAGGTAAAGAATGTTACCGCCGGCGACCTGATGAGTGAGGTACTTGTTTTTGACAAGGAAAACCTGCTGCTGATCACTGCTCTGAACTCGGAGCAGACCCTGCGCACAGCCCATGTCGTAGATGCCCTTGGTGTTATCCTGGTTAACGGTAAACGGCCCTCGGCGGCCATGATCAAACTGGCCTCGGAAATGGGAATCTCCCTCCTTTCTACCGGGATGACCCTTTTTGATGCCTGCGTTACGCTGCATCACCTGATTACAACGGCGGAATGCGGTGCCTGATCAGCGTCCTCCGGTCTCTTTTGTTTCCCAGAACATTCCTACTGCACTGACCGAACTCATTTTTCGCCTCAAAATCAAGGATGTTATGTCCCGGGAGCTGGTTACCGGCGGCAAGACCGAAACGTTGCGTACCATTCAGCACCGCATGAAAGAAGCCAGCATTACCGGGGTTCCCATTGTCGAGGACAAGCGGCTGCTGGGTATTGTCAGCATGCACGATATCCTGACGGCCTTTGATGAAGGTACCATTGACGAGAGTGCAGAGGGCCACATGACTAGGAACATCAAGGTTCTGGAAGATGATATGCCCCTCTCTTTTGCCATAAGCTACTTTAGCAAATACCAGTACGGACGGTTCCCGGTGCTGAACAAAAACCGGGAACTCTGCGGTATCATTACCATCCGGGATATCAATACCACCCTCCTCAGCGAAGTAAACCGTATTGTGGAGGAGCTGGAAGGGGAATTGAGCCAGGATTCCAGTGAAGATGCCGTTAAAGGGGTTGCGTCTCTGCAGCATTACGTGGTGCGCCACGATTTCGAGAACGCCGGCAAGGCTTCGGCGGATATCAAGCGGATACTGAAAAAGCATGGTTTTGATCCTCAGACCATACGGCGTGCCGCGGTGGCCTGTTACGAATTGGAGATGAACCTGGTTGTCCATTCCCATGGAGGTAAACTGATTTTCCGCCTGGATCCGGAGCACATAGAAGTTCGTACTGTAGACACCGGTCCGGGAATACCTGATGTTGACCAGGCATTGGAGGTAGGATTCTCAACCGCAAATGAGTGGATCCGTTCCCTGGGATTCGGAGCAGGAATGGGGCTTCCGAATGTTAAACGAGTGGTTGATGATTTTTCCCTGACCTCGGAGCTCGGAAAGGGAACAGACGCCACAGCAATTATCTATCTATCGCAAGGAGGTCCTCGACCATGAAAATTACTCAATTACAGGACGCGTTAGGATACACGGCAGTATTCCTGCCTGATCCGGGTGCACAGATAACCGGCGGATATACCTCTGATCTGCTCAGCGACGTCATGGCCAATGCCCCCGACGGCGGTGTTCTTGTAACAATTCAGGCACATAAAAACACCATCGCCGTATGCGGTCTTGCCGGTTTACGGGCAGTTGTGCTCTGCAACGGCCGGGAGCCGGATGAAGGCATGCGCGAGGCGGCCGAGAGTGATGGTGTGGCAATCTTTTCCACGTCTAAAAGCCAGTTTCAGGTCAGCGCGGAGATATCTGCATTACTCTAGTTAGTATAAAGGAGACAGCGGCATGATTACGGCGGATTTGCATATCCACAGCTGTCTGTCTCCCTGTGGCTCCCTGGAAATGTCTCCCCGGGCAATTATCGACGGCGCGGCAGAAAAAGGGCTCTCCCTGATCGCCCTGTCCGACCATAACGCGACGGCCAACTGCGCTCCTCTTGTGCGACTGGGGAGTGATATGGGCATTGCGGTTATTCCCGGAATCGAGGTCACTACCGTGGAGGAAGCTCATGTTCTCATTTTTTTTGCCGGCCTTGGTGTAGCGGAGGATTTCGCGGCTTTTATCTACGCCCATCTGCCGGATATCTACAATACCCCTTCAAAAATGGGAGACCAGGTTGCGGTCGATGAGTATGGCACCATTGTGGGGGAAATAGAAAAATACCTGGGTACTGCTACGGATCTTTCGGTCGACCGTCTATTCGAAGAGGCCGTTTCCCGTGGAGCCCTGGTCGTACCCTCCCATATTGATCGTCCCTACGCGGGGCTTATTGCCCAGCTTGGCTTTATTCCGGATATCCCGTTTCACGGAGTCGAGGTTGCCTTTGAACGGAACCTCAATCTTGCAGGAGACTTTGCTGTTCTTGCCTCTTCGGACGCGCATATACCGGAGCTTATAGGATCAAAGCAGAGTCACCTGACGTGCAATGAGGCTCCGGGCTTTGCTGCACTGAAAGCAGCTCTGGAGAACCGCCAGGTAGTCACTGTGTACGGTGAAACCTGACGGTCCTTGTATAAATATGCACCGGCTTTAATACAAGAGGGCCGAACGTCCCCAGTCATAATCAATCTTTTTAATCTCATCAATGTTCGGCATGGGATAAATCAGCAGATCTTTTCCGTCGCCGATAAAAACCGCGTCTTCAATTGTCTGAAAAGAGAAAGACTCAACATGTGACCTGTCAAAGGTCTTGTTCGCTTTTCCGTCCTTGCCGCTGATTGAGGAAATACAGTTCAGGAAATGCCCTTTTTTGTTAATAAGAAACCCTCCCGTATGACCGGTGTTCTCCGGGTCCTCAAAGTTGGGGGTTTTCAGGTTGGCAAATATGAGCTTTGGAGTATACACATGGTTTGTTTCATCTGTCATGTAGACAGCGAACTTTTTCGGGTCAAGCCTGCTTACGATCAGAGGCTTTATGGGACAGAGTTCCTGATACATGTAATAGTCTCTGCTGGAGGGGTATGCCGCGGCAGCGTCGCTGGTCAGTTCGAGGCTGCGGCCGTCCCTGGTTGTAAGGTAAATTGAACCGATCGATTTTAAAGGAATATATTCGAGCACCCGGTATACAGACAGGTAGACCGAATGTTTCGGATCTCCACTGGTATGGGGAACGCATTTCTCCTTCGCATAGTCCCAGTCGAACTCCGGGGTGCATTCTCCTTTAATCTCGGCGAAAATAATAAGCTCGTCACTTCCCTTCTTTGAGCCGGTTGCCATGTAGCTGCCGAACTGTTGTGGTTCAAGCTCCGAGGCGATCAATGCCTCCATTGGGAACGCTGAAAGGTAATAATGAATTGCCATAGCCCCTCCTAAAACATCGTGTTACTACTAAAACCATAAACTCACCCCCGTTTATAGTCAAGCAAATCATTTTCTTTATGCTCCCGTACAGGGGAGGGAACAAGGTTCTGACATGGTTTCGCCAGTGGGACGAAGTGGAAAAATATGCGTTTTTTTCGAATAAATATACACCGCATGTCTTGGCAGCTGATGACATTATTGATATAAACGAGTATAAGGGATTATTTAATCAAATTCTGGAGGACTGTATGGACTGGCTTTTGTATCTGCCTCTTGGAGCTGGTATTCTTTCGCTGGCGTATGCATTTGTTAAAACCGCCTGGGTCGTAAAACAGGATCCGGGCAGCAAAAAAGTACAGGAGATCGGAAAAGCAATCCGATCCGGGGCTATGGCATTTTTGCGGCGGGAGTACAAAATCCTTGCTGTAATTGTAGCGGCGGTGGCTGTGCTGCTTGTCTTTTCAGAGGCAGGCTGGGGAAAACTGGTCGCGGTATCCTTCCTTGTGGGTGCGATACTCTCCGCCCTCGCGGGTCTTATTGGAATGAACGCAGCGACCCTGGCTAACACCCGAACCGCCCATGGCGCAGAACACGGCCTTGTGCGGGCGCTGAATATTGCCTTTAACGGCGGCAGCGTTATGGGGCTTTCGGTAGTCGGACTCGCTATTATCGGGCTGACCGGTTTGCTGATTATCTACAGCAGGATTTTTGGTTTCGACGGTGAGACCCTGAATGGACTTGTTCTGCCCATTGTGAACGGTTACTCCCTGGGAGCGAGTTCTGTTGCCCTGTTTGCCCGTGTCGGGGGCGGTATCTTTACCAAGGCCGCCGATGTAGGGGCAGACCTTGTAGGAAAGGTAGAAGCGGGAATCCCGGAAGACGATCCCCGTAACCCCGCTACAATTGCAGATAACGTGGGCGATAATGTGGGCGACGTTGCAGGGCTTGGATCGGACCTCTGTGAATCGTATATCGGTTCGCTTATCGGTGCCATGGTGCTTGGAGGCTCCCTGCGGGAGGTCAACCTTGTAATTCTGCCTCTTATGCTGGCCGGTGTCGGGATTGTCGCCTCCATGATCGCGACCCTGTTTGTGCGGACTAAAGAGGGGGGGGACCCTCAGCGTGCCCTTAATTTCGGAACAATTGGTGCTTCTGTTATGACCCTGATTGCCGCCTACCCGCTGGTGATTATCCTGGCTCCGGCAGAATACGGCGGCGGCTATAGTTCCACCGGTATATACATTGCGATTATCTCCGGACTTCTCGGCGGTGTGATGATCGGCCTGATTACTGAGTATTACACTGCGGATGGTAAAAAGCCGGTAGCCGATATAGCCCGGGCGTCCAGTACCGGGGCTGCCACGAACATTATCTCCGGCCTTGGTGTAGGTCTGATGGCAACCGGCTGGCCCGTAATCATGCTTGTCCTTGCTATCTGGTTTGCCTTTCACTTCGCAGGTCTGTACGGAATTGCGATTGCCGCCATCGGGATGCTGGCCACTACGGGTATTCAGCTGGCTGTGGATGCCTACGGTCCTATCGCCGATAACGCCGGCGGCCTGGCGGAGATGGCCGGCATGCCTCACGAAGTACGGGAACGGACGGACAAGCTTGATGCTGTGGGGAACACCACCGCTGCAATCGGTAAAGGATTCGCCATCGGCTCCGCTGCCCTTACGGCTCTGGCCCTTTTCGTTGCTTTTAAGGAAACCGCCGGAATAACGGTAATAGATGTTACCGAAGCGCGGGTTGTTATAGGAGTCCTGGTCGGCGGTATGCTTCCCTATGTTTTTTCATCCTTTATTATGGGTGCTGTCGGACGGGCGGCCTTTACCATGATCGAAGAGGTCCGGCGGCAGTTCCGGGAGATAAAAGGTGTTCTTGACGGCACTACAAAGCCTGATTACGTAAGTTGTGTAGATATTGCCACTGCCGCAGCCTTGAAAGAGATGGTCGTTCCCGGAGTAGGGGCGGTCGTTATTCCTGTCATTGTCGGTTATCTTGGCGGGGCTCAGATGCTCGGCGGGCTTCTGGTCGGTGTAACTGTCTCCGGTATTATGCTGGCCCTGTTTATGGCCAATGCGGGAGGTGCCTGGGACAACGCCAAGAAGCACATAGAAGGCGGAGCCTACGGAGGAAAGGGTTCTGACGCCCATAAGGCGGCGGTTATAGGTGATACTGTAGGGGATCCCTTTAAAGATACCGCAGGACCTGCGATGGATATAATCATCAAGCTGATGAGCGTTGTTTCTCTGGTAATTGCTTCAAACATTCCCCATTAGGATATAAGTCGCGGACGGTTTTTGCCGTCCGCGTATTTTGCCCTATGGACACTCCTTCTAAAGCTCCTGATTGCCTGAAATGCTTGTACTTTGAAGTCTCCTGGGACCCCGCGTTTCCCAGAAGCTGCAGACTCTTTGGCGTTAAGTCCAAAGTTCTGCCAAGCCACGCTGTATACCGTGCAAACGGTCGGCACTGTCCGGCTTTCAGGAAGAACCCGAGAATAAAAGATTAATACCCTGGAAATACTTTATTTGATCAGTTTGTCCATAGCTTCAGTCAGCTGTTTATAGAAAACGGGTTCGCCCGTCTTGCAGAAACTGACCGAAAGCTGCACGGTCCTCTGGATCCTGTTTGTGTCCCGGTAATGAATACTGTAATAAGGTTCAGGGGTAAACAAAAGACGCTTAAAGAATGAAGCTTCCGCGATACGTTTAATCGAAACAATATCTGAAAAATCTATCAAAAGAGAGATTTCCTTGCTCTTTCTGTTTTTCGCCGAGAACATACCGGAAAACCAGTTCTCCTGCGCGTAGTGTTTATACAGAAGCCGGCTGGGTGTAATTACCAGGAGTCCAAAAAGATCAGACATTAATTCAGGCGATGTTGTCCCGGGTTGAATACGAACCATGGCATGATTTAAAATTGTACCGCCAGCCTCGGATTCCAGGTCCGCCTGCAGTTCGTCGTATTCGTCGCTCATCCATTACCTCCATGGGGTGAATCATATCACAGAACAACGAGTATCTTAACAGGAAAAAATAGCAGGATTCGAAGGTTTTGCACGGCACCTGTTGACACAAATTAGCGGTGATGGTATAACTGCGATCACGCTGAAGCGCTGGGGTGATGAGCACTGGGGAACGGAAGCGTGAAATGATCTTTGTAATACGGGTAACAGTGAATCCGGCCCTCTTGGTACGAGAAGAGAAAAGGGGAACGGTGCGGCGAAAGGGAAGCTGCACGGCCTTGGGCGACGGGAAGAGGTGTTGCGAAAACCTGCGAAAAGAGAAGGGGCGAAGAAGACCGTTTTTTTATCTGGATGCGGAAACGCAGAAAGGGTAGAATAAAAGAAGCGGGAACCTTTGATTGATTCCAATAAATAGTCGAAAGCGGAAGCGAAATATTTGAGTAATCGGACTTTAGAAGTGGTAAATTAAGGAGGCTCTTAATTGAGTCTTATTTATATCACGGAGAGTTTGATCCTGGCTCAGAACGAACGCTGGCGGCGCGTTTTAAGCATGCAAGTCGAGCGGTAAGCAGTCTTCGGACTGCCTAGAGCGGCGAACGGGTGAGTAACACGTAGATGATCTACCTTGAGGTTGGGGATAGCCTGTGGAAACACAGGGTAATACCGGATGAGCCCTACGGGGGAAAGGTGCCAAGGCACCGCCTTAGGATGAGTCTGCGGCTCATTAGTTAGTTGGTGGGGTAAAGGCCTACCAAGGCGACGATGAGTAGCCGGCCTGAGAGGGTGGACGGCCACACTGGGACTGAGACACGGCCCAGACTCCTACGGGAGGCAGCAGCTAAGAATCTTCCGCAATGGGCGCAAGCCTGACGGAGCGACGCCGCGTGAACGAAGAAGGCCGTGAGGTTGTAAAGTTCTTTTCTTACTGAAGAATAATTGCTGCAGGGAATGGCAGTGAGATGACGTTAGGTAAGGAATAAGCCCCGGCTAATTACGTGCCAGCAGCCGCGGTAACACGTAAGGGGCAAGCGTTGTTCGGAATTATTGGGCGTAAAGGGCGTGTAGGCGGTTTCGCAAGTCTGGTGTGAAATACCACAGCTTAACTGTGGGGACGCGCTGGAAACTGTGAGACTAGAGTACAGGAGGGGGACCTGGAATTCCTGGTGTAGGGGTGAAATCTGTAGATATCAGGAAGAACACCGGTGGCGAAGGCGAGGTCCTGGCCATGTACTGACGCTGAGGCGCGAAAGCGTGGGGAGCGAACAGGATTAGATACCCTGGTAGTCCACGCCGTAAACGATGTGCACTAGGTTCTTGGGGGTAGCCCTGGGAGCCGTAGCAAACGCGTTAAGTGCACCGCCTGGGGAGTATGCCCGCAAGGGTGAAACTCAAAGGAATTGACGGGGGCCCGCACAAGCGGTGGAGCATGTGGTTTAATTCGATGATACGCGAGAAACCTTACCAGGGCTTGACATATACGCGATGGTTGTAGAGATACAGCTTCCCTTCGGGGCGGGTATACAGGTGCTGCATGGCTGTCGTCAGCTCGTGCTGTGAAGTGTTGGGTTAAGTCCCGCAACGAGCGCAACCCCTGCTATCTGTTGCCAGCATTCAGTTGGGGACTCAGATGGAACAGCCGGTGACAAACCGGAGGAAGGTGGGGACGACGTCAAGTCATCATGGCCCTTATGTCCTGGGCTACACACGTGCTACAATGGCCGGTACAGAGTGAAGCGAAACCGCGAGGTGGAGCAAATCGCAGAAAGCCGGTCTCAGTACAGATTGAAGTCTGAAACCCGACTTCATGAAGGTGGAATCGCTAGTAATCGCGCATCAGCATGGCGCGGTGAATACGTTCCCGGGCCTTGTACACACCGCCCGTCACACCACCCGAGTTGGGGGTACCCGAAGTCGCTCGTCTAACCTTTAATTAGGAGGACGGTGCCGAAGGTATGCCTGGTAAGGGGGGTGAAGTCGTAACAAGGTAGCCGTACTGGAAAGTGCGGCTGGATCACCTCCTTTCTACGAGAGAGGAAAAGGAACGCGTTACTGAGGAAAAGATCAGTAACAGCTTTTGCTTGACGACACAACTTGATGGAACCCGCTTTTTTGAAAAGAAACAGTCTCTTCGCCCTCTCATTTTAAATAGAGTTGAAAAAGTTTGGGAATAAGCCTAAGGGGTGTCCCTCGAGGCTTTACAATGCCGGGGGTATAGCTCAGTTGGCTAGAGCACTAGATTTGCATTCTAGGGGTCAAGGGTTCGAGTCCCTTTACCTCCACATATAATAGAAGAGGGCTGATTGCCTTTAAGGTAATCTTTCCTGACCTGGAAGATCTGATCTTCCGGTCGAAACTGATCTTTTGACATAGAGAGCCTGAAACATACCGGTTCGACGAAACGGGAAGTAGTCGAACCACATAGGGGAGTTTCAGGGTGTGGTTATAAAAACCCGAAGCGCTAAGGTGCAGTGAAGAGACGGCTTTGCCGGCTCTGAATCTGCCGAAGGTGCCAAGGGAGACCCGAAGTGCTTACGCGCAGTGAAGATGTGGCTTTGCTACATCTGAGACTGCCGAAAGGACCAAGGGAGACGCTGTCGTAGGCGACAGCGGTGACCGCAAAAACAGAGGAAGGAGCACAAACTAATATGGTCAAGCGAATAAGGGTCCACGGAGGATGCCTTGGAGCTGTTCGGCGATGAAGGTCGTGGTAAGCTGCGAAAAGCCTGGGGGAGGAGCAAACATCCGATGATCCCGGGATTACCGAATGGGGTAACCCGGCAGAGTAGACTCTCTGTCACATGTATGTGAATAAAATAGCATATGTGAGCGAAACCTGGGGAACTGAACCATCTAAGTACCCAGAGGAAAAGAAATCAAACGAGATTGCCACAGTAGCGGCGAGCGAACTGGTAAGAGCCTAAACCTCATTGCGTGCAATGGGGGGTTGTAGGGCGTACAGGAAAGTGTGCATGGAAATTAGGAGAACGGTATTGGAAAAGCCGGCCGGAGAGGGTGAAAGCCCCGTATCTGAAAATGGAAGTGAATGCGAGTGCGTACCTGAGTAGGACGGGACACGAGGAATCCTGTCTGAATCTGGGGGGACCACCCTCCAAGGCTAAATACGAAACAGCTACCGATAGCGAATAGTACCGTGAGGGAACGGTGAAAAGCACCCCGGGAGGGGAGTGAAATAGAACCTGAAACCGTGGACCTACAAGCGGTCAGAGCCTGTATTTATATGGGTGATGGCGTGCCTTTTGTAGAATGAGCCTGCGAGTTACCGTATGTTGCGAGGTTAAGGTTTTGAAGAACCGAAGCCGGAGGGAAACCGAGTCTGAAATGGGCGAATGAGTAGCGTGCGGTAGACCCGAAGCCGAGTGATCTATCCATGTCCAGGTTGAAGCTCTGGTAACACAGAGTGGAGGACCGAACCCTAGTCTGTTGAAAAAGGCAGGGATGAGGTGTGGATAGGAGTGAAAGGCTAATCAAACTCGGAGATAGCTGGCACTCCTCGAAATAGCTTTAGGGCTAGCCTTGCGTTAGTTTACCGGAGGTAGAGCACTGATTGGGCTAGGGCCTTTCACCGGGTACCAAACTCAGTCAAACTCCGAATGCCGGTTAAATGATGCGCGGGAGTCAGACTACGGGTGACAAGATTCGTGGTCGAAAGGGAAACAGCCCAGACCGTCAGCTAAGGTCTCAGAACTATGCTTGAGTGGAAAAGGAAGTGCAACGGCGAAGACAGCCAGGAGGTTGGCTTAGAAGCAGCCATACCTTTAAAGAGTGCGTAACAGCTCACTGGTCGAGTCGTTGTGCGCCGACAATGTAACGGGGCTAAGCATAGTACCGAAGCTACGGCTTGATAGTTTACTATCAGGGGTAGAGGAGCATTCCATGTACGGATGAAGGTGTGTTGGAAGACATGCTGGACGGGATGGAAGAGAGAATGCAGGCATGAGTAACGAAAAGACAGGTGAGATCCCTGTCCGCCGAAAGCCTAAGGATTCCAGGGTTAAGGTAATCTGCCCAAGGGTTAGTCGGCCCCTAAGGCGAGGCCGAAAGGCGTAGTCGATGGGAAACGGGTTAATATTCCCGTACCTCTTACAGGACTGAATGGAGTGACGCATGAGGCGAAGCCGGGCCGGGCGATGGTCGTCCCGGTCTAAGCACTAAGCTGATGATCTGTGTAGGCAAATCCGCACAGAGAGGTAAAGTGTTAAGGCGAGAGACCCTACGGGGAATCGAAGCTGGTGGAGTCAAGGTGCCGAGAAAGAGCTTCTAAAGATATGCTGTAAGGGACCGTACCGCAAACCGACACAGGTAGGCGGGAAGAGTATTCTCAGGCGCTCGGGAGAATTCACGTTAAGGAACTCGGCAAAATACACACGTAACTTCGGGAGAAGTGTGGCCCTGAATGGATGTCAAAATTTGTTTGGGGTTGCAGAGAAAAGGTTCAAGCGACTGTTTACCAAAAACACAGGTCTCTGCGAAATCGCAAGATGAAGTATAGGGACTGACACCTGCCCGGTGCCGGAAGGTTAAGAGGAGATGTGAGAGCGTCGAATTGAAGCCCCGGTAAACGGCGGCCGTAACTATAACGGTCCTAAGGTAGCGAAATTCCTTGTCGGGTAAGTTCCGACCCGCACGAATGGTGTAACGACTTGAACGCTGTCTCAACGTGAAACCCGGTGAAATTGAAGTATCGGTGAAGATGCCGATTACCTGTGGTTAGACGGAAAGACCCCGTGAACCTTTACTGCAGCTTGGCATTGAAATGTGGCCTGTGATGTGTAGGATAGGAGGGAGACGAAGAGACATGGTCGCCAGGCTGTGTGGAGTCGTTGGTGAAATACCTCCCTTTGCCGGTTATATTTCTAACCTTGGCCCTGAAACGGGTTAAGGGACAATGTCAGGTGGGCGGTTTGACTGGGGCGGTCGCCTCCTAAAGAGTAACGGAGGCGCGCGAAGGTAACCTCGCGTTGGTTGGAAATCAACGTACGAGTGCAAAGGCACAAGGTTGCTTGACTGCGAGACATACAAGTCGAGCAGGTACGAAAGTAGGTCTTAGTGATCTGGCGGTTCTGAGTGGAAGGGCCGTCACTTAACGGACAAAAGGTACTCCGGGGATAACAGGCTGATTTTGCCCAAGAGTTCATATCGACGGCAAAGTTTGGCACCTCGATGTCGGCTCATCGCATCCTGGGGCTGGAGCAGGTCCCAAGGGTATGGCTGTTCGCCATTTAAAGCGGTACGCGAGCTGGGTTCAGAACGTCGCGAGACAGTTCGGTCCCTATCTGCCACAGGCGTTGGATGTTTGAGAGGATCTGTTCTTAGTACGAGAGGACCGGAATGGACGAACCTCTGGTGTACCAGTTATCCTGCCAAGGGTACGTGCTGGGTAGCCAAGTTCGGCCGGGATAACCGCTGAAGGCATCTAAGTGGGAAGCCCCCCTCGAGATGAGACATCCCATCACCTTTAAGGTGACTTAAAGACCCCAGAGAGAAGATCTGGTTGATAGGCCGGCGGTCTACGCATGGTAACATGTTGAGCTGACCGGTACTAATAGGTCGAGAGGCTTGACCATATTATTGTGTGCTCCTCTTTTTACGGTCGCCCGTAGAGAGTACTCTACGGACTTCCCTTAGCCGTACGTAATTTCAAAACCAGGGAGACCCTGCTTTTGAAATAGGCGGTAAAAACGACCGGTGTGCTCCATCGTCGAAAGACATATAACATAGTTTACCGAAAGGTAAACGCACAAATAAACAGTGAGTGTCAAAGCTTACAGTTTGTAAACGGTAATAATTATTGCCAGGTGACCTTAGCGAAGGGGATCCACCCGTTCCCATGTCGAACACGGAAGTTAAGCCCTTCAGCGCCGATGGTACTGCGAATAGCGGGAGAGTAGGACGTCGCCTGGCTTTTTTTTGTACCGCGCGTACCGCAGCGAAGCGAGGAACGCGCGGGGAACGAGGGTAAGCGTCAATTAAACCACACCCCTTGAAAAAAAAATCAAGGATCGATGTTCCAGGGGAGCAGCGCTTTCCAATCCTCCGTTGTCCGCGCCGATGGAGCCAGTTCGAAAACCTTAATCAAATAGTCATTAGGATTCACAGAGTTCTGTTTCGCCGTTTCAATCAATGAATACATGGCACAGGAGCTTTCAGCCCCCTTGGGACTTCCCGCAAAGAGCCAGTTCTTCCGACCGACGACAAACGGCCGTATAGCCCGCTCGGCAACATTGTTGTCCGGGGTCAGATACGGTGAATCGAGGTACCGAACAAGTTTCGGCCATTCATTCAGAGTATACCTAATCGCTTTCCCCAAAAGCAGAGACGGTGGCACCTGCAGGCTGCGCTTCTCAAGCCACTCTTTGAACTGCTCCAGGACCGGTTCTACCAGGGCCTTCCGCTCAGCGACAAACTGCTCGGGACTCAATTCCTTGCCGTGCAAGGTTCCCTCTATTGCATACAGCTTCTTAATTTTGTTGATCGCTTCCTGGGCACTTCCGGCCTTCTTGGAAGCCTTCGCGGCCTCATGAAACTTCCGCCTTGCATGCGCCATACATCCGACATGAATGATGTCAGCGTTTCCAGCGAGTGCTGTCTTATAGGCTTCATACCCATCGGTCTGGAGATAACCGCTGAACCGGTTAAGAATATCTGTAATGTGCCTGGAACCCCTCGTTTCCCGGTATGAATAGAGGACCGCAGGCTTCTTCGGCGGACCGCCACGGGCAAGCCACATATAGGATTTTGATGTGTTCTTTTTCTCACTTTCTCCCATCACCTGGACAGGAGTTTCGTCCATGTTGATGACAGGCCCACTGTGAATATGCTCCTTCAACCGTTCAATCAGCGGCTCAATCTTCTCAAACGCCGCCTGCTGCCAGTTACTCATATTCTGCCGACTTATGTGGATGCCGATACGTTCGAACCGCTTCTCCTGCCGGTAATATGGGAGATGATCGATAAACTTATTGACGATGATGAACGAAAGCAGGCTGGGAGTAGCGATACTCTTCGGAATAATAGCAGGCCGAACATCGGCTATTCGTACAGCAGGATTCTCTTCATCACCGGACCCTTCGCACGCTTTACAGCCATATTTCGGACGGACAATCCGTTCTACCCACATTTTCGGCGGAATTACGTGAAGCTTCTCCGAGGTCTCCTCACCGATTCTCGTCAGCGTATGGCCGCAGGCGCACTGCTTCTCCTCTTCCGGTATATCGATTATCACTTCTTCACGGGGAATACTCTCATCAATCGGCTTTCTGCCGGGTTTCTTACGTTGGTACGCTTTTATGACCGTGGTTGAATCTTTGGTATCCTGCTCCGGCGGGGTACTTTCCTCACTGTCGAATAGAAACTGCTGCCTTTCCTCCAGGAGTTCTTTTTCGCTTTTGCGTCCGAACTTCTGAAGTAAGAGTAGTTTATACTGCTCTTCAAGGGAGGCATACCGGTTTTCCCACGCGCGAACAGCTTTGTCCGCTTTCTCTTCGATCGAGTAAATGTATTCCTGTACTTCCGGAGGAAGTGTTGCAACATCCATCGTGTCTGGAATTCTAGCATGCCTTTGCCTGCATGTAAATTCCTGTCTGGCAGATATTTCTATGAAACGTGCGAATATTTCAACGCAGTATGCTCATGCCGGAAATCAATCCCCTTCAAGAGGAGCGATAACTGTTCGGTGCTGATCTGTCGCGCATCCTCCTGGGTCATGGGCCAGGGGAATTTGTGCTTCTCTAATCTTTTCTGCCAGAGACAAAAACCGTTCCGGTCCCAGTAGAGGGCTTTGAGTATCCGCCGCTGCCGATTACAAAACAGGTAGAGGCTGCCGGAGAGGGGATTCTGATCCATATAATCCTGCACCATTACCGTCAGGCCGTTTATTGCCTTGCGCATGTCGGTGTGACCGGGACGGACATAGATTTCAATTGTTGACAGATCAAGCAGCATCGATGGCTCCAAGGAGCATCAGGACACTTTTTAATGATTCTATCCCGATATTAGCCGGTAGATGGATACGAACATCCCGACGTTCAATACAGATACCTGCTGAAGAGTTACCGATTGTGTGCTTATTCGGCTGTACTTTTACCAGCAATGGCGAAGATGCTGATTCTCTGGCAGTACGTTTCTTCTCGGCTTTTACCCAACTGTAGAAGATCGTTGAAACAATGTCATGTTCACGGCAATATGCCTGGCCGCTCAGACCGCTTGAACGCCATGCCGCTAAATGGGTTGCTTGTTCTTCACTGCTGTATTTCTGCATCTTGATTCTCCTTATGGAAACCCATTGTAGATGCAGATCAGTGCCTTTTGTAGGTGCGGTTTAATTGACGCTTACGAACGAGGGCGGCTTGCCGAAGGCAAACGCCCGGTTCCATACTGTGAAGACCGAGGGCGTACCGCAGGAGCGCCAGCGACGAGGAACGCCCGGGGGCAGGGAAACTGAAAGTTTCCGCCGGCCGGAGCCTGGCGTCACGATTGTACAGCAACAGACGTCGAAGACTGCATTCTTACTGTACCGCGCGTCAGGGATTGAAGGGGTGCCGCAGGCAGACCCGGCACCAAAATCCCTTGTTTTACAGGTAAGGTTAAACGGGAGATCAGATATATTTCCTGGAAAGAATTTTGGTGCCGGGGCCGTCAGCCCCGCAAAGCCCGGCCCGAGCCCGAACGGGTGAGGGAGACGCCATAAAAAAGTTAAAAATCCAGTACTTCCCAGGCTTTTTGGGCGAAATCATCGAGGCTGCAGTGAAAAACATAATCAAAATCACGGTCATACGAGGTCGGGTCGCGGGTTACCAGAACTGATGGCACCCGGGGTGCATAGTCCAGGGCGAATCCGGCAACCGGCTGTACGGTAAGAGATGTTCCCAGTACAAGGAGAAGGTCCGCTGACGGTTTTGCATGATAAATCTGCATAAAATCATCGGGCAGCATTTCTCCGAAGAAGACTACATCCGGTTTAATAATGCCACCGCAGGAAGGACATTTTGGAACATCGCCCCGTAAAAGTGATTCGGAGAAATCGCGGTATAGAAAAATTTGTCCGCAGGAAATACAATATCCTCTGCGGTAGGAACCGTGACATTCGACGACTTTGGCTGATCCGGCCTTCTCATGAAGCATATCTATGTTCTGAGTAATTATGTGGAGTATCTGTCCGTTTTTTTCCAGGGCTGCAAGAAAGCGATGGCACAAGGATGGCTCTATGTCCGCTAAAAGAAGATCGCTGGATAACTTAAAGAACGGAGCAGGATCTCTTTTAAAATAGTTTATATCAAATATTGCTTCAGGATAGGGGAGGTCATAACGCTGCACTGCTACGTCATACAGTCCTCCGGGGCTGCGAAAATCGATGATCCCCGAACTTGTACTTATACCGGCACCGGTCACTGCAAGTATCCTGGTGGATGATTTTATCAGCTCGATAAAATGGGGTTCAAAAATGATTGTGTTATTCATTGCAGTTCTATTTTATCGAAGCATAATGAATAGGTAAACAGAATTGACAGAACAAACGATGCTACGAAAAATTATTACTTGTGTTCCTCAAAAGGCTGGTGTAGCTTGTTTCTATGGCAAGGTGGATGTTCTTTACGGTACTTATACTATGTGCCGGATTTTTATCCGCAGAACCGCTGCGGGTAATTTACATGGCCCAGGCTGGCTATGACCCCCGGGATGTTGAGCAGCGGGGGCGGGAGTTTGCCGAAGAGACCGGCATAGAGGTAGCGTTTCAGTTTGAAGAGTACGAGGACATTTACGATTTATTGACAGGAGATTCCGGAAAGAGCGGGGCCTTTGATGTTGTTCTGCTGGATAACATATGGACTGCGGATTTTGCTGACCGGGGTATACTGGAACCGGTTCCTGATAATTTACGCAGCCAGGTAGAGGCGGGGGTAATATACCCGATATACAGCGCCAATATGTATAACGGGGAATTGTGGGGTGTGCCTTTCCTGGCGAATTTCCAGCTGCTGTATACAAATATGGATCTTCTGAGCCAGGCCGGATTCGACAGTCCCCCCCGCACTCTGGAAGAGATGCGTCACATGGCCGATACAGCGAAAGAAAAGGGAGTTATTGAATATCCCGTGTTCGATTCCCTGCGGTCCGAAGAAGTTCTGGTCTGCGAACTTGTCTGGCTTTCCGGCGCCTTTGGTCATACATGGGACTCATCTTCTGATCCTTTGCTTATAGATCGCGCTGAGAACCGAAAAGCCCTGGAATACCTTATAGAATTAAAACAGGCGGGTCTTCTTAATCCGTATAGTTTAAATGCAGGAGAAATGTTCTCCGCTGAGGTTTTTACCTGGGGCGACGCCCTGTTTACCACCAACTGGACATTTTTGATCGGCAGACTGGAAGAAGCTTCCTCAAATGGAAGCGGAGCCCCGGTGTTTAATTTTCGGGTGAGCCCGCTGCCGTATTCCAGGCCGATCGGATCCAGCTCGACGGTTTCCGGCTTTCAGGGACTTGCAGTCATGAAAAACTCTACCCAGAAAACTAATGCCTGGCGTTTTATCTCCTATCTTTCTTCTCCGGATTTTCAACGGCGTTATCTGCATGAGTTTCCAGTGTGGCGGGAAGTATGGTCGGAGCCGGATACTCTCAGACGGGACCGATACTTCGATGTCAAGCGGATTCAGGTTCGAGGGGCCAAGGTCCGGCCGGTTTATCCGCGGTATCAGGAGGTGTCTGCTATTATCCGGAAATGGGTATTTGCCGCGCTGGAGGAAAAGCTCTCCGTTGGTGAGGCTTTCAGGTCTATTCAGCGCGAGATCAGGGAAATCGGATTATGATTCCCTTTGTTAAGCGCGGAAAGGTCAAGATTTCTACGAAAGTTGTCCTTTCTTTTATTGCAATTGTTTTGTTTCAGGGACTTCTTACGCAGATTGGCATGTATTTTTTAATCTCCCGCAGCAATATAGACAGTTTTCGGGGACAGATGTCGGTTGTAACTGAGAACGTGGATTCCTTTATGCTGCAGGTCAGGGATGATCTGGATAACAAGGTAAGCCTGCTTTCCGGACAGAAGAATGTTATTGAATATACCGAGTTCCGTTTGCGTAACCTTCTCAGGCGCGAGCTGTCATTGTTCAATAAGGCCCTGGATTTGAATGGTATATTTGTCTTTGTGGATTCCGGAAATCTGTTGGCCCTTGACGAGTCCACCACCGCGCCAGCGGATGAAGCTTTACTTGAGATTGTATCCAGAGCCTTTCGTCAGGGGCTGCAGAGCTTTTTACATGACGACGGTACGGGACTTTTCTTGTGGAGCATGACCCAGATTGTCCGGGAGGAGCAGGTTATCGGCCTTATCGGGGCCAGGGTTGCCATTGACGGTAAATTTCTTGGCCGTCTGGAACGGAACAGTAATTCGATTGCGTATGTTCAGTATCCCACTCGTTCGGTGCACTCGTCTACATTGAAGGATGAGCAATGGTCCAGACTTTTAAAAAGGGCCGATACCATGTCGATGCGGGATATAACCATTGCTGATGATTATCTTCTGGGCCTTATGCCTCTTGAGAGTCTGGGGGCACCTCATGGCAGACTGTTGTGTTTGCTGGATATGGGAGAATCGCGAAAGAATATACGGGATTATAACAGGTTCGCTGTCGTTTTGACCGTGCTTGTGCTTTCCATAGCTCTTATGCTGAGCATACTGTTCTACCGTCAGTCTTTTTTACGTCCATACACGGCGCTGCAGGAGGGGGTCGCCCGCATTGGGAACGGTGAATTCTCATACCCTATTCAGCAGACTTCCGGCGATGAGTTCGGAGATCTGGTAAAGTCAGTCAACAGAATGCGGATAAATCTTCAGAACCGTGACCGGGAGCTGACTGCTCTTGCCAATTACAATGAGCTGATTTTGAATAATGTGCGTTCCGGCATTATAACCGTAGGGCATGATGGAATGATTAATGCGTGCAACGCCGCTGCAACCAGCATGGTCCATCTGGACGGCGAGAACAGTCTGCCTCTGGACCTGGAGATGGCGGTGCTGCCGCAGGAGGTAAAGGACCTTATCCGTCAGGGAATATATAACGGCGAGTATGTGGCCCTTAAGGAGTGCCGGTTTATTTTTAACGGGCGGGAGGAGATCCTGAATGTATCGACCTCTCCTTTTTCTGATGGTGAAGGAGAGGAGCTGGGAGTAATAGCTGTTATTTCTGATATAACCCAGATCAAGAAACTTGAGGAACAGCTGCTTGTCTCCCAGCGATTGGCTGCTATTGGAGAAATGGTTGCCGGAGTTGCACATCAGATCCGAAACCCCCTTGCAATAATGAAGGTATCAGCTGAAATGCTGCGGGATAATTATGGACAGGAACTTCAGAAGAATTCAGAGCAATATTCTGAACTGACCCGCCTTCTGGTGAGCGAGATCGACAGTTTGAATTATATACTTCAGAATTTTCTTGATTTTGCGCGGCCCCTGCAGATAAACCGTGCCAGCTGTTATATAGAAGACATCATAGAATCCGCTTTGTCGCTGCTGCCTATAGACAAACACCCGGCGGTTACTGTGAAGGTGGACATTGAACCGGGGATCCCCGCCCGCAGACTGGATAAGGACCTCATGGAGCAGGTAGTACGAAACCTGGTTCAGAATGCCCTGGAGGCGGGCGAAGAAGGACTCGTTCTGATACAGGCTGGATACAGCAACGATTCTCTCCGAATCAGTGTCAGTGACCAGGGTTGCGGCATGGACCAGAAAACGATCCAGAATGTCTTCAATCCCTTTTTTACCTTGAAGAACAAAGGTACCGGATTGGGCCTGTCCATTGTTCATAGAATTGTGCAGGAACACAACGGCTCCATCAGTGTCGATTCTACCCCCGGAATGGGAACCACTTTTACCGTAATTATATAGGACATGCTATGAAAACCATTCTGATTGTCGATGACGAACTGAATATGCAGACCGTACTGAAGATCCTCTTTGAATCTAACGGCTATGCAACACTGACTGCCCCGGATGGAGTACAGGCCCTGGATCTGATTGATAAGCATCAGGAGATCGATCTGGTTGTATCGGACTATAAGATGCCCGGGATGGACGGAATCGCTTTGCTGGAAGAGATCAAACTGCGCAAGCCGTGGCTTCCGTTTGTCCTGGTGTCCGCCTACGGGACCATTGAACGGGCCGTTGAGGCTATGAAACTGGGGGCCGTCGACTTTATTACCAAGCCCTTTAACAAGGAACTTATACTGCATACAGTCAACCGTTTGTGGCAATTTGACAAGCTTAAACGGGAGAATATGGCTTTACGGGAGGGTCAGAAGGAACTGGCGCTGATTTTTCGCTCTCCTCCAATGAGGGAGATTGCCGAAACTCTGCGAAAGATTGGCAGAATATCCTCTCCGGTATTGTTAACCGGAGAGAGCGGCAGCGGAAAAGAGGTAATCGCCCGGGCTCTGCATTCTATATACCAGGGAGAGGAAGACCTTCCGTTCATAAGCATAAACTGTCCTGCGGTTCCGGAGAGTCTCTTGGAATCGGAGCTGTTCGGATACAAGAAGGGAGCCTTTACCGGAGCAGATGCTGATTTTGAAGGAAAGGTCCGTGTGGCCGAGGGAGGTACCCTCTTTCTCGATGAAATCGGGGATTTACCCCTCTCTATCCAGCCCAAGCTGCTGCGTCTGCTGGAAAATAAAACCATCGAACCACTGGGGTCTACCAGACCGATCAAGATTCGAACCCGAATTGTCTGTGCCACTAATAGAAATCTGGAACAGCTGGTAGAAGAGGGTACGTTTCGCCGGGACCTGTTTTACCGCATTAACACTTTTCATTTTGTAATCCCTCCTTTGCGGAAGCGCAGAGAAGATATTGCCCCTCTGGCAGAATATTTCCTCGATACCTTTGTTGTGGATTTCGGACTTGATGAACGGTATCTCGCCGGACCTGCATTACGCACCCTGGAATCCTATAACTGGCCCGGAAATGTACGGGAGCTGAAAAATGTAATCGAACGTTGTGTGGTCCTCTCGTCCGGCAGCATAATTGAGGAAAAGGATCTGCCTCCTGATATTAAAAAAGAAGATCTGACCGACTTTACCCCTGCGGGTGATGTTGAATTCATTGCAGGGAATGGACGGACCCTGCACGGAATGGAAAAGAAAGTTCTCTTATCGGCCCTTGATGCCTGCGATGGTAATATCAGCGCTGCAGCCCGCAGGCTGGGTGTGACCAGGAATACCATGCGCTATCGTTTAAAAAAATATGGTATAGAGCCTGGTGCATTACCACCGCCTGGTGGTTCATAAGCACCGAAAAAGCTTCTGTTTTTGTTAAGATCAAATTTCCCTGTGTGCGAATAACTCATTTACTGGTAAGTAGTTAACTACTTACGTGCCGTCTTCTGACTTTTTGGCATGGTGCTTGCATTGTACAGGTCAAACTCTAAGGAGGTTTTCATGAAGCGAATTGTATTGTTATTGCTGGTTCTCTCGGTTGTGTTCGGCATGGCCGGACCTGTCTTTGCCGCCGGCGGCGGAGAAAAAAAGAGCCAATCCGATCTGTCTGTCGGCATTGTCCTGCCTACCAAGGACGAGCCCCGCTGGCTGCAGGATGAAGCCTGGTTCAATGATGCCCTTGATGAAGCTGGGTACTCAGTCGAGATCCTTTTCAGCCAGGGTGATCCCGCCCGGGAACGGGCCAATGTTGAGGCCCTGATTTCCAAGGGAATCAAGGTCCTGATTATCTGCCCCCATGACGGCGCTGCTGCAGCATCTGCTGCGGATGAAGCGAAAAAATCCGGTGTCAGTGTAATCTCCTACGACCGCCTGATTACCGGGACCCCCAATGTGGATTACTATGTAACCTTCAACAGCATTACCGTTGGGGAAGAGTTTGGTAAGTACCTGGTGGCAAACGCAAAAGGCAAGAACAATAACCTTTATCTGTATGCCGGAGCGGCCACAGATAATAACGCCTTTCTCTTTTTCGAAGGCGCCTGGAATATTCTGCAGCCCAGGATTGCCGATGGTACCTTCGTAATCAGAAACTCTTCGGAAGCGGTAGCCCTGAGCGGCAAGCAGAAGCTGACCCGTGAAGAGATGGGTAAAATTATCGGTCAGGTGACTACCAACTGGGACTTCAATGTTGCCAAGAACCTTGCGGAAGCAAACCTTACCTCTGTCGGTCCTGGCGCGAAAGGCGAGGTATTCATCGCTGCTCCCAACGACGGAACCGCCCGGTCCATAGCTGATGTCTTTGCTGCTGATCCTGATGTTACAAAGTACTACATTTCCGGTCAGGATGCGGAAAAGGCTTCTATTCAGTACATAATCGACGGCAAGCAGTCCATGACTGTTTTCAAGGATGTTCGCACCCTGGTTAAAGACGCGATTAGCGCCGCTGTGGCAATCCTGGAAGGAGACAAACCCCTTGCCTACGGTGTATATAATAATGGTGCTACGGATGTTCTTGCAATTCAGTCCGAGGTTATCACCGTTACCAAGGAAAACCTTAAAAAAGCACTGATAGACAGCGGATACTACAAAGCCTCGGAATTCTCCGGTCTCTGATTTCGTGAAAATCATTATTTAAAAGTATAAAAGTAGGGCGATGGCCAAAAACCATCGCCTTACTTGTTCTATTTTGGCCTGTTTCCATAGGGACACGGTATAATACGAGGAGAAAGGGGGATCAAATGAGTGGAAATACGATCCTTGAAATGCGGGGAATCACCAAGATTTTTCCCGGGGTAAAAGCTCTGGATAATGTTACCTTCGCAGTGGAGGAGGGTGAAATTCACTGTCTGGTGGGTGAAAACGGTGCGGGAAAATCGACCCTTATGAAAGTCTTAAGCGGGGTGCATCCCTATGGCTCATATGACGGAGACATTATTTTTGATGGATCTGTGCAGCAGTTCAGGACCATCAGTGACAGTGAAAAGACCGGTATTGCCATTATCTATCAGGAGCTGGCACTGGTACCGGAGATGACGGTATATGAGAATATCTTTCTTGGCCATGAGTTGTCGGCCGGAGGGATTGTAGACTGGAATGAGACGATAAAACAGGCAGGGGCGGCGCTTAAAAAAGTCGGTCTTAAAATAAATCCGGAGACAAAGGTTAAGGATCTTGGTGTCGGTCGCCAGCAGCTTGTTGAGATAGCAAAGGCCTTGAGCCGGGATGTCAAACTTCTGATTCTTGATGAGCCGACCGCTGCGTTGAACGAGGGCGACTGCGATAATCTGCTGAATCTTATAAAAGACTTGAAGAGCCATGGTGTTACCAGCATCATGATAAGCCATAAATTAAAAGAGGTAATCCGCATTGCCGACACCGTAACTGTTTTACGGGACGGACAAACCATATGTACTCTCGATGCAAAGGCAGGTGAGGTTTTCGAGGGGGTACTGATCAAACACATGGTGGGCCGGGAGATCAACAATGTATTTCCCAAACGGGAACACCAGGTTAAAGACGAACTTGTGCTCGAGGTTCGGGACTGGACTGCCTACAATGCCAGGACCGGACGTTACGATTTACAGGATGTCAGTTTCAATGTAAAGAAAGGAGAGATTGTCGGATTTGCCGGTCTTATGGGGTCCGGAAGGACCGAACTTGCCCGCAGTATTTTTGGTAATCCCGACCACTATCGTTTGGAGGGAGAGATAAGCCTGAATAAGCAGACCGTGCGTTTTTCTCACCCCGAGGATGCCATAAAAGCTGGAATCGCGTATGTGTCGGAAGACCGTAAAAAAAACGGGCTTGTTCTTATTCAGGATGTCAAACAGAACGTAACACTGGCAAATCTGAGAGCCCTGTCAAAGAATCGTGTTGTTGACGACAATGCGGAGGTCAAGATAGCAGGTGAATACAAACAAGCTCTGAATATCAAGACTCCGAGCCTTGAGCAGCAGGTGCTGAAGCTTTCCGGCGGCAACCAGCAAAAGGTGCAGGTTGCCAAGTGGCTCTTTGTTAAGCCCCATGTGCTGATTCTTGATGAGCCGACCAGGGGAATAGATGTCGGCGCGAAGTATGAGATTTATACAATTATGAACAGGCTGGTTGCCGAAGGGATGAGCATCATCATGATTTCTTCTGAACTGCCTGAAGTCCTTGGAATGAGCGACAGAGTATATGTTGTATCCGAAGGACGAATTACCGGGGAGCTTCCTGTCGAAGAAGCGACCCAGGAAAAAATTATGCACCTGGCAACTAACTGAAAGGAGGAGTTCATGATCATCAACGAATTGAAAACAGAATTAAAAAAACATATCCGTGATTACGGAATGTACATAGCATTATTCGTCATATTTTTAATCTTCGGTATCGCCACCGACGGTATATTCATGTCGTCCAGAAACATTTCGAATCTTCTGAACCAGACGGGTTATCTTGCGGTACTGGCCATTGGCGTTACCCTGGTCATTGTAATCCGGCATATTGACCTTTCTGTCGGTTTTCTGTCGGGGTTTCTGGGTGCCATAGCTGCCATAGGTATGGTCTTCTGGCATCTTCCGGTCTGGGTTGTCGTTCCCATGATTATGGTCCTTGGTATTGCCGCCGGCCTGCTAACCGCCTATCCCGTGGCTCAGCTTGGGATCCCGGCTTTTGTCGCATCCCTGGCGGGCTGGTTGATTTATCGCGGGGCACTTTTACTGGCTACCTTAAAGACCGGAACCATAATTATTCCCAATGCGGCTTTCAACGCAATGGGCAACGGATTTATTCCCGATTTTCTGGCTTCCGATGTTTTTCTGCCGGGCTTACATAAGGTCACCCTTCTGATAGGATTAATCCTGATTGGTTTCAATGTTGTTTCGAAGATGAAATCACGAAAGGCCAAAATGACCTACGGTTTTGAAACCATGTCCGGACCGCTCTTTCTAATGCAGATGCTTTTTATCTCTATCATGATTGCAATTGTAACCTGGATCCTCGCGGGATATAACGGAATATCCTGGACCCTGGTGATTGTGCTGCTGGTTGTTGCCGTTTACAGTTTTGTAACGAAAAAGACGGTTCTTGGGCGGCATATTTACGCTGTAGGAGGAAACCCGGAGGCTGCGGAGCTCTCGGGGATTAATGTCAAACGCATAACCTTTATTGTCTTTGGGTCTATGGGAATGCTCTCCGGGCTTTCCGGCATGCTCTTCGCGGCACGGCTGCAGTCTGCGACAACCACCGCTGGTACCCTGTTCGAGCTCGATGCCATTGCTGCTGCCTACATAGGCGGGGTATCCGCTGCCGGTGGTGTAGGATCTGTCGTGAACTCCCTGATCGGTGCGATCGTTTATACATCACTGACATCCGGCATGAACCTGATGGGTATCGATATTGCCGCCCAGTATATTGTCCGGGGTGCTGTCCTGGCCCTGGCTGTTATTTTTGACGTTACGACACGGAAAATCGGTACCACCTAGAGCATATTATAATTTCTTGCCATGACGCCTCCCTTATCGGGAGGCTTTTTTTATTGACAAGCATGGTATTCATGATACACTGATGGAAGAAAATTACCTACTAAATATAAGCAAGAGGTGAAAATTGACGCCTAACAATAATGAAGGCAGACAGAAAGTTGATATATCCTCGTCAATTCGCAGGAATTATCACAGCCTGAGCGAAGTACAGCGCAGAATTGCCGATTATATCCTGGCAAACGGCGGCCACGCCATGTACCTTTCCATTACCGATCTGGCAAATACATGTGGAACCAGCGAAACAACAATAATGCGTTTTCTGCGAAAAATCGGTTTTGATTCCTATCAGGTATTCAGGGTACAGCTGGCCCAGGGAATGCAGGATGGCAAACCAAAATACGCATGGTCCGATATTGAAAGCAGTGATTCTGTCGGGAGCATCAAGGAGAAGGTTGTCTCATCAACGGTGTCTGCAATAGAAGACATCCGCAGCCTTATTCCCGATGCGGAGCTGGAACTGTTTTCCGATCTGGTTCTGAAGGCGTCGAGGGTATTCATTTTCGGAGTTGGATCATCTGCCTACATCGCCGGAGACTTGTTTCATAAACTTATACGACTTGGTTTGAGCGCCTGCGTATGCCACGACCCGCACATTATGGCGATACAGAGTGCCCAGGCACGAGAGGATGACCTCTTTATTTTTGTGTCCCACTCCGGCGAGAGCGAGGTGCTTCTTGACTGTTGCAAAACGGTAAAGGAACGGGGCGGCATACCGATTGCCATAACGAGTTATCCCCATTCAACCCTGTCCGAGCTGTCCAGAATACAGCTCTTAAGCAGTACAAACGAGATGAACTACCGGCCGGATGCAATGACATCCAGAATACTGCAGCTGGTTATTATAGATTTATTGACAATAGTCCTGACATTCAAGCTGGGCGATCGGGGTATAGAAGCCATCGCGGGGTCCCAGATAGCCGTGGCCCGGCAGAAAAGATAGAGTAAGGAGTCTGAAAGATGGGAAAAATAAAGAAAGCCTGTATTATGGGCGACGCAATGATTCCGGGAGAAGATTTTCGCCCGGCTTTTCAGCGTTACCTGGCTGATTATGTTAATGATGTAAAGATTGGGGACTGGGAAACAGACTGGCAAAAACTGCAATTCAGAAGGCTCGAAGTAGAAAAACAGGGCCCGGAGATTGAGATTGTTCCAGAGCTTCTGGGACCGGAAGACAAGGAAGCAGAGATAGTCATGGGCCTCTTTGTTCCGGTCTCATCAAAGATGATGAATGCTCTGCCTGCACTCCGTATTGCGGGGGTCTGCAGAGCGGGTCTTGAGAACGTTAACGTGGAAGAGGCAACAAAACGGGGCATACTCGTCTTTAATGTCCAGGGGCGTAATGCGGAAGCTGTCAGCGATTTCGCCGTTGGTTTGATGCTCGCTGAATCCCGAAATATTGCCCGTGCACATATGGCCATAAAACAGGGCGAGTGGCGAAAAACGTTTTCCAATTCCGATAATGTGCCCCAACTGAAGGAAAAAACCGTTGGGATTATCGGGTTTGGTTTTATTGGCCAGCTGGTCGCCCGTAAGCTCTCCGGTTTCAGCACAGAGATACTGGTTTTTGATCCTTATGTTAATACTGAAATGGTTGAAGAGTTCGGTGTAAAACTGGTTTCAAAAGAGGACCTTTTTAAAAAGAGCGATTTTATTACCGTACATGCCCGTTTGACAGATGAAAACCGGGGAATGATAGGTGAAAAAGAGTTCTTACTCATGAAACCCGGAAGTTATTTTATTAACACAGGGAGAGCAGGTCTTGTCGACTACGAGGCCCTGTATGTAACACTGAAAGAAAAACGTATTGCAGGGGCTGGTCTTGATGTCTTCCCCACTGAGCCAGTTCAGGAACGGGATAAGCTTATTGAACTTGATAACGTTACCTTGACAACCCATATTGCCGGTACCACAAAAGAGGCATTGACTAATTCTCCGGGGCTTCTCATGGAAGATATACAGCGACTCCTTGAAGGTGGGAAGCCCCGCTTTATTGTTAACCCTCAGACGCTTGATAATCCCGAATTCAAACAATGGTTGACCAGTATACGGAGCTAATCCATGGAGAAAAAAGAAGGAGGTAAAGTACAGGTTCTGTAGCACCTTGACTATTGTTGAGTTTATATAAGGAGGAGTAGAGAAATGGTAACAGGTCCATTACTGCTGCTGATTTTTCTCGTAGCTATTGCTTTTGTTCTTCTAACGATTCTAATTTTTAAGCTGAACCCGTTTATTGTGCTGCTTCTGGGCGGTGTTTTAACCGGAATCCTGGTTGGGATGCCCCTGGATCAGATCGGCGGAACTTTGGCGTCAGGTTTCGGAGGTACCCTGTCCGGGGTGGGCATCATTATCGGTCTTGGAATAGTATTGGGTCAGATTCTTGCTGAGGCCAATGCCACGGATCAGATTGCCCACACTCTGGTTAAAAAAGTCGGCGATAAGCGTTCGCCTCTGGCAATCAATATAGCCGGGTACCTTGTTTCTATCCCTGTCTTCTTTGACGCTGCCTTCGTGATCTTTGAAACCCCTGATCCGACGGCTGTCCCAGCGCACAAAAATCCCTTTTATTACCTATGTAACAGCTCTGGCGGTTGGCCTTATAGTTACCCACTCAATCGTCATTCCGACACCGGGGCCTGTCGCGGTTGCAGGAAACATGGGGGCCGATTTTGGTCTCTTCCTTCTCTATTCGCTGGTTGTTTCAATTCCGGCAGCGCTTATCGGCGGGTATCTGTTTGGCTCCTTTCTCGGAAGAAAGGCTGATCTGAGCCTTGCACCTGCAGAGGAAGCCGCACCCCGGGAAAGCGCGAATCGTCCAAGTGCAGGGCTTTCTATCTCTATTCTGCTTCTGCCGATTGTGTTGATCCTCGTCGGAAGTATTATGAATATCCTGCTTGCTGGAAACGGGGCTGCCAAAGTCTTCTTCGGTTTTATCGGAGACAAAAACATCGCGATCCTGATCGGCGTAATTGTGGCCATAGTGTCACTTAAAAAGTATATTCCCCGGTCGATTGACGAGGTAATTGTAACAGCCGTGGGATCTGCGGGAATGATTTTCCTGATAACCGGGGCGGGCGGCTCTTTTGGAAACGTGATAAAGAACACCGGAATCGGCGATTATCTGGTAACAGTATTTACCCAGGTTAACATGCCTCTGATAATACTTGGATTTGTTCTGAGTCAGATCCTGCGGTCTTCCCTGGGCTCGACTACCGTTGCACTGGTTACCACGTCCTCCATTCTGGGACCTGTCGCGGCAAGTATGGGTGTTTCCCCGATACTGGTCGGACTGGCTATCTGTGCCGGGGGCGTTGGACTGTCTCTTCCTAATGATTCAGGCTTCTGGGTTGTTAACCGGTATGCGAACATCAGTGTTCAGGACACTCTGAAATCCTGGACTGCCGGCGGTACGATTGCAGGTGTTACGGCACTGCTTATTATACTTGTGCTCAGCATGTTCTCCGGTGTTTTACCGGGTCTAAGCTGAGGGGAAAGGCAAGCCGCGACCGGTTAACAAAGGCGCCAACCAACGAAACCGGTCGTGGCCGCTTCCCCTTGTAAAACTACACTTTTTGCTCATAATAATCGAGGTCAAAATGCAAACTATTTATACTCTGGATGTGGGGACCTCCAGCATCCGCGGTACTCTATATACCTTAAACGGAGAGGAAAGATTCTCACAATCATATACCTATTCTCCGCGGTTTCTGAACGACGGTCGTGTGAGGCAATCCACAGAAGACTGGGATACGGGTATCCGGTGTATTCTTTCTGCCTGCGGTGATTATCTGCAGAAGAACAGAACTGAGGTCCTGGCGGTATCGCTTACCTCTCAGCGGGCTTCGGTGGTTCCGGTTGATGTACACGGAGAAGCCCTTGATGATGTATTTATGTGGCAGGATAAAACGACATCTTCGCAATGTGCTGTTATTCAGAAAACAGTTTCAGCAGAAGATGTCTACAAAATAACCGGGTTACGGATTGATCCCTATTTCTCAGCTCCGAAAATTCTGTGGTATCGCGAGCACAAAGCGGATGTGTATACAGCCGCAGATAAATTTCTGGGAGTACAGGATTACGTTGCATTTGTTCTTACCGGGAACTTTGTTACCGATTATTCGCAGGCGTGCCGCACAATGCTTCTGGATGTTTCCAGCCGTGAATGGAGCAGAACGATGCTTGAGGCCTGTTCCATTGAAGCGGACCAGCTGCCTGAGCTTGTTTCTCCGGGAACGATTATCGGTACACTGTCAGCCGCTCTGGCGCAGGAGACCGGTTTCCCGCAGGATACAAAGGTGATTCTGGCAGGTGGTGACCAGCAGGTTGCCGCACTGGGAATGGGAGTTATACATGAAGGTTCAGTGGAGGCCAATACGGGTACCGGTTCGTTTATGATAACTCCGGCATCAGCTCCGCTGTTTCATCCCGAAGCCAGAACCCTCTGCAGTATCGCCGCGATTCCCGGCCAATGGGTGGTTGAGGCCGGTGTTCTGACAACGGGGATTCTATACAACTGGTTTGCCGCGGAATTCGGCTGTGGTGGTGATAATGAACAGGATGCCGTTCTGGCGGTCAACAAACTCGTGGAAGAATCAGCCCCCGGGGCAAACGGGGTTATTGTTCTTCCCCATTTTAAAGGCAGCGCCGCCCCGTACTGGAATCCCCAGGCAAAAGGTATCATCTTTAATTTGACACTGGCCAATTCAAAGGCTGATATTGCCAGGGCCCTGCTCGAGTCTCTTGTTCTCGAGATGGGAGCGGGATTAAAGAGAATTCGGGAGATTCTTCCTGCCAGGCTGAACGAGATTGTTGTAGCCGGCGGTCTTACAAAGTTTGGACTTTTCAACCAAATGCAGGCGGATATCTTTGAGACAGAGGTTCGTATACCTCCCAGCAGCGAGGCATCCTCCAAGGGCGCCCTGATCAGTGCCATGGTCAGCCTTGAAATTGCAGATGACTACGAAGCTGCATTTTCTGCTGTAAGAGAGGGGGATGACCGCTATCGGAGTCCGGAACCCTCCCGGTCTGCTCTCTACAGAAAGACGGCTATCCTGCGGGAAGAACTCTATGCGACATTAAACTCAAGTAATATCTATACTTCAGCGGAGACCTACTCAGGAGAGCTCAGCCGATTAAAGGAGAACTGATCATGCTTGTTAACACAAAAGAATTGCTCCAGGATTCCCGGGGAGGAATAGCATCTTTTAACGTTGTCGATTTTGATATGGCCAGGGCCTGTATAGAAGCAGCGGAAGAGACGCAGCGACCGGTGATTATTGGAGTTGCTGTACGACACTGGAAGACCCTGGGAGGACCTCTTTTCGTGCCCTCCGTTCGCGCGCTCTGCCTTAACTCAGAGGTTCCTGCCGCCCTGCACCTGGACCACGCGGGGCCGGATAACCTGAATATTATTGATCAGGCCCTGGAGTCAGGATTCTCTTCGATAATGATCGATGCTTCAAAGATGCCTTTCCGGACCAATATCGAAGTAACGAAAGGGAGTGGTCGAGCGTGCCCGGCAGTTCAATGCCTCGGTGGAAGCGGAACTGGGTCCGCTTCTGGGCGAGGAGGGTGTGGCCGGTCTTGTAGATACCGGGGGGGACTGTTTACACGAAACCCGGCGAAGCCGCTAAATTCTGTAATGCTGTGAATGTTGATGCTCTGGCAGTCGCCGTGGGAACCGCCCACGGATTGTATAAAGCGGAACCGGAGATTCAGCAGGACTTGATTTCCAGCATAGCCTCAGAGACCGGTACTCCCTTGGTTCTTCATGGGGCAACCGGGGGTTCCCGACGAAGCGATTCGTGAAGCGGTACGCCGGGGAATCCGTAAGATCAACTATTTTTCCGGCCTGCTTGTCGATGCCATGGACATCCTTCGCCAGGGCCGGGACAGGGATGATAATGATTATCTCGCCTTAAGAACTGAGTTGCGGGAAGCCTGGAGGCGTCGGGCCCGGAGTCTTATTGACTTGTATGCCCCGCTAATTTCATAGGATTCATTGAATAATGAGACAAAATAGATCATAATACGTGTGCAAGTAATTATTTCCAGGAGGCGCAGATGGATACAACCCGCGGCTACGTGCTGTTCGAAGAAGATGATCATAAGGTAATATGGCTGGGCTGGGACGAAGATGTATCTTCGGGAGCAATTCAGACGAATCAGTATCTGATAGTTAATTCGGGGAAGGGAATACTCCTGGATCCCGGCGGTGTACACCTCTTTTCCCGGGTTGTTTCTGTTGTCAGCCGCTTTATCAGTCTTGATGATGTGGAATCAATTTTCTTCTCCCATCAGGATCCGGATGTCTCCTCCGGAATCGCGCTTTGGCTGGGTGTAACAAACGCACAGGTCTACATCCATGATATCTGGCGGCGCTTTGTGCCCCATTTCGGGCTGGTTGATCAGAGCAGAATCACCCCCTTGAACGATGACGGGGGAACTATTGCCCTGGGAAGTGTCTCCCTTCAGCTGGTTCCCGCTCATTTTCTTCACTCAGCAGCAAACTTCAGTCTCTACGATCCCCGGTCCAGAATTCTGTTCTCCGGTGATATCGGCACCGCGGTTTTCCCCGAGGGAAAGGAATACCCTGAGGTAGATGATTTTGACACCCACACACGATTGATGAAATCTTTTCATCAAAGGGCTATGGGAAGCAACAGGGCTGCGGCCCGTTGGCTTGAGACCTGCAGCAGGCTTGATGTCTCGATTCTTGCTCCGCAGCACGGTGCCATGATGCGTGGGGAGCTTGTCAAGAAATTCTACGACTGGTTCGGTAATCTGAACTGCGGTATAGACTTCTTTCAGTCACGAGCAGGAGTGTAAGCGGTGGATGATTACATTAACTCAAAAGCGAACAGAAAGATAGTCCTCGGGTACAACAAGTCGGTAATGCTTGGAGAGATTACCGAACGCTCCATGAGAATAATAACAGCGGATATCGACTCGATCAGGGATGCTCTGGAGAATATTGTTACAACCTTTGAAGAGTTCCGGTCGACTTCCCAGCATGTTTCGGAGAACACCAGCCGGATCGATCAGAAGATGGGTGAGATTATCCACGAAACAAGGCGTCTGGACGGGGAACTGCAAAGCCGGGTTGATGAGATTGTCGAGGTCAGGTCGGTTTCCGGCGAGATGGAGAATCTCTTTGACGACGTACGGAAACGCACCGAAGCCATAAAAACCATAACTACTTCAATTCAGGATGTCTCGGAGAAAACCAATGTACTTGCCATTAATGCTTCAATAGAAGCTGCCAGGGCGGGGGAGTTCGGCAAAGGATTCCGGGTCATCGCCGGCGAAGTGCGCAATCTGGCAGGACAGACTGCCCGTTTTACCAGAGAGATTACCGATTCCCTGAATGAGTTTTCCTCCTTTATTGGGAAGATGAGCGATTACGTAAAGCGCTTTACCACTGTCCTGGGGAATTTCAGTACCGATATATCCGAAGTGCGTCACAGTTTCAGTGATACCCAGGCGGAAGAAGGAAAGTTGGCGGAGGCCATCAGCGAAATATCAGCCGCGCTGGAACAGGAAAATTCCGCCCTGAAAGACGGCACCGATACCCTGGAGAACACCTTTGATTCACTAAAGGATTCTCAGGTGGTGGTACACTCCCTTGTTTCCACCTATAAAGGTTTGAGCAAACTGATGGACAGGGATCAGTAGGGCCCGGGGGGGAGAATCGGCGATTACGTCGAGGTTGTGCGGCTACGCCTGAATGTCGACGTTCTGACCAAGAAGCGGATCCTGGGCAATCTGAGCGCTGATGATGCCGCGTTGCGACCCGTCAAAGATGCTCGATTTTGTTTGGAATCGCTCAGTTTAGGTAGGGTAATAATACGGTACTGTATTTTATCAAGGCGTGTGGCGGTATGCTGAACGATCGGAAAAGAATGAACGTTTTGCATAAAAAAACTAACTTTTTTCACCCTTTCTTAATAAAAATTGTTTACAGTGTAAAATTTCATACCAAAACAGATAAAATACTTCATGTACTTATTTGCCTGCAGGCAATAAGATTCTACATGCTCTATGCGGCGTCGCCGCTTAATAGGTTGATTGAAACTGTTTCAGTTTGAGGCAATTAATTGAATCCGGAAGAGAGGAGGTTACGTCTCTCTGTATGTGCAGACTTTGGCTTGGAATGATAGTTTTGGTCACTATTATATTAGTTTGTTCCCTGAGGAGGGGCATATGAAAAAAATTCTATGTATACTGGTTATCCTGCTTGCATCAGGCACAGTTGCTCTGTTTGCTGGCGGCCAGCAGGATTCCGGTCTGATTAAGGTCGGTATTATCAACAATCCGCCGTCTGAATCCGGATACCGCGCAGCGAATGTGGCAGACTTCGAAAAAGTATTCACGAAAGAAAATGGGTATGAGGTTTCAACCTTCTACAGTCTGAAGAATGATGAACAGCTGAACGCGGCTTCTCAGTTTATCACCGACCAAGTGGACTATATTCTTCTTTCCGCGGCTGCTACCGATGGCTGGGATTCGGTCCTTAGCAATGCCAAGGAAGCCGGCATTAAAGTGTTTCTCTTTGACCGCATGATTAATGCGGACCCGAGTCTGTATGAGGCTGCCGTTGTTTCCGACATGGCAAATCAGGGTGATACGGCTGTTAGTTGGCTTAAAGCTCAGAATCTCCCTGAATATAATGTCATTCATATTCAGGGCGCCATGGGCAGCGACGCGCAGATCGGCCGTACTAACGCATTGGAAGCTAAATTCAAAGCCGGTACAATGAATAAAGTTGTACAGCAGACTGCCACCTGGGATGAGGCTGAGGCTAAGAAAATTGTTGAATCGGTAATCAATTCCGGTGAGGACTTCAATGTTATCTATGCCGAAAATGACGGTATGGCGAAAGGTGCCGTAGCGGCGCTTGATGAGGCCGGTATCACTCACGGTGTCGACGGAGAAGTCGTTGTCATGGGTTTTGACTGCAATAAGTGGGCGCTTAGAGAACTGCTCGCGGGTAACTGGAACTATGACGGTCAGTGCAGTCCCTTCCAGGCAGCGGTAATCGACAAGATGATTAAAAAGATTGAAGCCGGCGGGACGATCGATACAAAGAAAGTCATTTCTGAAGAAAAGGGTTTTGATGCAGAGACTATCACACAGGATGACATTGATACTTACGGGCTTGGAGAATAACCTGAGTCTCATCAACTGATGGAGCAACTTTGTATGAAGTAAGGATGTGCGGTGCGGAGTGTGTGTATTTGCCACATACTTTACGCCGCCATTTTTTTATGTTTTCCAAAGCGTAAAAGGTGGTGTGTTACCAATGAAGAATGACATCGTATTATCTATGCGCGGAATTTCCAAAACCTTTCCCGGGGTCCGGGCCCTGCACAATGTGGATTTTACTCTTTGTAAAGGGGAGATTCACGCCTTGATGGGTGAAAACGGGGCCGGTAAATCAACCTTGGTCAAAGTCCTCACAGGCGTATACTCGAAAGATTCAGGACAAATAGATATAGCAGGAACAGATAATGATATTACGATAAAATCGCCTCAAGAGGCCCAGAATTTAGGCATCAGTACGGTGTATCAGGAGATTTCTCTTTGCCCGAACCTTACCGTTGCTGAAAATATGTTTATCGGACGGGGCAATTACCGCTTCGTGAATTGGCGCTCAATGGAAAAGAAAGCGACGGAAATCTTAAAGAAGCTTAAGATTCCGACGAATGCCGCCCGCCAGCTTGGTTCCTGCTCGCTGGCTGTGCAGCAAATGGTCGCCGTTGCCCGCGCTGTTGATATGGAATGTAAAGTACTTATTCTGGATGAGCCGACCTCCTCACTGGATGAACAGGAGGTCGAGTTACTTTTCTCTCTTATGCGGGATTTGAAGTCCCGCGGTGTCGGTATCATCTTCATAACACATTTTCTTGAACAGGTATATAAGATAAGCGACAGGATAACCGTTCTGCGGAACGGCGAGCTGATTGGGGCGTATGAAATAAAGGATTTACCGCGGCTTGAACTTATTTCCGCAATGATGGGCAAAGAACTTGACGACTTTTCAGAATTACTCCAGCGAGAAAAAACACTCAAGCTGGAAAACCCGCTTGTGTATGAGGCCTGTGGTTTATCCAGTGTCGAAGATATAAAACCGTTTGACTTTAAAATTCATAAGGGGGAAGTAAACGGGTTTACCGGGCTTCTTGGCTCCGGCCGCAGTGAAAGCGCACGCGCTATTTTCGGTGCTGATAAAATTACCGGGGGTAAGATAAAGATAAATGGGAAAGATGCTAAAATATCGAAGCCCAAAGACTCCATGAAGCATAGTATCGGGTATCTCCCCGAGGATAGAAAGGGGGATGGTATCATTGAGGACCTATCCGTACGTCAGAACATCATACTTGCTCTGCAGGTTTTGAAGGGCTTTTTTCGGCCTTTTTCCAGAACCGAAGCGGAAGCATTTGCGGACAAGTATATTAAACTATTAGGAATTAAAACCCCTTCGACGGATACGCCCATAAGATCACTTTCGGGCGGCAATCAGCAAAAGGCGATACTTGCGCGATGGCTGCTCACCAATCCGCAGTATCTTATCCTGGACGAACCGACGCGGGGAATTGATGTCGGTACAAAAGTTGAAATACAAAAGCTTGTACTGAAGCTTGCCAACGATGGGGTCAGCGTCACCTTTATTTCATCGGAAATAGAGGAGATGCTGACCACCTGTTCGCGGCTTCTCGTCATGCGGGACCGCGAAATAGTAGGCGAATTGAAGGGCGATGAAATAACTCAAGATAAAATCATGCGCACGATAGCAGGGGAGGTCGCTCATAATGGTTAAGAGTTCCAAAATACTAAAAGAGCTAAAGAAACTATCACAATCTCAATTGGCTATTCCCCTATTTGCCCTTGTATTGGTTATTGTTTTTAATGTATTCAGAGATATCAGTTTTTTTTCCATAGCAGTTAAAACGAACAATTTTGGAAATACCGTTCTTTCCGGCAATTTAATCAGTATATTAAATGGAGCATCCGAGCTTGCTGTTTTGGCCATAGGTATGACGCTGTTAACCTCTGCGACGAAAGGACAGGATATTAGTGTCGGCGCGGGGGCGGCGATCGCAGGCAGCGTTTTTGTTAAAGTGCTTCTGGGGAATGTAATCACCATGCCGGTTATCCTAACGGCCTTATTGACCGCATGTATTGTTGCCATTCTTTTTTACCTGTTTAACGGTATACTGGTTGCCAAATTCGATATTCAGCCAATGATCACGTCGTTAATTTTGTTTACGGCAGGACGCCCGATAGCCTATTGGATAAACGGCGGGGCCACGCCTAATGTCGATAGTCCGCTGTTAACATATATCGGAGGTTTTATTCCGGGGATCCCCATCCCCACTCCCATTCTTATCGTAATAGTGTTTGGGATATTGGTTACGCTTGCCTTGAAGCTCACCAATCTTGAATTATACATCCAATCGGTCGGTATCAATGAAAGGGCCGCCCGTGTGAACGGGATTAATCCTTTTCTTATGAAACTATTAGTATATATGATACTCGGCGTTTGCGTTACTATCGCCGGTTCCATCAATGTCTGTAGAATAGGGCTTATTAATCATGAAACTATCCTCATAGATATTGAAATGGACACTATTTTGGCCGTTGCCATTGGCGGGAATGCCCTGAGCGGCGGGAAATTTAAATTGTCCGGATCGGTGATAGGGGCATACATTATTCAGGCCTTAACGATTACGCTTTACGCCATGAAAGTTTCTTCAACAGCGGTAAAAGCCTACAAGGCTGTCGTTATTATTGCGATCGTTGTATTAGGTTCGCCGGTCCTGCAAAAATGGGTCCTTCAATTACGCAATAGACTGTCAAGAAAACCTTTGAAAGTGACGGAGAATGCTTGATATGACATTATTAAATAAACAGGCAGACAAAGCCAAGGAACCTATTTCAAACACTTCTTTACTTTTGACTATTACAATTAGTTGCTTTGTGGCGATGTATGTAATTGCCATGATTGTCTGGGGCGGCGGGTTCCTGAATCCTCAACAGTTTCTAGACATTTTTAATAACAATGCATATTTAATCGTGATTTCCTGCGGAGTCACCATAGTTATGATAACCGCCGGTATAGATATTTCGGTGGGAGGCATGGTCGCTCTGATAACTATGTCATGTGTTATTTTAATGGAAGATTATAGCGGCAGCGTTGCAGGCTCGATCATTTTAGCTTTGAGCATAGGGCTGGCGATGGGGCTCATTCAGGGCTTTCTGGTAGCATATTTGGATATACAGCCCTTTATTGTCACCTTGGGTGGCATGTTCTTTACAAAGGGAATGACAACCATTGTAAGCAAAGTTCCGCGTACGGTGACTAATGAAATTTTTCTTTCCCTGAAGAATTTTCGTATTGTTATCCCGGGGGTCGGTACGTACGGGAAAACCGGTAATTTTATTCCAGCCAGAATTGAGCCGGGTGTAATAATTGCTTTAGTCATTGTATTAGCCGTATGGATAGTTCTTAAATGGAGTCGATTCGGGCGCAACCTCTACGCTGTGGGCGGTAACAGTGAGAGCGCTTTAATGCTTGGTATAAATGTGAAGCGCACGAAATTTTTTGCCTATCTACTGAGCGGTATATTTGCCGGAATCGGCGGTTATGTCTATCTAATGCATACCGGAGCGGGAAACGCGGCCAACGCGCATCAGGCGGAAATACAGGCGATTGCATCCTCCATAATCGGCGGGACACTATTAACCGGCGGTGTGGGTAGTATTATCGGTACGCTTTTCGGAGTGATGTCTTTAAAGACGATAAGCAACATTGTAATTGCATCAGGACTTAGAGAACCGTATTGGCAAAGTATTACTACCGGTCTCATGCTCTGTTTCTTTATCCTGCTTCAGAGCGTAATTCTCGCGCTTCGTAAAAAGAAAGGCACAGGCCGATAGAAGTGGACGCTGTGCAATGACCGCCATGGTCCTGGTCCCTACCCTTATCATGTGAACCGGGGCATTTCTGAATGTCCGCAATCGCATGAGAGAAGGTCTCAACGTAAAAATCCAGCTCCTTGCGACATAGAACGCCGCAGGAATTTCGGCCCAGGAACAACAGCTCCTCCTGATGATGGGACTGATCATACTGTTCGCAGGCGTTCCTGGGCCTGCAGCTTCTCTGAAAAAATAAGGGCGGTCTTTATGGTGCTGGCAAGCTGGGCTATGATTGTCATCGTAGATGGCGGCATACATTTCTACGGGATCGTATACGATGTAGCCGAGTTGCTCATCGCGATGCTACAGGGCGGAGCACAGGCCACGTTCAGCAGGTAACGTATCAGGTTCGGGTGTCGACAACCTGCTCGGTAAAGCCGCCCGGAACAGTATCAGACGCCGCCCAGATAGGCTTTTTTCACCTCTTCATTGTTGAGCAGGTTTTCCGCAGTATCGTACAGGGTAATTTTACCGGTCTCCATTACATAGCCCTTGTGGGCGGTCTTGAGGGCCAGGTTGGCGTTCTGCTCAACCAGAAAGATGGTTGTGTTGTTGTCCTTGTTTATCTGGCGGATTATCTTGAAGATCTGCTGTACAAGGATGGGGGCCAGTCCCAGGGAGGGCTCATCCAGGAGCAGCAGCTTCGGGCGGCTCATCAGGGCCCGCGATATGGCCAGCATCTGCTGTTCTCCACCGCTTAAGGTACCTCCCTGCTGATGACGCCGCTCGGCCAGCCTGGGAAAGAGGTCAAATACATACTCCAGGTCCCGATGTATTTCGGTCGTGTTTTTTCGCAGGAAAGCACCCATGTCCAGGTTTTCCTTGACAGTCAGGTAGGGGAAAATCCGCCGGCCTTCCGGTACCTGGTTGATCCCCAGGGCTACGGTTTTCTCGCTTGATAAATGGGTGATGTCTTGGTCCTCAAACAAAATGCGACCCTGTCGGGGGGGCGTAATGCCGCAGATTGACATAAGAGTGGTGGATTTTCCGGCACCGTTGGCCCCGATCAGGGTAACAATCTCGCCTTGATTGATGGAGAGGCTCACCTCTTTGAGGGCCTGAATGTTGCCGTAATATGTAGATACCGATTCAAGTTTAAGCATGAACCTCTTCTCCCAGGTAAGCTTTGATTACTCGCGTGTCCTTCTTGATTACATCAGGAGTGCCCTGGGCAATCATCTGTCCATAGTCAACCACATAGATCCTTTCCGAAAGGGTCATAACCAGGCTCATATCGTGTTCGATCAGAAAAATGGTAACATTCTCGCTCTCACGGAGGCGGAGAATAAGATCGACAAGATGCCTGGTCTCATTCGGGTTCATTCCTGCAGCTGGCTCGTCCAGAAGCAGCATAAAAGGATCGGTTGCCAGGGCCCTGGCAATTTCAAGCAGCCTCTGCGCACCGTAGGGCAGGTTTTTTGCCAGTTCATTGACATAACGCTCTATACCAATCTTCTTGAGAATAGCGTAACTGTCGTGAACCAGCTTTTCCTCTTCTTCCCGTGCAGCGGGACCGCGAAAGATGGCACCGAGAATGCCGGACTTCAATCTGCAGTGGCGTCCGATCATGATGTTTTCAAGAACCGTCATATTCTGGAATAAGCGTATATTCTGAAAGGTCCTTGCAAGGCCTTTTTCTGTGATCTTATGGGGCTTTACGCCGTTGATTACTTCCTGACTTTTACCCGGAGGGGCAATCTGGATCTTCCCTTCTGTCGGGGCATATACACCAGTTACGCAGTTAAAGAAGGTAGTCTTTCCGGCACCATTGGGCCCGATAAGGGCGACAATTTCGTTCTTTTTTATACTGAGGGATACATCATCTACGGCCCGCAGCCCGCCGAAGTTCATGGTAAGGTTTTCGACATTCAGTACAGTGTCACTCATTGCTGCCTCCGTCGGCTCCCTCTTCAAGATTAAGGATATAACGTTTACGAACTTTCTGAATAATCCCGTTGGGCCGGAAAACCATCATCATAACAAGAACGCCGCCGTATAACAGCATCCGGTATTCCGAAAAGGCCCGCAGATATTCGGGGAGCAGCACGATGATAAGCGCGCCCACAATAACTCCCGTAGTGGAACCCATTCCTCCCAGGACAATGATACACAGAACCAGGACTGACTCCATCAAGGTAAAGCTTGCGGGATTAACAAAGGTCGTTTTGGCCGCGAAGATAACGCCGACCATTCCGGCCCAGAAGGATCCCAGGGCGAAAGCCGTCAGTTTGGTGGTTGTTATATTTACCCCCATTGACTCCGATGCAATAGCGTCTTCTCTCATGGCTTCCCAGGCACGGCCGAGTCTGGAATTTTCCAGACGCCGGACAACAAAGATGGTAAATAGCACAAGAAAAAGAGTAATCATGTAGGTATATATTGTAGCATTCGGTACGGAGAGCTTTATTCCGAATAAGCTGGGGCGGGGAATATTGGCGATTCCCGAGGGACCTGAAGAAAAATCGTTCCAGTTTTCCTGCACAATACGTACGATTTCGGCGAACCCGAGGGTAACGATGGCAAGATAATCACCCTTGAGCCGTAAAACAGGGAATCCCAGAAGCATTCCGAAGAACATGGCAAGTATGGCGCCCAGGGGTAGGGCGACCCAGAAACCTATGCCGAAATCCCGGTGAAGGATGGCATAGGTGTAGGCGCCCACTGAGTAGAAAGCAGCATAGCCGAGATGGAGCATTCCTCCCAGTCCGATAACGATATTCAGACCCAGACCCAGGATGATGTACATAAGGGCCGTAGTCATTATACTGGTCTGATACATACCCGCGGCGAAGGGAAATATAAGCGCCGCTACCAGAAGTATGATCAGAACCGGCCTTGCGATCTTTTTGTCAGAAAGCGATTCCCGAAGATCCAGTCCCCTCAATTTCGCGGGCATTATTCCGGACAGGTCGACCAGCTTGTCTCCCCGCTCCTTTTTTCTCAGCATTCCGCGCCAGAAATAGGACATGACAAAACTCAAGACACCGATGAAAATCATATTTGACCAGCGCCAGTTTACGACCTTCTCTACCGTATTAACCTTGATGACCATAATGGGAAAGGTCAAAAACATGAACCAAAGGGAGGTTATCAAGGACTTTTTCAGTTCCTGTACAGCGTTGTTCATTGTATGTATCCCTTATATCTTATCTTTCTGGGCCCGGCCGAGGAGCCCGGCAGGGCGGAAAATCAGAATAAGCACCAGAATGATAAAGGCGAAAACATCCTCGTAATCCGAAGATATGTAACCTGCACCGAAACTTTCAGTCAGCCCCAGCACAAAACTTCCAAGAACTGCCCCGGGAATTGACCCGATCCCGCCGAGAACCGCTGCAACAAAGGCTTTGATACCCGCGAGGAAACCGATATAGAAGTTGATTTGTCCCACATGGGAGCTGATCAGCACACCGCCGACAGCGGCCATGGCAGAGCCGATAAGGAAGGTTACGGCGATAACCTGGTTTATATTTATACCTACCAGCAGGGCCATGGTCTTGTCCTGGGCTGTGGCACGCATGGCTTTACCGATCCTGGTAAACTTGATCAGGATGGTAAGGGCCACCATGACGACGGCGGTTACACCGAAAATGATGATCTGGGTGGATGTTAAAAAGTTTCTGGCCCCTTCCAGAAAGGCGAACTGTGGAATCAGCCGGGGAAAGGAGAGAAAGTCCGAGGTCTGCGCCAGCAGCACGTAGTTCTGCAGGAAGAACGACATTCCGATTGCACTTATAAGGGCTGATAAGCGCTGGGCACGGCGTACCGGTTTGTATGCCATGGCTTCCATTGTCACTCCGTACGCAGCGGAGTACACAACAGCAATAATCATGGCAATGATAAAAACCGCTACTCCGGGCATTCCTGTCATATTAAGAACCGTAGCAATTATAAGGGCCGTAAAGGCACCAATCATGTAAATTTCACCGTGGGCAAAGTTGATAAGCTGAATAATGCCGTAAACCATCGTATACCCGAGGGCTATCAGCGCATAAATGCTGCCCCGTGTCATTCCCGACAGCGTAAGCTGGATTAAATAATCTAGATTCATGGTGGTTTCCTGCTGGCTCCTTGTAATCTAAAACCGCCTTGTTGCGATGTGCTGCGGTAAAGTTGTGTACACGCTGTTAGCATTGAAACGGAAGCAAGGAACAGGCCCTGTACGGGCCTGTTCAAAAAGTTCTCAAGATCTCTGAAAGAACGCGTCATATTACATGAATATGACAGAATTAGCAAGTTTATTTGAGTTCGACGTAAACGCCGTTCTGAACCTGATACACGGAGAAACCTACACCAATAGCGTCACCCTTTTTGTCGAAGCTGATGTTTCCCAGAGGGGTTTCAACGTATTCGCTGCGCAGGGCTTTGACAATTGCGTCGTACTCGGTCGAACCGGCCTTTTCGATGGCATTGAGCAGTGCCTGGGTGGCGGCATAGGCATTCAGGAAGAACGCGCCGGGATCTTCGCCGTACTTTTTCTGGTGGTCTTCGGTGGCTTTAACAGCCAGGGGATTGGAGGTTGTGTCAACCGGACCGGAGGCGTAAACACCTTCCGCGGCTTCCTGAGCTACCTTGATAAAGGTATCGTCTTTAACGCCGTCATCGGAAATGAAGACAGTATCCATGCCGCGGGTCCTCATCTGACCGACGAGCTTGGAAGCCTCGGGGTGGTATCCGCCGTAGATGATCGCTTCGGCACCGGATGCGGCTACCTTGTTGATGATGGCCGAATAGTCAACTGCACCAACCTGAATACCTTCGTAAACAACTACCTCCACATTGGAGCGCTGATCGAGGTATTCCTTGGCGAAGTCGGCAAACCCTTTTCCATAGTCTCCCTTGTCATGGAGAACAGCGATCTTTGTGAGACCCAGGGTATCAACCGCGAAATTAACATCCAGCGCTGCCTGAGCGTCATCCGGCGCGATGGTGCGGAAGAAGTTGGGATAGTCGCCGCTCTTGGTAAGGGGAGGGTTGGTTGCGGAGGGAGAGATTACCGGTATTTTAGAATCGTTGTAGATTCCCAAGGCAGACTTTGTGGCTCCGGAGCAGATATGCCCGATAACACCGACTACCTGCTCGCCAACCAGTTTCGCGGCAGTGTTGGTAGCAACTTCGGGCTTGCACTGATCGTCTTCTATTACCAGTTCAACCTGTTTTCCCAGAACGCCGCCCTTGGCGTTCCACTCTTCAACTACCAGTTCAGCGGCTTTAACCGAAGGCAGACCGTAGGACGCCAGGTCTCCTGAATGGGCCCCTGCAACGCCGATTTTTACCGTTTTGGAACCCTTGCCGGCGCAACCGCTAAGTGCCAGCAGTACGAGGACTGCAATCGCCACGAAGGTGAGAATTCGCTTTTTCATGACCATCTCCTTGAATTGTGTTAATAACGAGAGTTACTATATAATGGTTTTAAATTGACAAATGATCAAGTGATTTTTTGCGGATTCCTTAAGAATTGAGGGTGAATTCTGCTTTTGTTTCTTAATACTGATATTTTGTGAGGTACTTCTTGAATATTCTCTGTATTGGTCATTCGTCGCTGGATATTATCCTTAAAGTGGACAGCTTCCCCCGGGAGGACACAAAATCCCTGGCCGCTGAGCGCAGTATCTCCGGCGGAGGACCCGCGGCCAATGCCGCGGCGCTCCTGGCTCTCTGGGGTGTGTCTGTGTCCCTGGCCGGGCCGGTGGGGCGGGATCCCTTTGGTCCCCTCATTATTGAGGAGCTGAAAGAATACGGCGTCGACACCCGGGGCATTGTCGAATACCCGGAATATCCGACTCCGGTGTCCGCTGTTCTGGTAAACGGTTCCACCGGCAGCCGCAGTATTGTAAATCACCGCAGTACGGAAGATCTCTTTGAATTACCCGTATCCCTGTCCGGACTGGATCCGGAGGTCCTTCTTTTTGACGGTCACTGTCTGGCGGCATCCCGGGCGGCCATGGCCCGCTGGCCGGAGGCGCTTACTGTCCTGGATGCCGGATCCTTAAGGGGAGCAACCTGGGAACTCGTGGAGCTTGTAGATTATCCTGTGGCCTCCGCCGCCTTCGCATCGGCAATGCTGGGAGAGGATCTCTCCGGGCCGGAACAGGTATTCCGGGCACTTGAACTGCTGCAGCAGAGAAACGGAAACTGCGCCGTAATTACCCTGGGAGAGAAGGGGGGCGTCTGGGCCCTCGGCGACCGGCGGGGAGGATACGATGCTCTCGCCGTTAAAGCCGTCGATACCACCGCCGCGGGGGACATCTTTCACGGCGCTTTTGCCTACGGAATGTTGCAGCACTGGGCCCTGGAGCATATTCTGCGTTTTGCCGCCCGGGCTGCCGGTCTTGCTGTTACCCGGAACGGGGGGCGGGCCTCTTTTCCCGCGCTGGATCAGGTGCTTGCGGGACCTTCTCAGTGTCCCAAACCGTGGGGATAAAATCACCTGGCAGCCGTTTTATCCCGTTATAATGGAAAAATCCACCGGATACGGAACAAGGAAACGGGTAATTCATTTGGTCCTCTGCTTTTAAATGTCCTTCATCCCCACGATTCGGGACAGTACCGGGGTTTTAGCCCAGCCCGCCTCCGCGCATGGCCTCCGCTATCAGCAGCCGCGCCGCCCTGCGCGCCGGACGAAGAGTACCCAACAGGCCGCTTAGCGTCGCGATGCCGAAGGCAATCAGGAAATGGCGTAATCTGAAATCGGCGTAGAACTGTTCTCCGAAAGGGACGGGGATAGTGTTCGGCATTTGGGACGAGATATCCAGGCCGACGCTGCCGAGGTACCAGATCATCGGCAGCGAGATAAGCACCGCCGCTGCCGCGGAAATCAGCGCCATCCAGGCACTCTCGGTCATCAGCAGAGCCACGACTTGATTTTTCTTCATGCCGATAGCCTTAAGGGTTCCTATCTCCCGCGTACGTTCGTGAACGCTCATGGACATCGAGTTGAGCAGACCCAGCACGATCAGGAGATAGAGGACGACCAGTATGATATAGAAACTGTTGGTATCCGCCCTGACTGCCGACACCGTCGCCTGTGCGAAGGTTTTCCAGCTGTGGATCTCACCCGGCAGATCCTCTTTCTGCAGTAGTTTTGTCCCTTCGGCGGGGCTTATACCTTCGTCCATGCGCATAACGACCCTGGTTACCTGATTGTCCATGTCGAGCATCCGCATCGCGCTTGCCAGGTCAAGGAATACGACGTTCTTGTCGATGGGCGGAAATCCGTAGTGGAAGATTCCGGCGATCTTGATATCGCTGAAGTTTTCCACCCCGTACTTGTCCTGGACGACCACATAAACGGTGTCGCCGGGGGCCACTCCCATGCGGTCGGCCAGCTCCTTTCCTATTAGGATCCCCTCTTCGTCAGCAGAGAGGTAGCTTCCCGCCGAAATATAGTCGGAGAGCACCGTCGTATTCGCCTCGCTCCCCGGATCGATGCCCCGGCCGACAAGGTATACCGATTCAGCCCGGTTCGAGAGGCGCAGGGAGAAGTCGATACGGCCTGTCGCTTCCCGTACTCCCTCGATCGATTTCAGGCGCTCCTTGAGATCACGATAGCCTTCCAGGTTCAGATCCAGCGGCATACGGCGGCTCTCGGTCAGATACCCATCGGGAATGAGCTGTACCTCCCCGGACTCGAAGTTCTGCATCGCCTTGTAGATATAGGTGTGATAGCCCTGCACCCAGCCAAGGCCCAGGACCATCAAACCGCTTGCCAGGGTCAGGGCGATAATATTCAGGATACTGCGCCGTTTATTGCGGAAGACGTTGCGCCAGGCAATAATTATCATCTCCATATTCTACCTCCCGTCCTCAAACCGCTCTGAGGCTGTCCATAATACTCATACGTACACTTATCAGGCCTGCGTAGAGGGATCCTCCGCAGGCGATCAGTACACCTGCCGCCAGACTCGAGAAGGCGTACTGCGGGGAGAATGCGAAATTAAAGGTTCTGCCAACTCCGAAACTCTCGGTAATCGCACCCCAGTTCATGCCGTAGGCCTGGAAGTAGAGGACCAGCGGAATGCCGATCATTAGTCCGAGCAGGCTTCCCGCCAGTCCCTGCAGGAATCCTTCGGTCATGATCAGTCCGAATATCTGGCTTCTCTTCATCCCGATGGCGCGCAGGGTTCCGTGTTCCCGGGCCCGTTCGAAGATGTTCATCAGGATGGAATTGGTTATTACGGTAGCGGCAACAATGATGGTGAAGATATTTATGAAGACAATGAAGACATCGAACATACGCAGAAGCACCAGGTAGCTGCCGTGGATCTCATGCCACTCCTTGATTTCGCAGGCGTCCTGAAAGGGCGGCCGGCCGGTGAGATTATCGGCCAGGTAAGGCGCCTTTTCTTTATCATCGAGAAGCACCCGGATCTCACGGGTTTGTCCCGGAATATAGAGGAGCTCCTCCGCCTGGCTGTGATTGATGAAGAAGTACATCTCGTCGAAATCCCGGCTGTCGGTCTCGAAGAGCCCGGTGACCGGATACTCCATGTACCAGGGAGATCCGCTCGAGTCCTCCACAAGAACTACAACCGGATCTCCCAGCTCAACATGAAGCAGCCCGGCGATATTCCGGCTGATGGCGAGCCCATTCTCTTCGGCAAGGAAATCACCGGCGTAGATGCCCTCCCGGGCTTTTTCGAAGAAGAGTGAGTCGGGATGAGTGCCCGCACCGGCGATGGTCAGGTTCTTTTCCTCCGCCAGCAGCATAGCGCCGAAGGTCAGGATCTTTTCGGCTGTCTTGATCCCGTCTCTCTGCTGCACCGCCTCGACCAGCTCATCAGGATTATCGAGCAGGAGTTCGAGGTCGTAGGGGTTCAGCGCCTCTTCCTGTCCCTGCGGCAGCAGCTGCAGATGACCGCTCTGTTGCAGCATGTTTCTGAAGAAGTTGACCTTGAAGCCTTCCACCATGCCGGCAACGAAGAGGATAACCGCCACCGAAAGGCCTGTCGAAAAGATGATCAGGGCGGTGCGCCGGCGGTGCTTCATCATGTTCTGCCAGGCAACCTTCAAGAAAATCATTGAGTTACCCCTTTCGCGACAGAGGAGGGGGCAGAGGAGGTGACCGATGAGATCTTTCCGTCTTTCAGGTGTACCACCCGTTTGGCGTGGCGCATGATCTCGAGGTTATGTGTCGAGAATATGAAGGTGACCTTCTCCTCCTTGTTGAGGCGGGCCATGGTTTCGAGGATTCCATCTCCGGTTTCCGAATCGAGGTTGGCTGTCGGCTCATCGGCAATGACGATCGAAGGGCGGTTGATCAGGGCCCGGGCAATGGCGACCCGCTGCCGTTGTCCGCCGGAGAGCTCATCCGGTTTGTGTAATACAAATTCACCGAGACCGACGAGCTCTACCATATGCCTGACTCGCCGTTTGCGTTCAGCCTTGTCGACACCGGCAAGAATAAGGGGGAAACTCCACATTCTCAAAGCAGTTCAGAACAGCTACCAGGTTGAAGGACTGGAAGATGAATCCCAGTCTGGCGAGCCGTATTTCCGCCTCCTGTCCGTCGGAGAGATCCGCCAGATTCTGATCACCGAAAAAAACCCGGCCTGAAGTCGGCTTGTCGATACAGCCGAGGATATTCAGCAGTGTCGTCTTGCCGCAGCCTGAAGGGCCGACAATCGAGATGAACTCTCCTTCACTGACTGAAAAGCTGACATCCTTCAGGGCGTGAATTACTGTTTTTCCGAGATAATAGTCCTTGTTGATATGTTCTACCCGTAAAAGCGACATGGCAGATCCTCCCGTATTTAGAAATAGAGTGTTGATTTCAGGGTCAGAGACCAGGCAGCCCTCCTCCGTTTTCAGGCTGCCGAACTCGGTTGTACTCTCCCCGACGAGGATTTCACCCTCCGCCGCCAGATCCATTCCTGCAATGGTCAGCAGGGTGGCGGAGGCTCCCAGCGAGGAGGATCCGTCCTGCAGGTTTGTCAGGCCGGAAATCTCACATGAGATTTTCTGGTAGATCTCCAGAGTGCCGAGGAGGAACAGATAGTGCCGTCCCGGATAGCCGGGCGGTGGGGTAGCTCCCGGTGGTGGCGAAGTAGGCGGGTACAGTCTCGAAATAGCGCTCTCGCATCATCTTCGACTGTAGCCGGTGCCGGCATAGAGATACTCGGCCGCTGCATAGAAGCTGAAATCGGAGATCGTTTTCGGGGCGTCCAGCTTCTGACTGATGCCGGCTGCCGCCAGCGGATACGGTTCGCCGGCGCTCGGCACCGCTGAAGGTCGGCGACGCGGATTCCGTCCGGATAGAGGGTCTGGTTCAGAAACTCAACGGCTCCTTCGGCGGTCAGAATGAATCCGGCCAGATCACGGGAAAGGCCAAGCCCCGGCCGAAGGGTTTCGTCCCGGCGGTAGACGCCGGACAGCGCCAGGTCGAGGTTCCCGAGAAACCACGCTCCCGTAGAACGCGTATTTCAGCTCTGCTGTAGAAATCCTCGTTAACGGAGCCGGCGGAGGTTTCCTCGCACAAGGGGCGCGCTGAAGTCGATCACGCCCCTGTCAGCTGCAGATCGGCGAGTCGGGGTAATCAGGGTGCTGATTCCGCTGAAGCCTTCCACATCGTCCCGGGTGTGGCTCGGATGGAGAGAGTCGGTTGGGAAAAAGGTTATGCCCCGTCCCCAGCTGACCCGCTGTTTGCCTGCTCCGATACCGTACCCTGATCCGATGGCCGGTAATCGATATAGGCTTCATACAGGGTATGCTCCGGTTCTTCGGTGCGGTCCATCGTACCCTTGTGGTGCGCGATGAAGGAAAAGCTGTCTCATAGTCCAGCCGATGGTTGAGTTCGACCCCGAGAAGGGAATCGAGTCGGTTCTCCTGCACTGCCTCCGGAGTATTTCGAAAAGACCGCCTCCAGATCTGATTTCTCCGAAGACGCTGTACTCCTGTGCGAAGAGCGATGGGCGGAAACCGGGAGGAGGATGAAAAGGAGCAGGGTAGTAGAAAAGAGACCACGGACGGGTCGCATCGGAACCTCCTATCGGGTAAGCGAGGCGGTGGTGAACCTGCTATCGGGTATATCGTCGAGAGCCTCGAGGCTGTTGATGATGACCTCTGAATACGCGCCCTCAAGCTCGTAGGATTCCATGTGCATGACCGCGGGCCGCAGCTCTCCCGCCATCTGCCGGTACTCCTTCAGAAGCATGCTCTTGAACAGCAGTCCCTGATTTGGCGTAATAGTCGAAACGCAGCGGACGAAGATTCTCTATATCAATATAGATCTTGATGCGGCCGTAGGGAGCTTCGGACCTTTTGGAGACCGCGTTGAGGATGCTGCAGGTGACCGGAACCGAAATCGGGATGCTCCAGGGGCTCTTCCCCCGCCAGCGAGGCCTTGTAATCATCCGTGTACTGCTGATCGGAGACATCGTTGTTCGAGAAGACGGTTCCCTGAAAGGACTGTTCCGGCGAGAGCCGCAGGGGCCTGCTGCTGTTGGATTTTGGGTTGTACATATAGAGGCTGTCGCCTTTTTCGAGGAAACGCAGATTCCGCGGCTGCGGGCGGGGGCGGTCATCTCGATAAAGGAACCGGTTCCCTCCTTGTAGAGAGTTTCCATCTCGAGGGTGCTGTCGCGCTGACCCGGTTTTTTGGTTTCGATGGTCATCTCGGCCTCGATAGACGGATGGAAAGATTACCCGTTCCGCCAGACGCAGCAGTTCATCCGGCGACGGAGTCCTCTGCAAAGAGGCTGAGTGCCGCGCATGCGGACAGGAAAATCAGGGCAGCTCCGGTTTTTCCGTTCATTGCTTATTCTCCTTCCTGCAGTTTTCCCGCTTCCATGGACAATCCGCTATTCTTCGCGGTAATGATCTCCTCCAGAAACCGCAGGTATTCCCGAAAGAGGGTTTTTCCTTCGCCGCGGTGGCCGAGTAGAGGGTGCGGACTGCTCGTGCCGGCGATCTCTTTCCGCTTCTGCACATAGCCTGCGCCGATCAGCTTCTCGAGGTGGGTGTAAAGTGCTCCGTCGCTCATCTGAAGGCGCTCCTTGAGCGTATGTTGAAGGCCACACTCTCCTCCTGCATTATCAGGGTCATCAGGGAGAGGCGGGTCTTTTCGAAAAACACCCCGTCAAAGCGGGTGTAGAGTTTATCCATGTCGTTTTTCCAGAATCCTCGTGTGTATTCCGATTACGAAAAACTCCAGGCCGGCAAATAGTCCGACACCCACCGAGCCCTGCAGGCCCCTGACATCAAGGACTGTCAGAACTATCCCGGCCGCCAGAGTCAGTACCGTCTCTGCAAACAAGCCCAGGTAGGACATCTGTGCCACAAATGCAAAGAGCACCGATAAAAGCAGAAGCATCATGCCGGGAATGGGACCATCGAGGTGAATCAGGTAGTAGAGGACAAAAAGTATCGCGATAAGGATTACACCGGAGGCTACATAGAAACGCTGGTTTCTGCGGGTGGAAATAGGCGTTTTCAGACGGTTAACAAGATAGATCCAGGCCATGATTTCGACAAAACCTCCGATAATGAAAACCGGCAGCCAGATAACCAGCAGGGCTTTGTTTATTTCCATGGAAAAGAACCGGGCGTGCAGCAGGGTCCCCAGAATTATAAGGATACCCCATGAAATAAAGTCCCAATATTCCACTATGGGACGCTCTTCGTGCCTGGCTGCAAGGTCCTTCATCTCTTTTAAAT